>JAISBL010000094.1 GCA_031266215.1 Tannerellaceae bacterium | reverse complement strand
GAGCGGTGAGGAGGTAGTGTAAGGCGTCGTAACGGCTGAAGCCAGTACGCCAATTAAATCCCCTGCGCTAATAGAGGGCAGTGAATGACCGGAAGGAACTTTGACAAAAACAAACCGCCTTTCTCCCGAGCCGGTGACGGAGACTGTGAACTTTCGCCCTTCGCTCACCGACTCACCATCGCCGTAGGTATGCGTAGTACGGCTGATGAATCTGTCATCGTCGCCAAACATGTAAATGCCAAGGAGATCATTATCGGCGCCGTTTTCGGCGCCTTCACCGGTGGTGGCATAAGTAACCGCCCTCCCGGCATCGGGAAGGATGAAGGCGAGCCGTCCCTTTTCGATAGTTACGCCACCTTCTTCAGGATCGCCTGCTCTGCTGCAGGCGGAAGTGGCGATGAGCATCGCCACGAGAAAAAAACCAAGATGTTTCATATTGAATAATTTTAAATTACGATGCAAAGCTACTGTATATCAACCTAATACCCTCATCAAAACCATCCCTGAAGTTCACCTCCGCCGTACTATTCCCACCCCAATAGTTCATCATTTCCGGCCTCAGACAGGTACAAACATTCACCACATCAACCCGCGCATATTTCCACCATCGCCGGTGACGCCAACAGACTGTTGTAGTCCAGTCTTTTAAGCCATAATCCGACAAACCCATAAATAGCAGTCCACGAGGCGAAACGTCATCCCCCATCATGGAACTGCGCCGCAGTTCAATTTCCGCCACGGCAAAAAGCAGCGGGCGTCTTTCCCCGGATTCACCCGGAGGAAAAGACGCCCGCCCCGAAAAACGCAGATATTCACATGCTAAGGAAGGCCCTGGGTATTACTCCAAATTGGTTTTATATTATTGTTGTACGTAGCGTACCGGCATAGCCAATCCACGACCAACTCCTGCTCTAAAGGTGGATCGGGTGGTTTTCCTTAAACAGTTTAAGGCGTTCATCCAGCAGTGCGTACTGATGGTCTTTTATGAAGGAGGTGCAGACGCGCAATCCCTCCTGGCGGCTCCCGGTAGTGGAGAGCGAGATGGCGCTTATTCCATAGTATATCAACTCTTCAGCCAACCGGTCACCCGTCATTCCGGGGTAAGATATTGTGAAGTAAAAGCCGTCGGCTATCGGTTCGTCCAGATCCCGGTCGTAGACAATCATGAAGCCATGTCGTGTAAATATCTCCTTAAGCATTTTAGCCCGGCGTCCGTACTCCTTTACGCATGAGACAAAGTCGAAATCACCGTCGGACGCGGCCTTAAACATCGCGGCAAGCGCATGCTGGGCCGAATGGCTTGTACCCGAAGACAGGGCATACAGTACGCGGTGGATGTATACGGGGCCAAACTCTCCGGTGCTCCCATACCTTTGTGCAAGCGCCGGATAGCGTCGGTGGTACAGTGGGTTGGATATTGCCGTCACACCTATCCGTTGCCCGGCGTAGCTGAAGGCTTTTGAGCCGGAAATCTGCAATATGCAGTGATCTGTATAATGGGCCACCGATGGCTGATATGGCGCTTGAAAAGGTGTACCCATATCCTTGCGGAAATCCATCGCGAAGTAGGCCAGGTCTTCTATCACTATCAAATCATGCGCTTGTGCCGTCTCTCCTATTATCCTGAGTTCACGGTCTGTGAGGCAAAACCACGCAGGGTTATTGGGGTTGGAGTAGACGATGGCAGCTATATTGCCTTTGGAAAGAAACTTATCCAGCACATAACGCAGCTTCTCCCCGCGGTATTCATATGCATCGAAAGACTCGAACTTATACCCCAGAACCGCGATCTGCTGCTTTTGCACAGGGAAACCGGGGTCAATGAAAAGTATCGTGTCTTTCACCGGGGCGCCGCACTGTCCGCAAACCAGGAAAGAAGCGTACGTTCCCTGCATGGAGCCTGTGACCGGCACGCAACATTCGGGCGCTATATCAGCCTGTATAAAGGCTTTTATAAAGCGCGAAGCCTCATACTTGAGTTCCGGCAGTCCGTTAATATTGGGATATACAGAAGCTATGCCGTTACGCAGGGATCTGATCTCCGCCTCCACACCTACCTGTGCCGGGCAAAGTCCGGGAACTCCCATCTCCATGTGGATAAACTCGGTATTTGTCTGCTTTTCCAATTGAGAGGATACTGCTACCACCTCCCGTATAGTAGCCTTACCGAAATTCGCCAGCCCGTAACTGCTTATCACCTCACTGGCAACCTTTTGGTCTATTGGTGTGTTTTTCATATCAGCTTTATTGCAAAATTTATACCATAAAGATACGAAATCTTGTAGTTATTACACAATGAAACGCACGTCATTTATTTAAAAACCAGTCATATGACAATCTTTTAAGGGACGACTAATCAATGCCTCACATACCGTCATTGCCGTGACAAACTTTGCTACGCTTCTTTTTTGCTTTTCTTATCCTGAACTCAGGGCTCTAAAAACGCCGGGTTCGAGGTAAGAAGGCACCCCTGTAAAATGCGCCAGTGGCACTGCCCGCGTGAAGGTTACTCTTATGTCGAACTAAGGTATAAAGGTTCATGAGCTATTCCGTAAATTCTATTACCGCACATGTGGTCAGTCTATAAGCGGGTATTTGAGGATGGCTTCTTTTCTGGTACAGGCGTTGAAATGCCACCATTCGTAGGGGATGGTCATAAAACCGGCCTGCTTCATTACATCCCTTAGCAGGCGGCGGTTAAGGAAGGCTTCGCGAGTGATCCTGCCCCGCTTTAGGAGGGAATCTTCATTGCCGGTATGCGCTTCTTCTCCGAAATAGTCAAATGGCGTGCCCATTGGCAGGGGTACACCCGTGGCGTCTGCTATGGTTACGTCTACGGCCATGCCGTAATTGTGCAGCCCGCCACCGTTAGCCGGGTTGCTCACATAGTTTGTCTTGCCGGTTCCCTTTACTGTGTTCCACATGAGGCGCTGTACCGACATGGGACGGGCGGCGTCATAGATGAGCAGCGAGTAGGAGGGATGCCTTTCGCGCAGCAGCCGCTGGGCTTTCAGTAACCTGATTGCCGCTTCGGGTCGCAGCCAGGCTCCGGTGATGCCGTTGTAGAGTACTGTGCCTATTATGTTGTCCGGCGTTGCGTATCTGATATCGACACGCAGGGTGGAGTCCCGGCGACTGACGTCTACAAGTCCCAGCCCTGAGAGGTAACGGTCCATCTCTCCTTCCGCCCGGCTGTGGCCGGCATGAAGTAGTAATAAGACGCATGGTATTATCAGTCGGATCAGGCGACTCATTGCAGGCTTTCGGTTAATGTGATCTGCTCTACCTCGATGGACTGGTGAAGGAAGATGGAAGCTGTTTCGGAGAATTTGCCAACTGATTCGGTGGTGAGGAATCTTCGCCGCCCTTGTTTCGTTAACCGCCCGTCTATCTCCTGATGCCGGGACAGGTAGTCGGCCAGGCTTTCGGCCACGCGCCCGCCTTGCGGAAAGGGGGTGACCCCGGGAGGGAGGAAGCTTCTTATTTTGTCCAGCAACAGGGGGTAATGAGTGCAGCCGAGGACGAGCGTGTCTATCGCACCATCAAGCGTGAGTATGTGCTCGAGGTGTTTCTTTATGAAATAGTCGGCCCCGGGCGAGTTGTACTCGTTGTTCTCTACCAGTGGCACCCACATCGGGCAGGCTTCTCCTGTTACTGTGATATGTGGGAAGAGGTGTTTGATCTCAATATCGTAGGATCGCGAGACTATCGTTCCGGTTGTCCCCAGCACGCCGACGTGTTTTGTACGGCTGATGCTATCTATCGCTTCTACTGTCGGGCGGATGACGCCAAGTACTCTAAGGTCCGGGTCGAGCCGTGGGAGGTCTTTTTGCTGTATGTTGCGCAGGGCCTTGGCCGAGGCGGTGTTGCATGCCAATATCACCAGGCGGCAGTCTTCCCTGAACAGTCGCATAACGGCTTGCCGCGTAAAACGGCATACGACGTCAAAGGAGCGTGTCCCGTAGGGTGCGCGGGCGTTGTCTCCCAGGTATGTGTAGTCATACCGGGGAAGGGCTTTCTGTATCTTGTCAAAGATAGTGAGCCCTCCGTATCCGGAGTCGAATATGCCTATGCTGCTCATGGAAATAAAACAGAGACTGTCCGGGGTTCTCCGAGGCAGTCTCTCTCTCTCTTGTTTTTATCGTTGCTAAATTGTCTGCTATTTATTGCAATCCCAGTTTTGTTTTAACGAACGGGGTGGCGTCAATGGAGCTGTTTCCTGTATACAGGAAGAGCGAGGGTTCCATGCTTATTACGTAGGTGTAGCCTTTTTCGTCTCCTACTGATTTGATAGCGCTCATGATCTTATCGCGTACAGGCTGGTAAAACTCCTGTTGTTTCTTTTGTGTGTCTTCTCTGGCTACGGAAACGAAGTTTTCCATCCGGGTGCGTATTTCTTCAATCTCCTGCATTCTTCTCAGTTTGATGTTTTCGGTCAATGAGTCCTGCTGTGCGACGAAGTCGGAATACTTCTTTGTATATTCGTCTTCCATTATTTTCAGCTCTTTGGTGTATTCTTCATTCAGGTCGGCTATTTTCTTTTCTATGGATGACATCTCTGGCATGGCCATAAATATTTCCTGAATGTTTACATGGGCGATCTTCAGATCCTGAGCATACAGACTCAACGGAAGAATCATAAATAGTAATACAATAAGTCTCTTCATTTTTCTTATCTGTTTGTTAATAACCAATTTATTTACTCGTTTTGCTCGAAAGCGCACAAATGTAAGGAATTATTTCGAATATCCTAATTTTCGTAATACTTCGTTGCTGATGTCTATTTTCGGGGAGGCGAAAATGATACTCATAGCCGAGGCTCTGTCTATAACGAGCTGATAATTGTTTGCTTCCGATATCTCTTTCACCGCGGTATATATCTCGTCCTGAACGGGCTTCATCAGGCTTTCCCTTTTTTTGTAAAGCTCGCCTTCGGGACCAAAGTACTTACGTTTGAGTTCCTGTGCGTCTTGTTCTTTCTTGACTATGGCCTCTTCCCGTTTGGACTTCATCTCTGCCGACAGGAACACCAGGTCTGCCTGGTAGGTCTTATACATGTTCTGGGCTTCCTGCTGGATGGCTTCCACTTCGTTCTGCCACTGTCTGGAGACCTGGCTCAGTTGTTCGTTTGTCATCTCATATGCGGGAATGTTCTTCAGGATATATTCCATGTCTATCAGGGCGAATTTTTGCGCTATCCCTGTCCATGAGCAGAGTAGCAGCAGGCTGCATAAGACAATAATTTTTTTCATACTTGTTCTTCTTTTTTAATTGCGTTTATTAAAATTCCTGACCTATGATGAAGTGGAATTGACTTCCACCTCTTGTAGAGTAATAGTCGGGCTTGTCAAACCCGTAGGCCCAGTCGATACCCATAAGTCCGATCATCGGGAGGAAGATGCGTACGCCTACTCCGGCCGAGCGTTTCAGTGCAAAGGGGTTAAAATCTTTCAGCGTTGCCCAGGCGTTCCCGGCTTCTACGAATGCCAGTCCGTAGATAGTGGAGGATGGCTCGAGCAGGAAGGGGTATCGCAGTTCCATCCCCAGGCGGGTGTATGCATATCCGTAAGGGCTGCTGCCGGAGCCGGCGATACTTCCGTCATCATATCCTCTCAGGGCGATGGTTTCGTTGGCCATAATACCGGTATATCCGGTCATACCGCTACCTCCCATATAGAAGGTTTCGAAGGGGGATATCTTGTTTTTGTTGTAATGGCCGAGGAAGCCGTATTCAATGCGCGACATCAGAACCGGCGTCCGCTTGACCGTCAGAGGAAGCAGCGGTGTAAACACTTTTGCCTTGATCTTCCATTTATGATATTCCAGCAGCTTATGCCGGCTGGCTGCCGACATGGAGGCGTAATCCTTTCCGTCAAACAGGGAATAGGGCGGCGTAGCGCTCAGCGAGATCGAGAACTGTGAGCCGCGGCGCGTGTACAGCGGGTTGTCTATGGAGCTGCGTTGCAACATAAGCTCAAGGTTGATGTTATGGCTCGATCCGGTAGTGAAGCCCATAGTGTATTGGTAATACTCCCAATTATTCAGCAGATATACCTGGTAGCTCAGCGTAGCCATGAACTGGAAATAGTCGTCGGGCCAGTTCAGGCGTTTGCCATACCCTGCCGAGACGGCTATCAGTTCGAGCGATTGGTTGGGGTCGTAAGCCAGTTCGTAGCTGTTGTACGGGTCATAGCCGTAATTGTACTGGTTATAGCCACTGTAACCATATGAACTATAACCGTATGGATTGTAACCGTAGCTTGACATTGAGTTTGACAGGAAGTCGCTGTTAACCCCCGATTGCTTGGAGTAGTACGCGTTTACCGACAAGGTGTTGGGCCGTTTCCCTCCGAACCAGGGATCCATGAATGAGATGCTGTAACCCTGGTAATAACGGCCGTTGGTCTGCCCGCTTAGGGTCAGCGTCTGTCCGTCTCCCTGCGGTATTATGCCTTTGTAGGTTTTGGGGTTCAGGAAGTTTTTTATGGAGAAGTTGGTAAACTTCAGGCTCAGCTTGCCGATGACTCCTACCTGTCCCCATCCGGCGGAAAATTCTACCTGGTCGTTAGCCTTGGATACCAGTGAGTATTTGATGTCAACCGTGCCGCTTTCAGGGTCGGGAATAGGTTGAGGATTCATATTCTCAGGGTCGAAGTGTCCCATTTGGGCCAGCTCGCGGACGGAGCGCATCAGATCGTCGCGGCTGAACAGCATACCGGGTTTGGTGCGCAGTTCCCGGCGTACGATGTCTTCATACAGCCTGTCGTTTCCTTCTATGATGATGCGGTTGATGGTAGCCTGCGGCCCTTCCTGTATGCGTATCTCCAGTGAGATGGAGTCATTCTCGGCTTCCACTTCTACCGGGTCTACGCCGAAGAAGAGGTATCCGTTGTTGTAGTAGACATTGGCTACCGACTCTTCGTCGGTGCTCAGGTGTTCGTTCAGTTTTTTCTGGTTATATACGTCTCCGGGTTTCATTTGCAGGACGTTTGCCAGGTAATCCGTAGGGTATTGTGTGTTGCCTATGAAATTGATGTCTTTCAGATAGTATTTCCTGCCTTCTTCGATTGACAGGTATATGTTTACCCTCTTGTCGTTGATGTTGACAACGCTGTCGGAGAGTATGACTGCGTCCCTGTATCCATACTCGTTGTATTTGTCTATCAGGTTCTTTTTGTCATTCTCGTATTCTTCCGTTGTGAATTTCTTGGTGCTGAAGAGCTCAAGTACGCTCGTCTTGAAACGACGGAGAAGGGAGAATCTTTCGTTCGTTTTCTTCATGGCTTTTCTTAGCTGTGATGCGTTGATGGCATCATTGCCGGAAAAGATTATCTCGTTGATTTTCGTCTTTTCATTTTTGTCGATATGTATATCTACAATCACTTCTCCCTCGTGTGCGAGGTCGTCTTTCTGCACTATGTTTACGTCAATGTTTTTAAAGCCTTTCCCGTCGAAGTATTTTTGTATAAGCGTTTTGGCGCGATCCATCAGGTTGGGCGTCACCTGATAACCCTTTCTGAATCCCAGGCGGGTATCAAGCTCTTCACGTTCGCCTTTTTTTACTCCGAAGTAATTGACCTGCGATATGCGGGGGCGCTGCCTGAGTTGTATCTCAAGCCATATCTGGTCGCCTTCAATCTTTGTGGCCAGCACTTTTACGTCTGAGAACAGCCCGTGCCTCCAGAAACGTTTTACTGTAGCCGTTATTTCGCCATCCGGTTCCGGAACCGTAATCTCATCGCCCACGGAAAGGCCTGAAAGGCCGATGATGGTGAAGTCTTCGTATAAATCCTTTTTAAGTCCCGACACCTTAATGTCAGCAATCTTATATCTCTTTGGCGAAAGCGAATACGAAATAACCGGTACTTCCGCAGGCGCTTCACCTGCCGCCGGTATGGTGTCGCTTTCTTGGGCAAATGCTCCAAAAACAAAGCTTAAGGAAACAATAAACAGCACTATTCTCTTACACATATTAACACAGCTTTTGTCTTATAGATTTAATTGCTCACTTGTTTTACCGTAACGCCGTTCGCGCTGCTGGTAATACAATATGGCTCCATACAATTCTTCTTCTCTGAAATCCGGCCAATAGATATCCGTAAAGTATAGCTCGGAATACGATATTTGCCAGAGCAAAAAGTTGCTTATTCTTTTTTCGCCCCCTGTCCTTACCAGCAGGTCAGGGTCGGGTATATCTTTCGTGGTTAAGCGGGCGGATATTATTTCTTCGCTTATCTCGCCGGGATTTAATTTCTTATCCGACACGTTGACGGCTATCTGTTTCACCGCTTCGGTTATTTCCCACCTGGAGGAGTAACTAAGGGCAAGCACAAGCGTGGTACCTGTGTTGGCTGATGTTTGTTTTATGCATTCGTCCAATGCTTTGCATGTGCTTTCGGGCATACGTTTAAGGTTGCCGATAGCTGTCAGGCGGATATTGTTTTTCATCAGATCCGGCGTTTCGCGGCGGATGGCTGTGACTAAGAGTTCCATCAGTGCGATCACTTCTTCTTCAGGGCGATTCCAGTTTTCGTTAGAAAAGGTATAGACTGTAAGGTATTTCAATCCCAGGGCGGCGGCGGCTTCTACCGTTTTGCGGACAGACACAACACCTTCCTGATGTCCGAGGTGGCGGCTTATTCCTTTCTCCTTCGCCCATCTGCCGTTACCGTCCATGATGATTGCGACGTGTTGCGGCAAGTGTTTTTTATCTATCTTCTCTATCAGCGACATATGTATTTAGCATTTATAAATCCAACCGGCTATTGTTGCACTGGCTGCAACGCGGGCCGAAGTCCCATGTAACGGAGAGTAGCAGAAAAGAATACCAGTCTTTATTCTTAAAAGAGCTTCCGTTCATCTGGTATGGATTGTTCAGAATGGCGTTACTTTCGTCAGTCGTATCAAAATCGTCGGCAAACAGTTTACGCACCGAAAATTCGCATCCCAGGTTAATCCTGTTTCTGATCTTGTATTTCACTCCTATGCCGACGGGCAGGTTTATACCGGCGAATGTACGTCCGCTTCCGGGAGCCACCGTCGCCCCCAGGCCCAGCAGCACGTAGGGCGTAAAACGCTTTGCATTGGCATAGGCGAACTTGTCGCTGTATGGAAAGAAATTAAACTCCATTTGTCCGCCAAGTTCAAACAGGTCGCGACGAAAAGCCGCCTGTGCATTTCCGGGATATACATTATCCCCTCCGTATGTTGTTCCTGATACCTGTCCCCACATCAGGTTAGCCTTAACGGCCCACCTGAAATTGGCATTATACCTGAATACAGCTCCGGCAGCAGCATTCATCCCCCTGAATGGCGTGTTCTTATTAGCGTCGCCCATGTAAAAGGCGCCCCCTGCCATACCTCCTGTTTCAAATTTGTATTCCTGTGCCCGGAGAACAGGATATGAGCCTGCAAAGAGGCTTACCAGTACTACGATTCTCTGAAAGGAAGCTGGCGTCATGACAAACCGTTATTTTAGCAGGTTGATACGTCCGCGCCATAGCTCATCCAGTGTTTTGGTACCGTTCGTTGTTTTCCCTCCGAAAATCAGCATATACTTGTTGTCGTCTACCTCAACGGAGGCGTATCCCCTTGCTGCATATTCGTCTGGGAAGGCTTTCAGCGAATCAGCCACCGACCAGGTCACTCCGCTGTCTATGGAAACGTGAATATCCTTTGAAGCCCTGCCTTCGGCGTTTATACCTCCCATAAGATAGAGCTTGTCGTCGTAAAGCGTGAGCATAGCGCCGGCTTTCTTTTCAAAGAAGCTGTCCTGTTCTCCCGAAAGGAGCGCCCATGAAAGGGCGTCGCCCGTGGTCCATGTAGTATTCAATAACCGTCCTTCGTTGTCTTTTCCGCCGACGAGGGTAAGGTATTCGCTGCTTACACGGTAGTAGCTTAGACTGCCGAAGCCGCTTTGCGGGAAGTTGTCAGGCACAGCGGAACCTTCCGTCCACTGCTTGTCCCTGTTCATTCCGGCAAACAAGCGCGAACTTCCGCTTTCTACGATAACCGCCAGAGCCGACGGTTTGTTACGTCCTTCTTTCAGCACACCTAAGATCGCGCCGACAGTGGGCGTCTGCTCTACTTTTGTCCAGTTTGAGCCGTCTGCCGACTGATAGAGGCTGCCATCCGAATGTACATATAAAGTATCCTCGTAAGGGGTAATCTGAGTAAGGTCTGCTGTTTCGGGCAGGCCTGTCAGGGGTAATGCCGACCAGTTTTTTGCGTCGTTTACCGCCGAGTAGTGCAAATAGCTGTCTTTACCCACACGGGAGTACATCAGGTAGACTTTTTCCCTGTCGCCGGTGACTAAGGTGTAGCTGACTACTTTCCGTTCATCTGCGCTTATCCCCGTGACAGGGGCTGCGAAGCGTTCCCAGACCATCAGGCCGGGGATTATCTGGTGTATGTTAACCCACGCTTTATAGGTCTTTGTCGTAACGCCGTCGTAGGCGGTGGGAGTAAACCTTACCGGTTGCGAGAAGTCCAGCGAATCGGTTCCATTCCACCAGATAGTGGAGTCTCCTCCGATTGCATCCTGCACTACGCCGACGCCATTAACGCCTGTTACATAGGTCAGGGCACAGGTGACTTTATTTATCTTTGTCCCATAGGGCAGCGAGTCGTTATTGAAAATGAATCCGTTAACCTGGTCTATCGTAAACTTCACATTCGAAAGACCTGTTATTGAGTCGTGAGAGAGGACGAGAGAGGATATTTGTGCGTCTTTTACTTCTGTTAAGTTATTTACATCGCCACCACCAAGGCACGAAGGCGTCAACATCATAATGCTACCGGCAATAAACAGTCCAATGTCATTTTTCATCAATATCATAGATTGCAATTACATATTGAACGGCAAAAGTAGAAACATTTTTGGCTTTACGCCCAACGAGGGGTAATATTTATATTATTTTAGTGCATTATAGCTCATTAAGATAGATCAGGCATATTCTCACTGGTAAGAGCCTGTTTAAATTTCAATGAAATAAAAATATAAAGATTTTCCGTATTCGCTGAACAGATATTTTCTTTGAAGTGACGAAGCTAAAAAGAAATGTATCGGACAAATTTGACGGAAACCCGGTGACGATATATAAAGAAAGCGCTGCATATCCGGGAAAGGAAAAGGAAATATGATCTGCGTGAGGTGCGGAATGTAATATTCTATCCGGTAAAAACCGACTGTCAGTGGCGGATGCTTCCATCGGATTTTCCCGGGCGGCAACCGGTTTACTATTATTATCGCAAATGGTCTGAATGAATTACGTGAAAAAGTTCGTTCCAAACCCGGTCGGAATAATAAAGAACCCACAGTCGGCATAATGGATAGCCGGAGTGTGCGTTGGGGCAATAACTGTTCTTTAAACGGCATCGACGGTAACAAAAAGGTTAAAGGGATAAAACGACATGTGGTTGTTGACAAAAACGGTTTTCTTATAACCTGCCTGCATAAATGAATAAGACATTTTAGTGGTGGATGTTTTCACGTACAAATATGAAAAAAAGTAATCCTTTCATATTTCACACTATTACTTCCGAAATGCTCATATATCTGCCTATTAATGAATAAGACGCTTTATTGTCGGATATTTTCACGTACAAATATGAAAAAAACACAAAGCAATCCTTTTATATTTCACAATTATTTTAGGGCGTGTAAATTTAACTGTGTCAAATAATTTTTCTTCTATATAACTTAGTATCTGTTTATGTCCATTTTATACAATGGGTAATGTCGATTCTGAGCTTTGTTGATAAAAACGGTCAGGGGTCGATCCCCTAACCGTTTTTTGTTACAATGGTATAAAGTTTCACCATCGCTTCGTTGGTTTTACAAAACTAATAAAATAAAACTAATAAAATATTGCAGATAT
>JAISBL010000066.1 GCA_031266215.1 Tannerellaceae bacterium | reverse complement strand
TGCCACAGCCGGGCTACAGGTGTCAGGCAAATTAAGAGGGACATCCTTTCCCAAGGTTAACCGCGGGAGAAAGAAGCCCCTCTTACATGAAAAACGTAGAATAAGAAATATAAATAAGTCAGGTCCCGGTTAAATGCAACTATGTATTTATCCTACTGTGGCGAAGTAAATACATATTTATGACTTTAAGCCTGTATAATCAATCCAGTGTTTCATCTCTTTCAACTACATTCCCTCCAATTTGTTCATCGTTTACGCCATGCGACAGTCGGGCGCCCGGTGTCAGGCAAATTAAGAGGGACATCTTTTCCCGGGATTTAACTCCGGAAGAAAGAAGCCCCTCTTACGTGAAAAACGTGGAATGAGAAATATAAGCAAGTCAGGTCCTGGTTAAATATAATTATGCATTTATCCTGTGGCGAAGTAAGTATATATTTATGACTTTAAGCCTGTTCAATCAATCCAATGTTTCACTCTTTCCAACTCTGTTCCCTCCATTTTGTTCATCGTTTACGCCATGCTACGGCCGGGCTCCCTGCGCCGGACAAACTAAGAGGAGCATCCTTTCCCGGGTTTAACCACGGGAGAAAGACGCCCCTCTTCTTTGAAAAACGAGGAATGAAAAATATGAACAACTCTGGTCTTGGCTTAACGTCTTGGTTTAATACAATCATTCATTTATCTTACTGTAACAAATTTCGCACATATTTATGACTTTGCGCCTGTTTAATCAATCCAGTGTTTCATCATTTTCAACACTGCTCCCTCCAATTTGTTCATCGTTTACGCCTTCCCGGGGATTACCACCAGTTTTCATGATCTGCCACAGGCCGGAGACCGACGCCGCGCCATCCACCCCGCGACCGCCCGGAAACCGCCCCTTCCATGCCTGCATTGCCTCGCATACGCTCTTATTGGTTTAACGCAATTAGTCATTATATCTTATTGTGGCGAAGTTCGCGCATATTCATGACTTTACGCCAATTAAATCAATCCAATGTTTCACCTTTTTCAACACTGTTCCCTCCATTTTGTTCATCATTTCCGACTTCATGGGGATTATCGCCCGTTTTCATGATCTGCCAAAGGCCGAAGACCGACGTCGCACCATCCACTCCGCGACCGCCCGGAAACTGCCCTTTCCATGCCTGCATTGCCTAGCCTGCGCTCTCAAAGGCGCAGAGAAGACAGTGACAGCCGGAGGCGGGGGCTACAAATTTGCATATCAAATTATTCTCTGTAATTTTGCGACATGTAAATTAAACCAATTAATCTATTTAAAGCTGCAAATTATGAGGGAAATTAAGAAAGAAACAGGCACATGGGCCGTAAAGACCGGCCTCGCCGAGATGCTTAAAGGCGGAGTGATAATGGATGTTGTCAATCCCGAACAGGCAAGAATAGCCGAAGAAGCAGGCGCAGTAGCCGTAATGGCCCTTGAACGCGTACCTTCCGACATTCGCGCTCAGGGAGGCGTAGCGCGAATGTCAGACCCCGAAATGATAACCGGGATTCAACAAGCCGTATCCATCCCCGTAATGGCAAAAGCCCGCATCGGACACATTGTCGAAGCTCGCGTGCTCGAAGCCCTGGAGATAGACTTCATTGACGAAAGCGAGGTACTGACACCCGCCGACGATGTATACCACATACTCAAGTCAGACTTCAGGGTTCCCTTCGTCTGCGGCGCCCGCAACCTTGGCGAAGCTCTTCGCCGCATCGGCGAGGGAGCGGCAATGATACGCACCAAAGGTGAAGCCGGAACCGGGGACGTGGTAGAGGCCGTGAGGCACATACGCCAGGTCAACAAAGACATACAGCGCGTAGTCAGCGCTTCGGGAATGGAGCTTATGACCATTGCCAAGGAGTTTGGCGCGCCATACGAACTGGTTGTGCAGGTGAAAGAACTCGGAAGGCTGCCTGTTGTCAACTTCGCCGCCGGGGGCGTCGCTACTCCGGCTGATGCCGCCCTGATGATGGAACTGGGATGCGACGGTGTATTCGTAGGCTCAGGCATCTTCAAATCAGACAATCCCGCAAAACGCGCCAAAGCCATAGTTGAAGCGGTGGCCCACTACAAAGACGCCGCCCTCATCGCCGAAGTATCCAAAGGTCTGGGCGAAGCAATGCGCGGACAGAGCGTGGCCCAGATGGAAGACAAAGACAAGATCGCCCACCGCGGCTGGTAAGCGAGGATAATGAGAATCGGAATATTAGCCCTTCAGGGGGCCGTCAGGGAACACCGCAACATGCTGCTCCGCCTTGGGGTAGAAACTACCGACGTTCTGAACCCCGGAGACCTGAACGGAATAGACGGGCTGATCCTTCCCGGAGGAGAAAGCACCACGATGGGCAAGCTCCTCGTGCGCTACGACCTGCTTAATCCCCTGTCCGAGGCCGGACGTAAAGGATTGCCCATCTTCGGCACATGCACAGGGCTGATACTACTGTCCAAACACATCAACAACAGCGACCAGCAGCGCCTCGGACTGATGGATACCTGCGTGGAGCGCAACGCCTTCGGACGCCAGGCTGACAGCTTCGAGGCTGATATGCCCATCCCTGCATTGGGCGATGAGCCTTATCACACCGTGTTTATCAGGGCGCCGTATATCTGCCGGGCAGAACAGGGGGTGGAGGTATTGCTCAGCTACGAGGGGAAGATACTCTTTGCCAGGCAGGACAACTTTCTGGCAGCCGCCTTCCATCCCGAATTAACGGATGACGTCCGTGTCCACCAGTATTTTTTATCGTATTTTTGCCGCTCATGAAAATTAAGCTCAGTAAATAAAGGAAAGTATGGAAATTGCAAGCAAGTATAACCCCGCTGATGTAGAGGAGAAATGGTATAGCTATTGGTTGGAAAAGGGTTTTTTCAGATCTGAGCCCGACGGCCGCGAGCCTTTTACGATAGTGATACCGCCCCCGAACGTCACCGGCGTCCTGCACATGGGGCATATGCTCAACAATACTATCCAGGATATATTGGTGCGGCGTGCGCGTATGCAGGGTAAAAATGCCTGCTGGGTTCCGGGAACCGACCATGCTTCCATAGCTACTGAGGCTAAAGTAGTAGCCAAACTTGCCGGCGAAGGCGTCCTCAAAAACGACCTTACGCGCGAAGAGTTCCTCCGGCATGCCTGGGAATGGACGCATAAACACGGGGGTATCATCCTTGAACAACTGAAGAAACTGGGCGCCTCATGCGACTGGGAACGTACCTGCTTCACGATGGACGAGAAACGCTCCGGAAGCGTCATCAGGGTGTTTGCAGACTTGTACAACAAGGGCCTCATATACCGCGGCATACGCATGGTTAACTGGGACCCGGCGGCTCAGACTGCCATCTCCGACGAAGAGGTAATCCATAAAGAAGAGCATGGCGAGCTATATTATATAAGGTATATGGTGGAAGGAAGCAGTAGCGGAGAATGCGCAGTAATAGCCACCACCCGCCCTGAAACGATATTCGGGGATGTAGCTGTGTGTATCAATCCCAACGACCCGAAAACCGCCCATATGAAGGGGAAGAAGGTTATTGTACCGATAGTAAACCGTGTAGTCCCGATTATAGAAGACGAATACGTAGACATGGAGTTTGGTACGGGATTCCTGAAGGTAACCCCGGCGCACGACGTAAATGACTACATGCTGGGGGAGAAATACAACCTTGAGTGTATCGACGTCTTCAATGATAACGGAACGCTCAACGCCCACGGCCTGCAATACGAGGGAATGGACCGCTTCGCCGTGCGCAGGCAGATTGATAAAGACCTCGAAGCGCTTGGCCTTATGGAAAAGACGGAAGCCTACACCAATAGCGTAGGATACTCGGAACGGACGGATGTGCCTATCGAACCCAAACTCTCCATGCAATGGTTCCTGAAGATGGAACACCTTGCGAAGCCCGCGCTTGAAGCCGTAGAGAACGACACTATCCGGTTCTACCCGGCGAAGTTCAAAAACATGTACCGTCATTGGATGGAGAACGTTAAAGACTGGAACATCAGCAGGCAACTGTGGTGGGGCCATCGTATCCCCGCTTACTATCTGCCGGAAGGCGGACTGGTAGTGGCCGAATCCGAAGCGGAAGCCCTGCAGTCAGCCCGCGCAAAAACAGGGAATGACGGTTTGAAGCTGTCGGATTTACGGCAGGACGAAGATTGCCTCGATACCTGGTTCTCATCATGGCTGTGGCCTATCTCCGTTTTCGACGGCATAAACAATCCCGGTAATGCCGACATTAAATATTATTACCCGACAAACGATCTGGTTACAGCTCCCGAAATCATATTCTTCTGGGTTGCCCGCATGATCATATCGGGCTACGAATACCGCGGTGAAGCCTGCTTCAGGAATGTGTATTTCACCGGCATCGTGCGCGATAAGCAGGGGCGCAAAATGTCGAAGTCGCTGGGGAACTCGCCCGACCCTATCGAACTGATGAATAAATACGGAGCCGACGGCGTCAGGATGGGCATGTTGCTCACATCCCCCGCCGGCAACGACCTGCCATTCGACGAAAGCCTTTGCGAGCAGGGCCGCAACTTCAATAACAAGATATGGAACGCCTTCCGCCTGATAAAAGGATGGACGGTAGACGAAACCATACCCCAGCCCGAGGCTTCGGCAATAGCAATAAAATGGTTCGGTATGCAACTGAGCCGCGCAATCCTCGATATGGACGAGCTATACGGCAAATACCGCCTGAACGAAACCATAATGTCGGCTTACAAACTGTTCTGGGACGAGTTCTCGGCCTGGTATCTCGAAATCATCAAGCCGGGATACGAGCAGCCTGTAGACGTCGTCACATACCGGGCTACGCTGGGATTCTTCGACTCGCTGCTCCGGCTGCTGCATCCGTTCATGCCTTTTATCACCGAAGAACTATGGCAGGCGCTCGAGCCACGCAAAGATGGCGAAAGCATCATGATATCCCTTATGCCGCAGGCCGCATCAGCAGACGAGGCCTACCTGAAAGGATTCGACACCGTCAAAGAAATCATCGGCGGCATACGCACCGTCCGCCTCCAGAAAAATATCCCGGCCAGAGAACCGCTCAGCCTGTACATTGCAGGCAGTCACGACGACAGGTTCAATCCGGTAACAGAGAAAATAGGTGTCGTCACGCTCAGTTCCCCGCCTTCCGCCGAAGAAGAGGCTGCGGCCGGAATATCCTTCCTTGTCGGAACAACGGAATACATCATCCCGCTGATCAATAAAATCAACGTTGAAGAAGAACTGGCCAGGCTGGACGAAGAACTCCGCTACCAGCAGGGCTTCCTCAGCCTGGTTATGAAAAAGTTAGGCAATACAAACTTTGTAGACAAGGCTCCCGCCAAAGTCATTGAAGCCGAACGCAAAAAACAAGCCGACGCCGAAAGCAAGATAAAAAGCATCGAAGAAGCTATTGCCGCGTTAAAGAACAATTAAATATCAGGTTTTTCTATGAGAAAGACATACTGCCTTCTACCGGTTATTTGTCTGCTTGCAGCCTGCGACTCCATACGTTACGTGGGCATAGAGACGTATAACCCTTCAGACGTCACGTACCCTAAAAGTGTCCGCAAAGTGCTTATCGTCAACAATGCACTGCCCCAGCCGCCGGATACCGGATACGAGTTTAATTTCTTTGGCCAGCCACAGGACACCTGCAGGGCAAATGCCGACAGCGCCCTGTTCGACGCCTGCCGCTCCCTGGGCGTCGCCATTGCCGGGACAAACTTCTTCGACGACGTTCTCTTATTTCACGAAGGAACGCGCAAAGACAGCTTCTTTCTTGAAGACGCCAGACTGACCCGCGAAGACGTTACATCCCTTTGCAAAGAAACAGGAACCGACGCCGTCATATCCCTGGACCGGCTGCTGTTTGAAACGAAAAAGAAAGTGACAGCCTACAGGGAAGACTACCTGACAGGCTCCATCGATGTAGAGATGAAAGGTATTTTACGCAGCTACCTGCCCGGCAGGACAAACCCGGTCATCACCATTACGATGTCCGACAGCGTTTCTTTCTTCGAAGAAGCATACAGCCCTGAAATGCTCTCGGAACTGCTCCCGACTACCGACGACGCCCTGCGAATAAGCGGCGGCTACATAGGCGGGAAAATGCACCAGGCCTTCGTGCCTCACTGGAAGAATGAGCTTCGCTGGTATTTTACCGGCCCGGGCGCACGCTGGAAAGAAGCTGCCGCCTACGCCTCCGGAGGAAAATGGGAGAAGGCTGCCGAGCGCTGGCAATACATATACGACCACACGCAGCAATGGAGTAACAGGGCGAAATCAGCCGCCAGCCTGGCGCTCTGCTACGAGATTGCCGGCGATTTCGAAAAGGCGCTCGAGTGGGCAAAGGTATCCTCAGACCTGTTTGGCAAAAACAAAGGAAAAGGAAACTCACACACACAGAAGCAGGAATTATACATAACGACGCTGGAAAAGCGGATAATGAACGACAGGAAACTGAACCTTCAAATTAGAGATGAATAAATTAGCTGCTTTGAAAATTATTTATACTTTTGCACGGTCTTGAAAAAAAGGATAAACAATATGGGTGCTAACAACGCAAAGATTCTGTCAGTCATAGAAAATACGTTTGCTTCGGTGATCAAAAAGCTTACAGCAGACGACTCCGGCAGCCTTATGAGCGATCTATATGTTCAGGCAGATGCAGAAAGCGGCGAAATTCAGATCCTTGGGGAAGAAGAAAACCTGCTGGGCAGGATTGTCATCTTTGACTGGGTAAACAGTGAGGAATCAACCTTCTACAAAAAGATAATCCCGGTTCTGAAAGCAGCGCTCACCTCCCTTACCTCCAAAAGACAATTTAATCACGCACATTTTCTCCGTCCGTTTTCAGTAAGTCTGGTAGACGAAAACTTTGCGGTAGCGGAAGAACTTCTTTTCATTGATGACGACATATTCAGACTGGACGATCCTTTGCTGAAAGACCTGGATGCCGATTTGGACAGCTTTCTCAAAGACCTCCTTTCAGACCTGCCGAAATAGCTCAGTTGGTAGAGCAATTCATTCGTAATGAATAGGTCGCCGGTTCGAGTCCGGCTTTCGGCTCACAGGTATCAGGCAATCGCTTTTATGCGATTGCCTTTTTTGTTATGTCTTCTGCCACTCTCACCGCAAAGCATCCGGCCGGTAATTCATAAAACCGACTGAGGGTGAAGGCTCCGCAGGCGTTTTTACAGTATGCTGTCCTCAGGTGAGGGAGGGTCTGTCCGGGAACTAACCGGCAGGGCTTTTTTATTCGAGCGCCTGTCTGAGCACAAACGCAAATATGCGACTCTCCGGAGCTTAGATTTAGTTTTCGGACAGTCCTGGGGGGAGCGGTAAGGGAGGCAGCAATGAGGAGCCGTTGATTTTCTGCATCGAACCCGGATCACTATGAATCCACAAGTATACCTGTGAAGTGTTAACAGGCATACCTGTGAAGCGCTAACAGGCATAGCTGTGAAGTGCTAACAGGCATAGCTGTGAAGTGCTAACAGGCATAGCTGTGAAGTGCTAACAGGCATAGCTGTGAAGCGCTAACAGGCATAGCTGTGAAGCGCTAACAGGCATAACTGTGAAGCGCTAACAGGCATAGCTGTGAAGCGCTAACAGGCGTAACTGTGAGAATCTAATGCAGTAGCGTGTGGAACTATCCACACAAGGTGTGTGAACTCTTAACACAGTAGCGTGTGAACACCTAACACACTAGTGTGTGAGCACCTGACACAGTAGCGTGTGAAGAGCTTATAAAGTAGTGTATAAGGAATTCGGAAGGAAGGGCGCGCATAGCAGACGCAGAGAGGGGGCGCCGGGAATACAGTAACCTCCGGTTTTTGCAGTGTACGGCCGGCTGTTGAATTCGGACAGTCCGGGGGGCATCGTCCAACCTGGTGTCGAACGGACTGTCAGGCCGGTGTTGAACGGGCGGCCGGCTCAGACACTGCCACCCTCTCCGGCTGAGAGGTTTTTGGAAGTGCACACGAATATGTATATCTTTGATGCTCAATTCGTGAAATAATATGGAGCATAAGTATAACAGCAGGTTTAGTTGGGAGTTGTTGCGGGACGAGGCCGTACGGACGGCGCAAAAAGAGCCGTTTCTCAGTAATTTATTAGAGACGCTGATCATTAAACAACCTGATTTCCCTCATGCGCTTAGTGCGCTTCTTGCCAACCAGTGTCTTTTTGTTCATGAAAACACCGATATGGGCGCAGTTATAAGCGAAGCGCTGGATAAAGACGGACATGTTATAACAGAGCATGCCGTGTGCGACCTTATGGCTATCGTCGAAAAAGACCCTGCGACTGACGACCTGCTTGAGCCTTTCCTCTTTTATAAAGGGTTCCTTTCTCTCGAATTATACCGTATCGCCCACTGGCTATGGCAGGACGGGCAGCGTTATCTGGCCTGTTATATCCAGAGCAGGGTATCGCAGCTCTTTGGCGTGGATATTCACCCCGCCGCCCGGATAGGTAAAGGGATATTTATAGACCATGCTACCGGACTGGTGGTTGGCGAAACGGCCGTTATAGAAGATAACGTCTCCATACTCCACGGCGTAACCCTCGGCGGTACAGGCAAGGAGACAGGTAAACGCCATCCTACCATCTGCCGCGACTGCCTGCTGGGGGCCAACGCTACGGTGCTGGGCGATATAACAGTGGGAGAAGGGTCTGTTATCGGCGCCGGGAGCGTTGTCCTCCACTCCATACCGCCGCATAGCCTTGCGGCCGGAGTGCCGGCGGTAAACAAGGGTAATATCCTGATCTCTGAGCCGTCTAACTGTATGGACCAGATATTCTCGGATTATATCACCTGATGGTTTTTGCATGTTTTAATGACAACAAAGAGAATCGATGCTTACCGGTATTTCATTACAAGCCATAGTCGGGTCAATCATATTTATCCTGTACAGTATCACCATATCGGGACTGATACTTGTGATTATCACCGAGAACAGGAACCCGCTCAAGACTATTCCCTGGGTGGTGGTGCTGTTAATGCTGCCCGGACTGGGACTGGTTTTCTACTTCTTCTTCGGACAGGATAACCGCAAGAAGCGCATCATTTCAAGGCGTACACACAAACGCATAATGAAACTCCCGCAGGAAGGCAAAAAGCCGCCGCATGACTCCTGCACGGTACCCGAAGGTTATACTCCCCTGGTGAACCTCCTGGGGCACAACCACCAGTGCCCGTTGCTGTATGGCAGCGATATTACTATTTACACCGGGGGGGAGGATAAATTCGAAGCCCTGTTTGAAGCCCTCGAAGGAGCCAGGCATCACATACACATTCAATATTATATATTCATGGACGACCAGACGGGCAGAAGGGTGAGAGACCTGTTGGTAGCCAAAGCCAGGGCCGGGGTCGAGGTGCGCCTGCTGTATGATGACGTGGGGTGCTGGGATGTGAAAAAGGGTTTCTTCCGCGATATGAAAGCTGCCGGGATAGAGGTATACGCCTTCCTGAAAGTCGCCTTTCCCGTACTTACCAGCAAGGTGAATTACCGTAATCACCGTAAGATCGTGGTAGTAGACGGGAAAACGGGCTTTATGGGCGGGATGAACGTGGCCGACCGTTACCTCAAAGGCAATTCGCTGGGCAAATGGCGCGACACGCATTTTAAATTCACGGGGAAAGGCGTATACGGCCTGCAATCGGCCTTCCTTATCGACTGGTATGTGGTCAGCAAAAAGCTGTTGAACGACAGTGTTTATTACCCTCCCCTGCCTGCACTTGGGGATAACATAATGCAGATACTCACCAGCGGCCCTGTCGGGCAATGGCGTACGCTCCTTCAGGCGGTTATCTTCATAATAGCCAACGCCAAGAATTACGTATACATACAAACACCTTATTTCCTGCCTACCGAAGGCCTGAACCAGGCCCTGCAGGCTGCTGCGCTTGGGGGTGTAGACGTGCGCCTGATGCTGCCCAAACGCTCCGACACCAAAGCGGTGAACATGGCTTCGCATTCCTTTATTGACGATATGGTGAAAGCCGGGGCCAGGGTTTTTTTATATGATATGGGTTTTATGCATTCCAAACTGGTCGTTTCTGATGATATGCTCACGTGCATAGGTTCTGCCAATATGGACTTTCGCAGTTTTGAACACAATTTTGAGATTACGGCCTTTGTCTATCAGGGCGACTTTGCCCGGCAGATGAAAAAAATATTCCTGCACGACATGCAGTACTGCGAGAAACTCGTCTCCTCGCGCTGGCTGAAACGCCCTCTCAGGCTACGCATAGCCGAGTCTTTCATGCGTCTGTTTTCGCCCCTTCTCTGACGAATATACTGAAGTTGACCGATCCGTACACCCGCCGCTCCCTGAAGTGGGGCAGAGAGGCAAAGTCGTGTTCGCGGGGGTGTTCCATGACGAAGACGCCCCCTTCATTCAGGCAGTCTTTCCCGATGACAAGGGCCGGTATTCCGGGCAACTCTTTCAACGTGTAGGGAGGGTCGGCAAAGATAAAGTCGAAGCTCCGCCGCGTGCCGTGCAGATAGCGGAAAGCGTCTCCGCGTACCAGATGCAGGGCGCTGGTCTTCAGTTCTCCGGCCACTTTGCTGATAAAAGCGGCGTGCGCCCTGTCTTTCTCTACTGCCGTCACTCCGGCGCAGCCGCGCGAGATTAGTTCGAACGCTATGCTGCCTGTTCCGGAGAAAAGGTCCAGGGCTTCCAGCCCGTCCCAGTCAATCAGGTTGCTTAGCACATTAAACAGGTTTTCTTTTGCAAAGTCCGTCGTCGGGCGTGCGCCGAAAGAGTATGGCACGTCAAAGCGCCGCCGCCCGTATATGCCGCTTATTATTCGCATACCAGCAGCAATATCAGATCAATCGGGGCGTGCAGTATTTCGCCTCCCAGAAGATAGGCTTTGGCCGGTATTTCTATCCGTCCGATATGACGGATGTAGGTCTGTAACGAGTTGGCCAGCCTCGTACATAAATTCATTTCACCCGACAGCAGCAGGGCGTCGTTAAGCTGGTCCATTCCTGTCTGCTTCCACGTATAGAGGACGTAGTACAGCAGGTCTTCCGGTTGTTCAAAGTCAAAGGAATTGGCGATTAAAAGATCCGCCCCGTCAAAACGGATAATATCCGCCATCTTATTATGCACGATAACGTACATACGATTCGCAGACCCTTCTCTGATCTGCTTTTTCAGCATTATCAAAGGCGATGTCATATGATGGGTGAAGAGCGGGTTGGTGGTTGAGCGGGCGCAAAACTCATAAACCTCTTCATTCAATCCGAAGAGCAGCCTGGTTTTTTCTTCTTTCAGAGTATTGATCATGCATCGCTTTTCGGGAGACGAAAAATTAAACGACAGGAGTTGCGACCGCCTTTTCTCCTGGTACATCTCTTCGGGCGCCAGTGTATACTGAGACGAAACGCATAGCAGGTATGTGCGTTTGTATGTCCACGTCAGGCATTCATTCATAAAGAAGACCTCTTTCAGCGAGGTCACATAAGGGGCGTTCCTGTCGAACGTCATATCTCTGTAAAAGAAACTCTGTCCTTCCGACGGGTTATAGGCGGAAAAAGAAAGTCCATCCGACCGAAGCCGGATGGACATTATATATTTTTCCGAATTGTCCGTTGTCAACGTGTCAGGAACACTGATCGTCATACCGATGCCATATATCCGGGATTATAAATTCTCCCAATTGCCTGCGTTGTTGTTGATCTCGGTCAGCGAGCCGACGCGCAGGCCTGCATATTTGTTTTGTTTATTGGCCACTTCGTTGAGGTTGAAGAGCAGTTGTTTGTCCAGGTCTCCCAGATAATCATCAAACCTTACGCCTGCTTCGAATACCTTAACCACATATCCCGAACTTGAAGTGATAGTCGCCGTATCCATGCTGAACTGTACGTTTGTTCCCGGCACATGGCGCAGGTCTTCGGCTACGAAGTCTTTCGCAAACAGAGTATCTTTAGCTGTCACCCAGAATGTGTCACGTTTGATAAGTCCTTTTTTTACCGCCTCCTGTTCCGTCATACCCAGTTCTAATTGTTCGTCGGTCAAAACGCCTTCTTTAATAAGGAACGGAAGTTTTTCTTCATTCAGGAATTTAGCCAGCACATCAAAATTAGCGGCATGTTCCTTGTGAATATTCTTGTACTCGATCTGGGCTTTACGAATGTCAATCAGGCGGTCGCGAATTGCACGCTCACGGATTAGTTTTTCATCATCGAACTTAATTGAGACATAAAGACTCGCATAGCACATGTAAACCAAAAGAATAACTGCGGCTGTAAGCAAAACTTTTAATGTAACTTTCATGGTGTATGTTGTTTAAAATTATTTCGTCCGGCAAATTTAAAAAAGAATATTTAA
Source organism: Tannerellaceae bacterium (assembly GCA_031266215.1). Classification (GTDB taxonomy): domain Bacteria; phylum Bacteroidota; class Bacteroidia; order Bacteroidales; family Tannerellaceae; genus DFXE01. The sequence goes on along the minus strand of JAISBL010000066.1, from coordinate 4,572 downwards.
TACACTACCTTTATCTGAAAAAAATAATATTACAGAATAATGACTGCCAGTTATTTGGAAAACATCATATTACAGCATCTGTCTTACACCCCCACGAATGACCAGATTGCAACTTTGCATATACTTTCGGATTTCCTGTGCTCCTGTTCCGAACCTGATTCTCTCCTGCTTCTGAAGGGGTATGCCGGGACAGGGAAGACGTCTTTGGTGGGAGCGCTGGTAAAAGCCCTGGACAGCCTGCACCGCAAAACCGTCCTGCTTGCTCCTACCGGACGGGCGGCAAAGGTGTTTTCCCTATATGCGGAGCACAAGGCCTTCACTATCCATAAGAAAATATACAGGCAGAAAGCCTTTTCCAACGAATCCGACGGGTTTACCCTTGCCGAAAACATGCATAAAAATACCCTGTTTATAGTTGACGAGGCATCCATGATAGCGAACCAGTCAACAGATAACCGCTGCTTCGGTTCCGGGCGCCTGCTCGATGACCTGGTGCATTATGTCTATACAGGCGAAAACTGCAGGATGATACTTATGGGTGATGAAGCCCAGCTCCCGCCAGTTATGCTGGCTGAAAGTCCCGCCCTTAATCCCGGCATGCTCATGGGGTACGGTCTTCAGGTATATGAAGCGGGACTTACACAGGTTGTCAGGCAAAACGAAGACTCCGGCATATTGTTAAACGCCACCTGCCTGCGGGAGGCCCTACGGACACAGACCACAGATATGTTCCCCAGACTGCGGCTGAAGGGATGCGCAGACCTGAGACGAATAAGCGGCTACGAACTGACGGAAGAGATAGAAACGGCTTATGCGCGCGACGGCATAGAAGAAACAATGGTGATCGTAAGGTCAAACAAACAGGCTAACCGCTACAACAACGGTATTCGCAACCATGTTCTCTGCTGCGAAGAGGAATTGTCGTCCGGCGACCGGCTGATGGTAGCCCGGAATAATTATTACTGGGTGGCGGATAACAGCGAAATGGATTTTATCGCCAACGGGGAGGTAATGCAGGTATTACGCGTCAGGAAGATAATCGAGCTATACGGGTTTCGTTTTGCCGACGTCTCAGTCCGGTTTCAGGATTACGAACTGGAGGCGGACATTAAAATACTTCTCGACACCTTACAAAGTGAAACGCCCGCCCTGTCCAAAGAATCAAACGACAAACTGTTCTATTCCGTCATGGAAGACTACGCCCACATCACAGCCCGGTCGGAACGGATGAAGAAGATGAAGGCCGATCCTTACTACAACGTTATACAGGTGAAGTATGCCTATGCAGTAACATGCCATAAGGCCCAGGGCGGACAATGGGCGAATGTATTCCTCGACATCGGTTATGTAAACGAGGAAATGCTGGGAGAATCGTTCTATCGCTGGCTGTATACCGCTTTCACCCGCGCTTCGATACGGCTTTACCTTGTAAACCTGCCTGACGACTTCAGTGAATGAGCCGTATAAGCGTCAGGTAACAAAATAATGCTTTCCTTTGAAAACAAAAAACGATTATTTATTATGGATAAACAATTCAGTATTGCCGGTAAAGTAGCCCTGATAAGCGGCGCCGGCGGAGTGCTTGGCGGTAGTATCGCCGGAAGTTTTGTGCAGGCAGGGGCCAGGGTAGTGGCCCTCGACATACGGCAGGAGCCGCTCGACCGCCGGGTGGAAGAGTTAACGGCCGCAGGAGGCGAGGCTATCGGGATTGTATGTAATGTGCTTGATATCGAAAGTCTTGAAAAAGCGGCGGAAAAGGTACTTTCCCACTGGGGGGGCATCGACATACTGCTGAATATAGCCGGGGGTAACATTCCCGGCGCAACACTGGCGCCCGACCAGCCGTTATTCGACATGAAAGTATCCGACTGGGAAAAAGTCACCAGCCTTAATCTGAATGGTACGGTATATCCTTCTATGGTTTTCGGGAAAATCATGGCCAGGCAGAAGAAAGGTTGTATCGTCAACATATCTTCCATGACGGCCTATTCCGCCGTCACGCGGGTCCCCGGCTATTCGGCGGCCAAGTCGGGGGTGAGCAATTTCACACAATGGCTGGCAACCGAGATGGCGCTGAAATACGGTGACGGCATACGTGTAAACGCTATTGCTCCGGGGTTCTTTATCGGCGACCAGAACCGCGCCATACTGCTCAACCCGGATGGGAGTCTTACCGAACGCAGCCAAAAAGTACTGGCCAAAACGCCCATGAGACGTTTCGGCGACATAATGGAGCTAAACGGTGCTGTACAATTCCTCTGTAGCCCGGCCGCCAGCTTCATCACCGGCGCAGTACTCCCCATAGACGGCGGTTTCTCTGCCTTCAGCGGCGTATAATAGTGCTCAGGCTCCTGAGGCGCACAGCCTGTATGGGTGTCTATGGAAAAGCGGGCGCTTACTTACAATACAATTATGTATATTCCGGATGTGTGGATATACGGCAGGTGCGGTTTTCGATGCGACCGTGTCCGAAGTCTGGTTATTACGCAACAGACTGTTCCGCCCGTTCCTGAAAACGGATAGGATCTTCGAATCTCCTGTTACGGTTCTTTCCGATTGCCTTTAACCGCCGTAATGTAGCCGGCCTCTCGGCGCATGCGTTCTGTTTCCTGTATGTGAGGGCCGGTCCCTTCCTGCCGGCTGCGATTGTCTGTCTGCCGCTCAGGCAGGTGTGCTGCCGTTTCAGACTGCAATTCACAATGTGTGTAAATAAAATTATCTGTGCAACTTAATTTTTCGCCTGTACTTCAATACCGTTTCCCTGCGCCGGATACGATTGCTCCCGAAATGCTCATATCCCTGTATATTAATTAATAAGACACTTTATTGTCGGATGTTTTCACGCACAAACATGAAAAAAACACAAATTAATTCTCTCATTTTTCACAATTGTTTTATTTTATCACGTACGTGACATACTTCATTACGTACATGATAGTTTATATCACGTACGTGACAGGCTTCATTACGTACGTGATAACTTTTTGCTCGTGCGCGAAAAAATTCAAGTTGTATAGCGGTTTATATGTATCCGGCATTAAACATAAGCGTACTTAAGAACGACTGTTAAATTATTAACGTGATATGTAAGAAAGTCAGGATCACAGGGGTTCTACCGGAGTATTCCACGCTACGCCGCCATGCCCAAGGCCGTTCTGCCGGGCCATGCCATGTGACGCCACGATGCAGGAAAGGCCGTAGGCCTTAAAGGTCTGTAACCCTCTGCAAGCCCTTCAGGGCGCAGCTCGGGGCAGAGCATCCCCACACTTGCTGAACTGCGAAGCTGTTCAACCGGGGTGTTTTTTATCCCCCGTGCTTCGGCTTGTGCGGATTACTCACATTAAGGACCTAAGGACTTAAAGTCTTAAATACTTCACGACAAGAGCTAATAGCGGCAGTGTATAACATGCCTGTGCACTGTCTTTTGGTGTGGCCCGACGCCGGAAGGCGTCTGAGACGGGTAACTTCGGGCAGCTCGGAAGGCGCAGCCCGGAGTACGTCATCCCCCATCATGGAACTGCGCCTCAGTTCAATTTCCGCCACGGCAAAAAGCAGCGGGCGTCTTTCCCCGGATTCACCCGGAGGAAAAGACGCCCGCCCTGAAAAACGCAGATTCTTACATGCTAAGGAAGGCTTTGGGTATTACTCCAAATTGGTTTTATATTATTGTTGAATGCAGCGTACAGGCAAAGGCCATGACCGCCTGGCGCTGCTGGCCACATTCTGTATCTGTGACAGGGTGCCGTCTCTTAAAGAAAGGTAAATCCCATCAATAGTTCCATGCGCATCAGCCGTCCACAGGGATCCATTATTAGTGCTATAGGTTATATCGCCCATAACGCTCGCATTCATACCCATCCCAAAGAAACCTGATACTGGAAAGTAAAGTATGTCTATACCGTTATCGCCCGTTGTTCTAAACCTCCTGTCATCAGCAGTGATGGCAGCCTTTGTGCCAAAAACTGCTATCATCTCGTTACATTCTACCCGTGTGGGAACTTTCCAGCCCGGAGGACATGGGCCCTGCTCCTTTTCGCCGTGCCAAAGGTCCATATCCGAACGGTTTAACCAATTGTACGTACTGCTTAATATAGCCACATAGTTTGGATCATCCTCGGCAACAGGCCCGTCTTTCTTCACGTTAGCGTTTGCATCTTTATATTCGTCTTTGTAAAAACCGGTAGTGCGTCCCCACTGGATAAAGAGACCCGCCTGGTCGGAAGTTGCCACGTCGGTAGTAACCGGCGTCTGCTCTTTGGCTCCCACATTCAGCGGCGCCCAGTAACGTCCGGCTTTAAGCACCGGCTTATAGGGTGCGCTGGTAGGGTATCTCGTATCGGTGTAAGGCGGCACGCTTATAACGTTGACGATCCTGCTATCACCGGTCGTACCGGCAAGATTGACCCTGAGGTCAACAGGCACGGTCGTCTTGTGCAGAGTGATTGTGACAGTACTCATGTAGCCTGCGGTGCCGGCGTAAGTCACCTGTACCGGGTTGCTGATACCGACGCTGATAGCTCCGGCATGCGTACCGTGAAGGGCTGTAATCGAAGCGAGGGTAGGTTTGGTTTC
>JAISBL010000023.1 GCA_031266215.1 Tannerellaceae bacterium | reverse complement strand
CGATGAAGCGCGCAGATTGGTAGCCTCAAGTAATTCATTTTTACTTCCTGATAACGCTTGGATAAATGTGCCATTAAATAATGTTCCGTATTCGGGTACATTTTATGTTATGGTAAATTGGACTGCAACAACAGGAAATACTAATGGATTAGGGTATGATACAAATGGTCCTTATGCAACAGCTAATCTCGGGCGACATATTATAAGCGGTAATTGGTATTTTTATCCCGATAATCCCGGTGTATTTTTAATTAGAGCAAACGCAACTTCTCTTGAAACAAAATCCGTAAAATATGGAACCAATGTTACAAAACCGGTCGTACTTACCAATGGGACAATATCCGGTTTGCATGAACGATTTAATGAATCTTCAAGGTCTCCGTCAATTTCAAAGCAATAAATATCCTACTCTTCGTCCCACTAGACAAGGGGCATGCCCCCTTGTCTCAGTCTCTACCGCCAAATCCTGAAAGCAGATGTTTCAGCTTTCAGGATTTTATTTTGCAAATCAATACGTTGAAGACCTATTGAAAACTGAAAGTAGAGGTGAAAAAGAAACGATAATCGGGTACAAGGAAATAATAATTTTCACCTTTTGGAGGGTTGATATATGCCTCTGCCATACGTAACTTTGTCAGTGATATCGTATTTTAAGTTTAACTGGTAAATTGATGAAAAAATGAAAAACAAGATTTTCTTATGCGTATTGGGCGCACTGGTTTGGGCCGGCAGTGTATATGCTCAACAAGAAACGGAAAGCCCTCAGTCAACATCCTCGCTAAGTAACGGCACGCTGCAAATCAGTAAGGTTTGCCTTCCCGACAGTATACTATTTACTGTAGCGCCGGGAAAGGAGATAGACTATGTGGCAGTATATCTTATAGGGGAAGGAAAAGAATTAGAGGGGGATACGCGTGTTTCCGGCAGCCTGAGCATTAAAACGGTGAATGGTAAAATGGTATATTCTTACACCGATGAATCCCAGTTTAAAACAGATGACTTCAAGATTCCTCCCGGTTTCAAGGCTGAACGCATCCGGTTTGAAGCCAACGGGAAGAAAATGTACTACAACATTGCCTTGTCTGAATGGGAAGACAGGTAAACAAAAATCGTATCGGACTACGGTAAGCGTCTCCGCGTTCCTCTCCCTCTTATTCTTTCCATCCCGTTCTGTCGGGTAAGAGGGAGCGCAGATATTCTTCCGAGGTATTGGGGGTGACCAGGATTAATTTGTTGAGCAGGCACTTGAAGTACTCAAAGGTATTGATGTTGTGTAGCCGGCATGAGCAAGCCAGGGAATAGATCAGGGCTGCCCGTTCTGCTCCCTTGTGGCTACCACAGAAGAGGGAGTTGTGGCGGGAGAGGCTGATGTAACGCTGTACCTGTTCGATGCGATTATTATCGGGTTGGTACCTTCCGTCGAGGATATAGTTAGACATGGACGGAAGTTGTTCCAGGGCATAGTGTACCGCCTGGCTCAGGCTGCTTTTGGGCAAGGTGGTTTTTCGGTTCTTTATTTCAAGGAGTTTGTCTTCCAATCGCTTCAGAATAGGTGGAGCATAGATCTTGCGGAGTTCTTCTATTTCAGGGGGAGAAGCCTCCGGGGGCAGGTCGTGTTCTTTCTGGTAAAGGAGGTTGATGATATCGATCACCTCCCGGGCATCCTCGTTGCCTCCGATGTCAATGAACTTCCGCTTGCAATGCTGGAAACATCCCAGGCGGATTGTACCGGGATAATCGGCGGTTTCGAGAGGTTTGTAAACGGCATACCCGTCTGTCTGAACCGCCCCCTGATAGGTTGGGGGCAGGAAGTCTTGCATCACCTTTTGGGCGCGTGAACCATTATCATAAAAGAAGTAAACCAACTTCAACGTATCAGCCAGGGCGCTCCAGAAATAAACCTTGCGGGAGCCCTTGGGGGTATTCCGGTCAAGGACGGTGTAATGGGTTTCGTCCATGTGGATATAGTCATCTTCCTTGATGGCTTTCCGAAGGACGGCTCCAAGGCACTCGAACACAACCGCCACTTGTCTGATAAAATCGTGCGCTGTGGATTTAGGTAACTCAAAACCGCTTTCGCCAAAGTATTTGATAATCCTCTCTATGGGCATCGAGTAGATGAACCGCAATTGCAGGATACCGGCCAGGAAGGAAGATTCGTAGCAGGAGTTCAGCATGGGTGTGGCAGGTACTTCACCATGCACGATTTTATCCTCGTGGATATAATAGTGATGATGGTAGATATGTTTGATAAAACGAGAGGGGAAAAATTCGTAACGGATACTATCCTCGGTACTTAGCAGCCTGGCAGTTCCGAGGTCAAAGCCCTCCTCCTCGGGATAGACATCATGTTCTACCGTCTCGAGGTTAAAATGGACTTTGCGATGAGCATTGTTGTTTCCCCGTTCTTTTGGCGACGGGGCCTTTTTCTCTGCCGGAGCCTCTGCGCAAGGGTCGTTTTCTACGGATATTTTTTCGGATTTATTAGCAAGCAGACGGCCTAACGCTTTTTTGCCGGCCTTTTCCTTATCTAAGGAAATATCCTTCTGCTTCAACGCCTCCTCAAGGGATTGGATGGTCTCTGTCAGGCAGGCGATCTGTTCCCTCTGTGCCAATAACTGATCTGCCTGTACGGACAATTGTTCGGAAAGTTGCCGGTTATGCTCACGGGCAAATTTCAATTGTTCTTCCAGTAACCTGATGATCCGTTCCTTGCTCATGCGGCAAAAATATGGATAATAAATGGAACAGCAAAAAAAATCTGCCAATTAATTATTTGTGTATCATATATATAAACGCCGTATAAGCCTATATGCGGTAGCGTTTACGGCGACTTGCCTGACGCAGAGGAAGCCCCCCCTCATGATCAAAAAGAACGTCTCATACGATAGCTCGCACGGCCCTCTGTGGGGCTCTAAACGGGGGAGCTCAAAGGTGCCAGCTTCCAGGCGTTTATAATATAAGAAAAAACCATCTTTATCCCAGCGAAGAATCTTGACAGCGTCTTTTTTCCTGCCAAAAAACAGGAACGCATCTCCGCTAAGGGGGTTGCACCCGGGTTCACTGCGCAAGAGTTCTGAAAGGGATTCGACCCCTTTACCCATGTCTATGTAGCGGGGATAGAGGTAATAGCTCAGGTTATCAGTAAGGCTGAACATCGGCGTGGGCATTTAATTTATTGTAGGAATCGATGAATTTGGTTAAGCCCACGGCGGTGGTCTGGCGGATACTGACAACCAGTCCATCGGGGAAGGTAGCCGTAACGCCTTTGAGCAGGTCGACACCCGCCGGAGCAGTTTCCTTACCAGTGGCTCGCTGCGGTGGACAAACGTTGAACAGGTCATCCAACACTTCAATTGACAAAGGTTCACCAGCGATTCTTTCCTCACCAGCAGGGAACCCTCCCTGTTCCAACAGCACCTCCAGACGCAGGGAAGACACACTCAACCCACGACGGCGCATCCATTGCGCTACGCTCGGATAGGCAACATGCCTGCGACGACAATAACTGGAAAAACTCTCACGGACTCCTGTCTTATAACGCTCCTTATAAGACGAGACTACTTCTGGAAACAGAGAATCGGCATACATAATATTCAACTTTTATTAGTAAACCCCAAAGGTATTATACACCCAGAAGATACACAAGAGAGGATCGCGGAGACGCTTACGGAGGTGAGGTATTTATTTCATAAAAAAATCATTATGATGGCTTTAGTAAACCATTATGATGTTTCTTCCGGACCATCATAATGGTTCTTCCGGACCATCATAATGGTTCTTCCGGACCATCATAATGGTTCTTCCAAGCCATCATAATGATTCTTTCGAAACATCATAATGGTTCTTTCGAAACATCATAATAGTAGAAAAAAGTCTTCGTGATGATATAAAAAAGTCTTCGTGATGACGTGATAGAGAGTCCGTGATGGATTGGAAGAGAGTCCGCGAAGACTTGCTGAAGACTTCGCGAAGACTTTTTTTTCCTTTCGCCACGCCCTGTGATTTCTTGGCTGAAAGGAGGCTGAAAGATACTCCTTTCAGCCAAAGAAGCTTATATACAGTTGTTTACAAACAGGCTGAAAGCTGAAAGACATCGCTTAACTCCTTACATAGTGATACCTACTCTGCGTACTTTTAACAGCTACGTTCCACCTTCCACCACCCTCTTGAAACCCGCTCCCAGAGCGGAAAGTAGGGTGGAACGTACACCTTTCACCCATCCATTCTGCTTTCACCTTCGGCGACCGTGCCACTTTCGCCCTCCCAACACCGGTGAAAGGAAATTACCCCGGTGGAACGACCACGTTCCACCCTACTTTCCGCTCTGGGAGCGGGTTTGAAGCGCCTGGTGGAAGGTGAAAGCAGCATACTAAAACTCCCTGAAAAGGGCGATAAAATGGCTACACAAAACGATCCCGCGTGGAGTAACTCTTGAAAATTTGATGCGGTTGCCCTGTGAATAAAGTGATATTAATCCTGTTTTTTGTCCTGATTGGATAAGGGACATCATAATGATGAATCAGGACAAAAAACAAGCGCTAAATGTAGTATAAATGAAAGAGAGATTGATAGTATCCGAAACGAAAGAATCACTTACTGAATCTCCCACCCCGGTTCGTAGGTTCGTCCCCAGAGGGCTTGGGCTTCCAGGCTGTTGAGGATATGGCCGTTAGACGGGTCGATTGTCAGGCGTTGGCCAGTGCGCCAGGCGATATTTCCTAATTGTACCAAAGTTGTGCTTTTGTGCAATTCGGCTATATCGGCGTTCGGTAGTTTGTTGTTGCGGATGGCATCCAGGAAGTTCTGTATGTGGGGCATGTCGAGATTTGTGCTTGGGCTTGAGGCATCCCGTCCGTCGATAACTTCTTTTGAGTCTACTTCCTTTACTAATTTGTTGTTCAGGTCGTATACTCTGAAGCCATTGTGGCCGGTGTGCATGGCGCCTGTCTCGCCGTAGAAGATAACGCCCCGGTCGGCGCCTTCCGAATCTCGCGAATTACAGCTTCGTCCTTCCCAGGTCACTAAGCAATCGTCGGCAAACTGTAGGTTGATCACTTGCGTATCCGGTGTTTCCCAGTCGTCTTTAAAGGCAAAGCGGGCGCCTTCCGAACTTACGTTGGTAGGGAAGTCTACGCCTAATCCCCAGCGTATCACGTCTATTTCATGCGTCCCGTTGTTCAGCGCTTCGCCGGTTCCCCAGTGCCAGAACCAATGCCAGTTATAGTGTACCAGGTTGTCGCGGTATGCACGCCTTGGAGCCGGGCCTTGCCA
>JAISBL010000133.1 GCA_031266215.1 Tannerellaceae bacterium | reverse complement strand
CCTTCACCGGTAGTGGCATAAGTAACCGCCCTCCCGGCATCGGGAAGGATGAAGGCGAGCCGTCCCTTTTCGATAGTTACGCCACCTTCTTCAGGATCGCCTGCTTTGCTGCAGGCGGAAGTGGCGATGATGATCGCCACGAGAAAAAAACCAAGATGTTTCATATTGAATAATTTTAAATTACGACACAAAGCTACTGTATATCAACCGAATACCCTCACGAAAACCATCCCATAAGTTCACCTCCGCCGCACTATTCCCGCCCCAATAGTTCACTATTCCCGGCCTCAGACAGGTACAGACATTCACCAAACCAACCCACGCATATTTCCGCCATAGCCACTGACACTCACTGACTGCTGTTGGTCAGTCTTTTAATCCATAATCCGATAAACCCGTAAACATCAGTCCGCGAAGCGAAATTACACCGATAGCGAGAGGGAAAAATGTAGAGACATAAGAGATCATTTATGTTTCACGATAGAAAAAATACAATTCATGTCAGAGAAAACTAACCTCATGAAAAATGAAACCCGTCGCACCGGAAATAAAGGCAATTTCATGAAAAATGAAATCCGCCGCACGTGGGATGAAACCTGTCCCACATGGGATGAAACTCATAACACGTCAAATGAAATCCATCCCACGTGGGATAAAATCTGTCCCACGTGCGGCAGGAATAAATTTCCGGGTAAATAAAAAAATCCCATGCGCTTTTTAATCCGTCCTGCATAACATAACATAGTGCTAATCATTCAATTAATCCGGCATGAACAGCTTAATAGAAATTTCAGTCAGTCTTGCCGGCATCATTTTTGAGCATGCCTGCGTATTCTTACAACAAAGCCCGGTATAACCCGTACAGAAAGCTGTCACTCGAACGTATCAGGCGATCTCACGCCACAGTGGAAACACCCCCCTGTTGAACAGCTTCGCAGTTCAGCATGGAGGGCTGTATACCCTGAGCTGCGCCCTGAAGGGCTGGGGTTACCGACCTTTAAGGCCTACGGCCTTACTGATATGGCGTTGTCGCCGGGGTGTTATATGAGTGAATGGCGTAGTAGCGACAGGCCGTCCGAATCTTCCCCGGACTGCGAACGTCACGTGTTCTAATCCACGAACATACCATGTTCGTACCTACGAACAAGGTGTGTTCGCGCCCGCGAACGTCACGTGTTCGATTATCAATGCAGTCACGACGGCAAAACCAATGCAGTTACAGCGGCATAATTAAATCTGAGTCCGGAGCGCCCTCTGGCTTATGCGACCGAACCGTTCACCCGTATGTCTCCTATAGCCTTGTGTGAACCCTTCACACGCACTGTGTGAACGTCTCACACATTACTGTGTTAACTCTTCACACGCAATGTGTGGACTACCCACACACTACTGTGTGAACAACCCACACACTACTGTGTGGACATTCCACACGCTACTGTGTGGACATCCCACACGCCCTGTGTGGACATCCCACACGCCCTGTGTGGACTGCTCACACGTCCGGCGTGAGCGGAATGACAGCCGGAGGTGGCGTTTTTTTTACCTCCCCTTCTCATATTTGGATGAGATGAAGGCGGTGTTTATCTGTAAAGCGCTATCTTTGTTATGTATAACAAAAATGATGATATGCCGTTTATTCTTATTCTGGAAGATGATATTACCTTTTCCCTGATGCTTTCTACATGGCTTGCGAAGAAAAGCGTGAAGGTGGATTGCGCTGCAACCGTTGCGGATGCCCGGCGGAAGGTTGAAGCGGAAAGCTATGACCTGATACTGTGTGATCTGAGGCTTCCCGACGGGAGTGGAATCGATCTGCTCAAATGGACGAGAGAACAAAAGCAGTCTGTTCCCTTTATCATGATGACCAGCTACGCAGAGATACAGACAGCCGTGCAGGCGATGAAATCAGGCGCCTCAGACTATATAGCCAAGCCTCTTAACCCCGATGAACTGTGGAAGAAGATAGATGAGCTTATCACGAAAAAGCCTCAGTCCGGCGCGACCGCTCCAGGTGCACCCGTAGAGGGAGAATGCCCGGCAATCAGACAGATGTACCGGCACATCCGCCTGGTAGCCCCCACGGATATGTCGGTACTTATAATGGGTTCCAGCGGTACGGGTAAGGAGTACGTGGCCCGCCTGATACACGAACAGAGCGAACGCCGTAACGCCCCTTTCACAGCTATCGACTGCGGGGCCATTCCGAAAGAACTGGCGGCGTCTGAGTTCTTTGGCCACGTAAAAGGCTCGTTCACCGGGGCGATAGACAATAAGACGGGAGCGTTTGAAGAGGCCCACGGGGGGACGATATTCCTTGACGAGATAGGTAACCTGACGTACGAAGTGCAGATACAGTTGCTGCGCGCCCTTCAGGAACGCTTTGTCAAACCGATAGGGAGTAACCGGCAGGTGAAGACCGACGTACGCCTGATCTCGGCCACCAACGAGAACCTTAGCTCTGTAATTGAAGACGGGAACTTCAGGGAAGACCTTTACCACAGGATAAACGAGTTTACCATCAGGATACCCGACCTTAAAGACCGGCAGGGCGACATACTACTCTTCGCCGCTCATTTCCTCGCACTTGCCAATGCTGAGTTACAGAAGCATGTAGCAGGGTTTGACGAGGAGACTACCCGACTCTTCCTTTCCCACCCCTGGCCGGGTAATCTCAGGCAGATGAAGAACGTTATCAAATACGCCACCCTGCTGGTTACCGGTGATTACATCACGCCCGGCGAATTACCGGAAGATATGAGAGCGCCGCATGCCCGGAACCTCCCATTCGCCGCCTCTCCATTGCGGGACGAGGCGCAGGAACGTATCCGTATAGCGGACGCCCTCCGTGAGGCTGATAACAACAAAGCCTTAGCCGCCCGTATACTGGGAATCGACCGCAAGACGCTTTACAACAAACTGAAGCACCACCGTATCCGCTAAAAACGCTATGGTGATCCCGTAGTTCTTATGTCTGACGGAGGTCTTAATCTTTATTGGGTTATGAATTCTCCGGCGAAAGCAGGGATATCATCCATCTGCCCGGCTGAATATAAACCGTGGAGCAGACGGGTTTTATCTTCTTCGCTTCCACTGTTGCAATAGTCGGCAAAGGGAGCGTAGCCGGCATTGAGCATGGCGTGCTGCATGGCAAAGAGAGAGAGAAGGAGAATGGATGTTCGTTGCTGCACCGGCAGAAGGAAAAAGCCAATAGTAGCGTGAAAAGCCCTTTCTTATTCATATCGGACAGGTTTTAAGGTATTAAACACTAAATGCACATTATATTAATATATCTCTCTGGCTATCTGATACACACTGTCTGTGGCCATGAAGGTGTAAAAGTGAATGCTGGGAACCTGACGGGCTATCAGGTCTTTGCACTGCTGCGTCGCCCATTCTATACCTACGGCTTTGGCCTCCTGATCTGTTGCACAGGCGCGAATCTCACGGGCGAGAGCTTCAGGTATTTCGGAACGGAAGACCCTGGGCAGCACGTTAAGCTGATCCCTGAACACTATCGGCTTGATGCCCGGTATGATGGGTACGTCGATCCCCTGGAGGCGGCAGCGATCTACGAAGGAATAGTACTTCTCGTTGTCAAAAAACATTTGCGTTACCAGATATCCGGCGCCATTCTTCACCTTTTCTTTTGCGTAATAAATATCCGACTCTATGTTAGGGGCCTCTTCATGTTTTTCGGGATAGCAGGCCATCCCGTAGGAGAAAGGCGTTTCGTTGGCCTCGAAAGAAGAGTCGTCTGCGGCGATACCTATATTGAAGTTGTTAACCTGGCGTTGCAGATCAGTGGCGTGCTCGTGGTACAGGCCGGCGCTCTGCTGCGAAATGTCCAGCGTTTTGATGTCTCCCCTGAGCAACAGAAGGTCATGAACGCCAAGAAAGTTGAGGTCGATGAGGGCGTACTCTGTTTCATCCTTTGTAAAGCCCTTACATATGATGTGAGGAACGGCTGTAATGCCGTATTTGTTCTGTATGGCCGAAGCGATAGCCACCGAGCCGGGCCGCTTGCGCACGTTGACCCTGCAGACGCTTCCGTCGGGCAGTACCTTGTAAATATCTTCGCTATGGTGAGAGGTTATGTTAATGTATTTGGGGTCAAACTCCCTGAGTTTATCTATAACACCGTATACTTTCCTGATGTTATTTCCCTTGAGAGGGGGGAGTATTTCGAAAGAAAAAGCGGTTCGTTTGTTATTCCTTATATGCTCTATTACTTTCATATAAAAAAGATTATTTGCCGCAAAAGTAGCAAAAAGACTTCGGAATGGATTACTTTTACCGCCGTAATATAACAAATGGAATTTTATGGAAAATACTATTAACTGGTCTGAACTCTCCTTCGGATACATGAAGACAGACTATAACGTGAGATGTTATTACCGCAATGGCCGGTGGGGTGAGTTGGAGGTAAGCTCTTCTGAGACGGTCAGCATCCACATGTCGGCCACCTGCCTGCATTACGGTCAGGAAGCATTCGAGGGACTGAAGGCTTTCCGCGGTAAAGACGGTAGAATACGTGTCTTCCGCATGGACGAAAACGCCAAACGCTTACAGTCCTCAGCACGTGGGATTATGATGGCCGAATTTCCGGTTGAAAAGTTTGAAGAAGCCGTCTGCAAAGCCGTCAGACTGAACGAGCGTTTTATCCCCCCCTATGGCAGCGGCGCATCCCTGTACATACGCCCGTTGCTGGTTGGCATGGGCGCTTTGATAGGCGTCAGGCCTGCCGACGAATATATGTTCCTTGTCTTTGTTACGCCCGTAGGCCCTTATTTCAAAACTGGATTCAGGCCGGCCCCGGTGTGCATGATGCGCGCCTTCGACCGTGCAGCGCCTAATGGGACAGGGACGTACAAGGTGGGCGGGAACTATGCAGCAAGCCTTACGGCAGGTAACAAGGCGCAGGAGAACGGTTATGTGGCCGTGCTTTACCTTGACCCGAAAGAGAAGTTGTATCTTGACGAATGCGGCCCGGCCAACTTCTTTGCCATACGCAATAACACTTACATCACGCCGGCTTCAAACTCCATTCTTCCGTCGATTACCAACAAGAGCCTTACGCAACTGGCCGCAGATATGGGACTGAAGGTAGAACGCCGCCCCGTCCCGGTATCTGAACTCGGCACGTTTGAAGAAGCCGCCGAATGCGGCACCGCCGCAGTAATAACACCAATCTCCCGGATAGACGATCTGGATGAGAACCGCTCGTACATCTATTCGAAAGACGGAAAGCCAGGCCCTACGTGCGAAAAGCTGTATAACAAACTTGTCGCTATCCAGACAGGCGATGAACCCGACCCTTACGGCTGGGTGAAGATCATAGAATAAGACTTATTCAGGCAACAGCGTAGCATCGTATAGCCATACGCTGTTCAATATCGGGCATGCCAGCGCCTCCTGTATATTCAGGCGAAGTTTCCGGGCTTTCACACTTGGGAAGCGAAGGATGCGTTTATAGCCGATAGTCGTTCCTTCGCTTACTGCGTCCCATCCGGCCGTGGACTCGTTCCATATCTCTAACGAGAATCGCGAGACACGTTGCCCCAGAGGGATATATTCCTGAACGAGGAAACGGTTGAAGCTAATCGCTTCAGGCAGGGTTATCTCTATTGTTGTGGCCTGCACGTCGTCATCGGCCGCCCAATAGCTGTTGTAATCATCATCCAACAAATTCTTCGCCGCGTAACGCTTTGATCCGCCCCGCGTGTTCAGTGCGCAAAGATCAGCATCAGTCAGCAGATTGCGAGAAAAACACTCGTCGATAGCCTGCCTTAATTCCATCAGGCGGAGAGAGTCAGCCCTGTGTATGCGTCCTTCCCGGTTGGGAGGCACGTTAAGAAGCAGGTTTGAGTTCCGGCCGATGGAGGTGTGATAGATATCCATCAGTTTTGACACACTCTTTATTTTATCGTCCGTATTCGGACTGTAAAACCATCCCGGACGTATTGACACGTCTGTCTCGGCCGGCACCCATGCCTTGCCGTATATATTGCCGGCAGACAGGGTATCAACAGGCGGGGCCCCAAGTCCCGGCTCAAAGCCTTCAATATCCAATCGCGACCAGTTCGTTTCGCCGGCAACGCCCCTTTCGTTCCCCATCCACCGGCAACCGGGGCCTACATCGCTGAATATGACAGCCTGAGGTTGATGCGTATATACGGTATTATGGAATAAATCCCAGTCGTATATCTGTCTTCCTCCTTTATGGGCATCGCCGTTTGCACCATCGAACCATTGTTCGAACACCGGGCCGTAGCCCGTCAATACCTCCGTCAGTGTATTAGCAAAAACCTGGTTATATTCAGGCGAGCCGTACGAAGGATGATTCTGATCCCAGGGAGAAAGATAAACGCCAAATGCCAGTTCGTACTCCCTACAGGCGTCTGACAGTTCCTTTAAAACATCGCCTTTGCCTTCTCTCCAACTGCTTTCACGTACGGTATGCGTACTGTATTGGCTTGGCCACAGGCAGAAGCCGTCGTGATGCTTGGCTGTGATGATAATACCTTTCATCCCGGCGGCTTTGGCGGTAGCGGCCCACTGACGGCAATCCATATCCGAGGGGTTGAATATGTCAGGGTCTTCTTTACCGTTACCCCATTCTACGTCGGTAAACGTATTAGGCCCAAAATGGACAAACATATAATACTCCATCTGTTGCCATTTCAACTGATGTTCTGTAGGAACAGCCCCGTAAGGCTCTGGCGGGTTCACATCCGCTGAGCAGGAAAGCAATGCCTGCGCCAGGGCAAGTCCGATCCCTGACACTAAAAAAACGAAACTATCTCTCATATTAAGCCTGTTAAATCAAAATAGACAATAATAAACTGGTTATCTTCGTCTTTAGAGATGCCATACAGGGTTTTATCATCCGGGGTTACCGCTATTCGCTTAAGTGGATAATTTGTTTTTATCTCAAAACGATTCCTGCCATTCCAGTCAAAAACACGGACCCTGTCAGTGAAGTATATATCCCCTTCTTCAGCTGATATTCCCACAAAAAGCGCATAGACATTTTTATCGGAAGAGACAATATCATGGTGTCCAAATACTGATTTGTTTGTATAAAATGCCTGTAGGGGTGAATCTTCAAATGCCATTACTTTTACACCGTTCGGTAAAAATCCATGATGATGCCATACAGGCTTCAGTTCGTCGTTTGCATATTCGTAAATATCCAGCATGTCAGCCATGTGGGTGGACAAGGCAACTCTGTTATTTGTCGTATTCACCGTCATGTCGCATGAAAACAAACGGTTGTTTCTGGAAGCATCCAGTTCGGGGAAGAGTATATCCGCCTCTGTAAAGGGATAAAAATGGCTTAACGTTTTATTACGCTTGTCCAGAAGCCCCAGACGCCCCTCGCTGTCATTCGTATATACTATATTGTATGTATCGTTCATATACACCATTTTCTCTATAGATGCGACTATATTTTCGTCGTAATCGCCAAGGGTGAAAAACGGCTCTACAATAACACTGTCCTTACTGATATTGCTTTTATTAACTGAAAGTATTTTTTTAGAAAACAAATCACGGATAAGCAACCTGCCGTTAGCAGTCTGAAAGTTCGACAAAGCTAAAATTTCAAGTGGCCCCTGTCCCAGTGTAAGAAAAGTGTTAACCTGCTCTTTTGAAAAGCGGTTATAGGCTTCTACCATGGGGACTCCCTGCATATTTCCCACAAAGAGAAAGGAATCCATTACGGAAATCGTCCAGGGGTCTTGCAGGAAATCTTCGGGAATAAGGACATTTCCATTCAATTCTTTTATGTTGTCGGAAAAAACATCCTTTTCTTCCTTTTGACTACAATTACTTAGGAAGACTAAAAAGAACATTAGCAATAGATACGTCGATAATCTTGATTTCATGGTTGTTTTCATTATTTTTAGGTGTTTAAAAGAATCACACAAATATACTTGTTCTTCAAAAATATTTATACATTTGCAGCCGTATTAAATAACGGGGTGTAGCACAGTTGGCTAGCGCGCCACGTTCGGGACGTGGAGGTCGGACGTTCGAGTCGTCTCACCCCGACCAAAAGGCATCCGGCAACCATAAATCAGGTTGGCGGATGTTTGCTTTTATGCTGCTACCAGTGAAAAAGTACATGAAATATTTGGGCATTATAATCAGGATGTATATCTTTGCCACGCAAATCAGGAAATGGTCTGTAACATATCGCGGAGTGGAGCAGTGGTAGCTCGTTGGGCTCATAACCCAAAGGTCGTAAGTTCGAGTCTTGCCTCCGCAACAAATTAACACCTATTAACGGCGTAAGGGAGTCCCCGAAAAGGATTCCCTTACGCCGTTAATAGGTGTAGAAGCAGTTTTAAGTGAGATGCTGTACGTATGATTAAGATTTGATAACATCCGGATGTAGGTAAAACCATAATTGTAGGTAACAATGGCAATGTATTCAGTGTATCAGAAAAAAGTAAACCAAAAGGGTGAAGCCCCGGTTTACATCGGATTTTATATTGACAGACAAAAAATCGAAGTGCCGGCAAGGATCAGCTTGTCTCCTATTTTTTTTGATAAAACAAAAGGAGTAGTCAAGGCGTCTTATGAGTTCGCGAAAGATAAAAACCTGATCATATCCGACATAAAAGCAAAGTCCAATACCTCCTGTGTATTTATGGCTATGGCCCTGCCATGCTCATCCCATTCGGTGGTGACGCCCGGAACCGTGGCGCGGAGAGTGTCTATAATTTTGTTGAGTTCCGCCGTCTCTTCCGTAGAACGTTTTGTATTAATCTTAAGCGTGTTATAGCGTTCGACAAGACTGGCGGTGTTTACTTCCAGATCGGCCACCTTTTTTATCTGGTCTTCGTACTCGCCAGTGTGGGACTTTTCTACTTTTATAAGTTTCTCAAGGCCTTCCAGCACGTCCGTTACCATCCTGTCCCATATCTCTTTGATGCCGACAAACTTCCGGCCCCATTCCAGTTGGAGGTTCTGCAGGGCGACGCTTCGCCTTGTGACGGTCTCTGCCGCGGTCGATATCGAATCCCCGACCTTAGCCATCTCTTCGTCAACTATACGGCTTACCGCCTGGGCGAAGTCGCCGGTCTTCTTTACCTCTGCCGCCAGGCGCGTGGCCGAGATACCGACGTTATCGAGGATAAGTTTGGATTTGCGGCCGATACCGTTAACGATAGAGTTTACAAGGTAGTCTATGTTCTCACCCGTATCCTTGGCCCTTTCCTGGGCGAAGAGGAGGTACTTACCCATTTGCTCCAGGGGGATATTGAAATGTTCGGCCCTCACTGCCGATTTCATAAGCTTGAGGTCGGTCAGAAGCCCCTTCGTGTCTTCGCGCAGTTTCTTAAGATCGTCCCTTCCGGCCATGCGCTCAAAGGCATGCGTTATGCCCTGCGCCTGTCCGGCGGCCTCTATGCCGGCTTTCGTGGACTCCTTAAACTTACGTATCCCGTTGCCTATGGCGAGGAGGAGCCTGGTTAGAATGTTCCCGCCCGCTACGGCCATTGGCCCGTACCGTCCGATTATGGAGCCGAGGGAGTTTTGGGTGCGTACCCCCTCTTCCTTAAGCTCCGCCATACGTCTTCTGACGCCCGTAAGCTCTTTCTCCAGCCGGGCATACTCTTCCGGATGCAGGGCCTTTGATGTGCTGTTCAGCTGTTTTTGCAGGTCTTTGGCCATCTTTGTGAGCTGATTCATCGTGAGATTGTTAAGGCCAAGTTTTTTGGTAAGGGTGTCTATCTCCTTACGGTTAGCAACTATGCTTTGCCTCACTCCGTCATATTTGGCCTTGAGATTTCGATACTCATTGGAATCCTCCTCGCCGGCTTTTGTCAGTTCCATCATCTCCTTTGCAAGTTCCCGACTCTCTTTGGCAAGTTCTTTGTTCGCTTTGGTAAGCTTATGTATCTCCTGCTGCGCCTGGGTAGCGTTAATGGACAGGTGCCAGTTCAGATGGTCTTCTTCAAGTTTTTTTTTGCCCATACCGGTATGTTTTTGAAAGCGAAGATACCGGGGCGGCCTGACGGATTAAAGGACAGAAGCCACGCCTGGGTCGGCTTCGCGCAGTTCCCCTGTGATCTTTTCTTTTATTTCTTCGGTAAAGCCGTAGCGAAGAGTGGACATCGTCTCGCGGTACAGGATGCCGTAAACCACACGGTTATAGAGGGGCGGATCATTGCGATCTTCTTTTCTGTGCCGGCGACTGCTGACCTCGCCGCGATACGTCATATCAAGGAACCGGAGATAAGTGAGTATGGGCATACTGAAGGAATGGCTGAGACCGGAAGCGGAAGCGGAAAACGGTTTACCGGACAGTAGCGATGACAGCCGCCCCGTGCCGTGGTTGAAATGCCTGTCGACAACCTCTTTCTGGGTGTCGTATATCCGTATAAGGGACTCCGACACGGTGCGGGAGATAAACTCCGTTTTTATCATTTCGTCCGTTATCATAGCTGAAAAAAAGCGAAGATACAGGGGCAGAGACAAAGGGGAAAGGACAAAAAGGGAAAGACGTGGTGGAGCGTTACTTCCCGGACATAAGCCACCTGAAGCCAATGCCGGCCCCTCCTCCGGGGGACTTAAACATAAAGCCGGCGGCGCATAATGCGTTATATGTATCCTCAGGAAGGGCCCCTAACGCGGGGTTAAGCTCATTGATGGCGTCGGTTATCTCACGCGTGGAAAGGAAATGTGTCGCTGCGTTTTCGTTCCCGGCAGGCTCAAAGCGTTCCTCTATCGCGCGGATATATAAACCAGGGTCTTTACTCTCTTTCATAATAGTCTCGTTATAATTTTCTCCTTAACTCCCGTCCTTCCCTGTCGGGCGGGATAAAGATATGGATTTTAGCCGTACCGACAGAGAGAAAAAGAGGCGCCTGCGATCCCGGATGCCTCCTCCTGATGTGAGCGGCAAAAAGTTCAATTAAACCGGCACTTCTCAGAATTCTGCATTAACGGCTAAGATAGGCGCATGGCAGCCGCTTTCAACTCATCTGCAAAGCATACAATACGCTCCTGTATCTTTAAAAGCGTCTCCCTCCGGGGAGTTCTCTTCCCGGCGCAGTAGTGCCACAACTGCTTTTGGTTTACGCCCGTTATCTTCTCCAGCCCCGACTTTGGCATTACCCCGGAATAATAACGCAGGAACGCCCTCAGGTCACCGGAGGTTTTTTCATCCGTCATAACACTTCGTCCGGGGTTAGTTTCATTATAAGGGGGTAGCGTTCGGGGTATTCCAGACATTCTATTTCCAGATCCACATCCAGCGCATCCCAGCGTATGGCGTCATCGCCAAGCATCTCTACGTTAAATATATCCGGCACCCTGGCGTTTTTAAACCACGGAGCACTGCTGAAGGGGAGGTGGTAATCTCTTTTACCGACCGAAATAAACAGCCCGTCCGGCATTATGGCGCACACCTTAACCGATAGTCGATCTGTACTTTTCTTTAAAGTTGTCTTCATTTTCTTTCGTTATTTTTAATATCTGGTTTATCTCTTTTTGTGTAAATCCCCTGTTTTTTGCCAGTTCCACAACGGGCTCCAGCCATATTTTAGCTCTGTGGTCTTCTTTGCAGACATGCACATAGGCGCGGGCTTCTTCTTTCAGGAAAATCCTGAACTGGTAACCGTTTTCTATCTTAAATATGGGGCTCATCCTTTTTCTTTTACTTTATCCCAAAATGTCCATTAGCGCATTTGTCGGTTCAGGAATAGCGATTTTTGAGAGAATTAATGCAAAATATTCTGTTTATAATCAATATTTTACGCATTCAATTTTCTAATGGACACCATTAGAAAATAAAAAATATATTCTATTCAATAACAATTAGTTATATTCTAATGGACATTTTGGGTTTATTACATTACAAAGATAACCATTTTTCTATCATGCGGGCCATCCCGGCGCATTATTTTTTTAATGTTTCACGGCCCTGCACACACCGCAAACCGCGGGGTTAAAAGAAGAACCCGCCCTATCCTATTGAAGTGACCCCCAAAAGTTGGACGGATTATTAAATTCATTGGTAAAGAGCTCGGTATTGCACCGGACTCTTTCCTTTTAACCTGTTTTTTATTCTTTTATTGTTATAGTAATCTATA
>JAISBL010000131.1 GCA_031266215.1 Tannerellaceae bacterium | reverse complement strand
GATATGGCATCACGCGACTGGGTAAGGAGAAAACATGCAGAGCTTCGGACACAACTGGAGCAGACGACGCGCTTCCTGTCGGGCGAGGCGGTCAGGACGCGCATCGGGCTGGGCCCGGGAACACAGCAGTGGAAATGGTATACCGCCGAGTTTGCACCGTGTTACGACAGCTATCTCGCAGCGTACAACGGCTGGGCGAACGAGTCGCTGAGGAATAAGGAAGATACCATCAGGTTTAAAGAAGCGGAGAAGGCCATAATCGCAAAGTATACCACGCTGTACAGGGGGATGCTGAAGGATAACCCGCTGGTCGGGAACGAGGACCTGGTGAGCATGGCCCTGCCGGTGAGGCGCAGCGGGGCGCGCATGAGGGCCGAGGTGGCGAAGGTGGCGCCGTTCGTGGGGATCGACCTGACGGTCATCAGGCGTGTGAGGATAAGGTTCTACGACCGGGCGGGCGAGAGGGTACGCGCACGCCCCGAATGGCAGAGGGGCGTGGAGATAGTGTGGACGGTCGCCCCGGAGCCGGTGATGGAGATAGCCGGACTGACACATTCGTCATTCTCTACGCGGTCTCCGTACATATTTGAGTTCGACGACAGTCATCGCACCAAATACCTGTCGCTCGCCGCCCGGTGGGAAAACACCCGCGGACAGAAAGGCCCGTGGAGCGCCGTGGCCTACACCGCCATCCCATAACCCACGCCGCACACACCCCCGGCGGCGCGGACGGGGACAGAGGCCGGGGCGCCGGACTTATCAGCGCCTCAGGCGGGCGGAAAAACTGCGCCGCCCTCAGGCTGGTTCATCAGCCTGCGTATGCTGCGCCTGATGAGGGCCTTCACTATAATCTTGTGGAACGGCCTGACGAAGAAGAAGTATATTCGGCCAAAAGCGTTGTGATAGTGGACCAGCGTTGTGATGCTTATTTTGAGTCTGCCGTCATCCGACTTCTCATTGCGGACAGACAGTTCCGCAGTCAAATGCTTATCTGTAAGTTGCAGAACTGTCTCATCGGCGGTTTTCGCAGGGACGCTCATAAAATACATCCGTCCGCCGCTGCGGATGACTTCCCCGAATTTTTGCACGGAGCTTTCTGCGCTACCGGCGGCTTTCAGTCCGAAAGGCCCGGCAAGGCAGTCCCTTAACCTGAACAGCGCCCGCACCCATCCGGGGAAATCAGTCCAGAAGCCGATAAGTATATTATCAGGCGTCAGCCGGCTGTGCTCCTGAACGATAACGCAATAGGTCTCAACGTAATCGGAAGGCAGGAAATCCCCCGCCAGGGAGTTGCGGGGCAGCGGCGATCTCGTAATTTTCATGGCATGCTGTTTTAGCGTTTTGATATGATTATTGTAATGCTTTCAAATCCTCTTTATCATATTCATGGCTGCCCTTCTGCGCCTTTTTGTAATTCCAGCACCTGATGCAGTCGTCTTTTGTCAACCCCTTATTATCCTGAAAAAAATCCCTTGTGTACCGGTTATATTCAAACTGCCCGCCGATAGGGAACTTCTTCCCGGCTTTCTTGTCCGCCGCTATCTGATTATAAACGGCTATGGCCTCGCGGTAGGTTTTTCGTCCTTTGTTTTCGTTCAGCCAGTTCATAAACTGAACATTAAACTTAAAATGACTGCCGGCAAAGCTTTTGAAAAAGGCGCGGTGAGCCTCGTTGTTACGGTAATTCACATCGATCATAGCATCCGGAGACGGGGCGAAACTGCTGTTTTTCTTTGCGGCCCGCCTTACCACCGGCCTGTTTTCGATAAAATTGCAGATATTCTCCAACAGGCTTTCTTTTGAACCTGTCGAAGGCAGGTTATATTCACGGCACAACTCTGCCAGCTCCTCCCTGAGATAATAGTTGCCGTATAAATCTTCTTTCGTTCCGGGAAGTTTCATCTGCTTTTGGTTTTATGGGCCGTAATTATGGTATAACTGCGGGCGTTTACCGTTATAACGCAATCGCCGGTATCGATATACAGGTTTTTCCCTTTACGGGAAATAACGCTGCCTGTCTCTGCGATTCTTTTCTTACACCAACTGACAGCGTCAACAGTTCCAATGCAAAGGTTCCTCCGTATGCGCTCCGCGCCCAATGCCGTCGTATGAAGCTTATCAAGGCTGGAGATCAGCTCCGCTTTATTTTCCATATTTATCCCACCGTACCACTTCGTCAAACCTTTTCCGTCTCTTCTCACGCTGAATATCCGCCGGGTATCCGAGGGTTATAATCAGGGCGACACGGCGGTTGTCAGGAATGTTGAGCAGGGCTTTTACCGACTTTTCGTCGAAACTTTCGAGCATACACGTTCCAAGTCCGAGATCGGCCGCCTGAAGGCAAATATGTGCGGCCGCAATGCCAATATCAAGCGAAGCGAAGTCAATCTTCCGCAACGCCGAGCCGAACTTCGATATAAGCAAAGGCTTTTCCGCCACCAAAGCAATGATTACCGGGGCCTGTCCGACAAAACTCCCGCCCAGGCGGTATGCACTTTCGGCGAAGCGGGCCTTCAGCTCAGCGTCTGCCACTGCCACGAAAGTCCAGCCCTGTGAATTGTTTGCCGACGGCGACAATCTGCCCGCCTCAAGGCAGAGTTCGACCTTTTCCTTCTCAACCGCCCTGTCATGATAGGCGCGGTTACTCTGACGTATTTTAACCAGTTCTTTAAAGTCCATAGTTTGTATGTTTTATGAATGTATTCCATATAGTGAATCACTAAAAGCGTCGAAATTAACCATTTTATGTTTCACAGTTGCATATGCGTTCATAAAACCTCAACGGCGGCGGCCCGTCCTGACGCCGGCGCAAAGCCTCCGCCGGAGCATGCCCGTTTTATATCGTGGTGAGTTATAAGTGATAAAATATATATTACCTTTGCCGCGATAAAATAATTATAGTATGATGAATCAACACCATTCAGGCTTTTTCAGTTCTACGCCGGTAGTGGCGAACCTGATTGTTATTAACGCTATATGCTGGGTGGCGAGCATTGCCTTTGAACGGATAGATGTGGACTTCTTCCGTATGTTTGCACTCCATTACCCGGCTTCGAAGGATTTTAATCTTATACAGACGGTATCATACATGTTCCTGCATGATACGCGCTCTGTCGCACACCTGTTTTTCAATATGTTCGGTGTATATATGTTCGGGCGGGTGCTGGAGAGGACATGGGGGTCGAAGCGTATCCTTATCTATTATATGGCGACGGGAATCGGGGCTGCCGCAGTCAATATACTGGTCGCTTACGTGCGTATCCGGTGGACGGAGGGCATGATGGCGTCCGCCGACGTGGAGCTTGTCTATCAGCAGGGCCTGGACGCCCTTAACAGGGGGATGAATTTTAAAGACCAGGCGATGGCGTCGCTCAACCTTCTTATAAATGGAACCACAGTTGGAGCTTCGGGGGCTGTGTTCGGCGTCCTCCTCGCCTTCGGTGTGCTGTTCCCCAATGTCCCGCTTTACCTGATGTTCATACCTGTCCCGATAAAGGCTAAATACTTTGTGGCAGGGTACGGACTGATTGAGTTGTTCTTCGGCTTTGCCGACCTGGCAGGCGATAATGTGGCTCATTTCGCCCATCTGGGCGGTATGATATTCGGATACCTGCTAATAGTCTACTGGAAGAAGAAAGACGCCGGCAATGGAAAATATTTTTACTAACCTCAAACTCTCATTCAGCCGGGGAAGCATCCTTGCAAAGCTGATATATATTAATGTAGGGGTGTTTATACTCATACGGCTGTGGGACTTGTTCCTTCTGCTTTTCAATATCACCGGCTTTTCTCTGTTTGATTACGTCAACATGCCATCGTCGCCCGGCATGCTGCTGCACAGGCCCTGGACGATTATTACTTATATGTTTACACATGCCGACTTCCTGCATATCCTTTTCAATATGCTGTGGCTGTACTGGTTCGGCAGGATATTCCTCCAATTCTTCCATCCGAGGCAGTTGGGGGGGATTTATGTGTTGGGAGGAATAGCCGGCGGACTGCTGTTTATGCTGGCCTACAACGTCCTTCCTTACTTCAGCTCCATGTCCGCCGGAAGTTCCCTTATGGGGGCGTCGGCATCGGTGATGGCGGTTGTATTCGCCGTCTCCTTCTACCGTAAAGACTATTATATAGCGTTGCTGTTCCTCGGCCGTATCAAACTCATATACCTGGCGTTGGGCGTGTTCGTGTTCGACCTGCTGGCCATAACGTCAGACGGTAATCCCGGCGGGCACATAGCCCATATAGGAGGGGCGCTCCTGGGTATATGGTTTGCTTCACAGATAAGCAGGGGCAGGGATATGACGACAGCCATGAACCGCGCGATCGACGCTTTTGTCAATATGTGGAAGCGCAAGCCACCCAGGATGCGCGTCACACATAAACGGCGCGAAACACGGTATGAATATAACGCCCGCCGCAATACTGCAAACGCCGAAATAGATGTTATACTGGACAAACTCAAGCGTTCGGGATATGCCGGACTTTCATCCGAAGAGAAGAGAAAACTGTTTGACGCAAGTAAGCGTTAAGGAGAAGCTATGCCTGGACTGAGGGTTAAAGATGTGGTCAGGTATTTCTTTGTCATGGCCAATGTCATGGCTGCGGCCCTGCTTATAGCCTCAGCTTATTCCGACCGGGTGGCGCCTGAGAAGACTCTGCTGTTTTCTTATCTGGGTCTTGTCTTTCCTCTTATCTGCTTTCTGAACGCCGGCTTTATTGTCTGCTGGGCGTTCCTCGGACGGTGGAAATACCTTTTGCTGGGTATCGCCTTTTTTGCGGTCTGCTGGAACCCGGTGAGAAGCTATTTCCCGGTTCACCTGCGGGGAGACGTCCCGCAGGGAAACGTGATAAAGGTGCTTACCTACAATGTCATGGGTTTTGCCTATGCGTCAGACCCCGAGAAGGATGCGCCGAACCGTATAATCAGCTATATAGCCGGCTCGGAAGCAGACATCGTCTGCCTTCAGGAGTATTTCATCAACCGGCGGCCTGACGGCCTTACCGCACGTAAGATAAAGGAAGCTCTGAAGATGTATCCTTATTCGTCGGTCGTCAATCTGAAAAACTTCGGCTGGGGCCTGGCTGTTTATTCCAAATATCCTATCACAGCTTCCAGACGGATAGAGTACGACAGCAGGGATAATGGCTCGTCTATACACCTGATAACTGTCAACGGAAAGACGCTTACACTGATAAACAATCATCTGGAGTCGTTTAAGCTGACTTCAGAAGACAAGGTGCGTTATCTGGACTTTATAAAAGGGGCCGGCCCTGAAACCTTTGACAGCCTCAGAAGCACGGTACAGCAGAAACTGGGCCCCGCCTTCCTGAGGCGCGCCAGGCAGGCCCGAGCCGTTGCGGGGGAGATAAAGGAGAGCAGGAGCGATTATATTCTGGTGTGCGGCGACTTTAACGATACTCCCGTTTCGTATGCGCACCGTACGGTGCAGGGTGATCTGTTGGATGCTTTTGCCGGGTCCGGCACCGGGCCGGGTGTTACTTATAACCTGAATTACTTCTGGTTCAGGATAGATAATATACTTCATTCACCTAACATGAAAGCTTACCGTTGTACTGTTGACCATATAGACTATTCAGACCATTACCCGGTGTGGTGTTACCTGAAATTAAACTAATCAGCGGGGCGAGGGGTCAGCTTTATCGCTTCCCTCGCCCCGCCGTCATTGCCTTTTGGAAGGGAGGAGTCAGAACTTATAGCCTGCCGTCAGGTAGAAACTGCCGTTCTTGACCGAACCATCGTCGTCCTGTGATATACTTGTCAGTCCGAGGTCGTATCCGATATTGAATCCTAATTTTCCGAATTCAATACCCAGTCCTACGCCCAGACCTATATCGAGGCTTTTAGCTCCATCGTCTCCGAAGTAATCAATCCCCGTATCAACAGAGACATCTACACCTTCAACGGAACCCGACGCCTTTATTTTCCCGGCCAGCCCATAGCTGAAGTACGGGCCTATCTGGGGAACTAACCTTGCCCCTTCCAGATCTATCTTATATCCGATGTGAACAGGTAATGTCAGGTACAGCGGGTTGGCTGTTAAAGTCATTTCCACTCCATCCTCGCTTTCACTAATTTTAAAGCCTTTTTCAGCAATTTCAAGACCTGTCAGCAAATACACATTTTCAGTAAAACCGTAATCCAGCGTTATACCTGCCTGGAAGCCAAGCTTTGATTTAATTCCCTCTCCATTTTCTATTGATACGGTAGACAAATTACCCCCGACCTTTACCCCAAACTGTGCACTCTGGGCAAAGGCACTCCCTACGGCCATAAGTAGAACGGCTGTAGTAATAAATAGCTTTTTCATTTGTTATATAGAATTTAGTGTTGCCCTCAGTCCCCGGCAGGCAGTGTTATTTGATTTAATAAAGGAAACGGGGGAACTGTCAAGCAGGCCTTCATACACAATGAAAATAAACTTAAACGTTTCCTTAGTGTTGAAATGATCATATTAATCAGAATGATCTCACACCAGCGCAAATGTAAAAAATATTATCCGACGCACAAGCGCACACCGGCAACCATTATCTACGCATATCATTCTAAATTTGCTGTATATAAGCATGCTTTTATACAGGGAGGGATGTCCCGTGTGCATTGTTGCGCCTTCACGGCACGTCCGTAGTCCGGGAATTTTAGCATACTTTTGTTCACCGGCAGGCGGTATATTTTTCACTCAGTATATTAGTTCGCAACCTTTATTTATAAACATACGAAGCATGAACCAGGAAAATGTAATTATGGAATGTGTCCCCAACTTCAGCGAGGGACGAGACCCTGAAAAGATAGAAAAGATAGCCGGTGTCTTCCGCGCAAAGGAAGGCGTAAGGCTGCTTGATTACAGCGGCGACCCCGACCATAACCGCATGGTAGTGACGGTCGCCGGCCGGCCCGAAGCCCTGAAAGCGTCCGTGCTGGAAGCCATCCGTACGGCGATAGAACTTATAGACCTCCGCGAGCACTCCGGGCGGCACCCGCGGATGGGTTCTGTAGACGTCGTCCCCTTCATACCCATACGCGGATGCACTATGGAAGAGGCCGTAGAGCTATCCGTAGAAGTAGCCCGCGAGGCAGGGGAACGCTTCGGTCTGCCGGTCTTCCTTTACGAAGGATCGGCCTCGGCACCTCATCGCCGCAACCTGGCAAACGTACGCAAAGGTGGGTTTGAAGGGCTCGACGATAAACTGCGTTTGCCGGAATGGGCGCCTGATTTCGGTCCGTGCCGCAGGCATCCTACCGCCGGAGCAGTGGCCATAGGTGCGCGTGCGCCGCTGGTGGCCTATAACGTTAATCTGGGAACTGACCGTCTTGACATAGCCGACAGCATTGCAGGGAAGGTGCGTTTCTCAGGCGGCGGCCTCCGTTACTGCAAGGCTATGGGGGTGTTCCTCGAGACACGCGGCATAGTGCAGGTGTCGATGAACATGACCGACTACTCGCACACTTCGCTTTACCAGGCTTTCGAACTGATCAAAGCAGAAGCCCGGCGTTACGGCGTCCCGGTCATCGGCAGCGAGATAATAGGGTTAGCCCCCCTGGGCGCACTGGTGGATACCGCAGCATATTACCTTGGTCTGGAAAACTTCTCATCGCAGCAGATACTGGAAGCAAAGCTCTACGAATAAACCCCAACATCCATCGCTGCCATTACCTTAATTATCCCATGCCTGATAAAGTCGGTTTTGCCGTACAGACTGCATTGATAATCGAACACGTGACGTTCGCAGCCTGGGGAAAAACCCTGGTTCGGGATAAGGAGGTATCCATGTAAAACGCGCCCGTGGCGCCCCCACACATCGCCATGATATCACCATATACGTTCGAGTGATAACTTTCGGCGTGTGCCGACGCCGTAGGTGTCCGGTGTGTATAGCTTAGGGTGCAGTCCGGAACTCACATTAAGGCTCTAAGTCTTAAAAGTCTTTAAGTCTTAAAGACTGCACGGCAACAGTCAATGGCGGCAATGTAGAACTCGCCAGTGCTCTGTCTTTCAATATGGACTGACGCCGGAAGACGTCTGAGACAGGTAACCTCTTACCTTCAGGGTACAGCTCGGGGCATAAGCAGCACCCCACCTGCAGAACTGCGAAGCTGTTCAACAGGGGTGTGTTTTCGGATGGGGGATGCCTTGCGCTTCTCCCTTTTTAGTTTTATGCCGGTGTGATTTGTCTCTCGCGGACTGCTGTTTACGGGTTTATCAGATTATGGGTTAAAAAACTGCTACACAGCAGCCAGCGAGTGTCAGTGGCGATGGCGGAAATATACGCGGGTTGGTTTGGTGAATATTTGTACCTGTCTGAGGCCGGAATAAGTGAAATATTGGGGTGGGAATAACGCGGTTAAGATGAACTTCAGGGATGGTTTTGATGAGGGTATTCGGTTGATATACAGTAGCTTTGTCACGTAATTTAAAATTATTCAATATGAAACATCTTGGTTTTTTTCTCGTGGCGACCATCATCGCCACATCCGCCTGCAGCAAAGCAGGCGATCCTGAAGAAGGAGGCGTAACTATCGAAAAGGGACGACTCGCCTTCATCCTTCCCGATGCCGGGAGGGCAGTTACCTAT
>JAISBL010000118.1 GCA_031266215.1 Tannerellaceae bacterium | reverse complement strand
TACGTGAAAACACCCGGCAATAAAGTGTCTTATTGATTAATATACAGGTATATAGGCATTTCGGAAGTAATAGTATCAGGCGAAGGTAAATGGCACTGAAGTACAGGTGAAAAATTAAGCTGCACAGGCAATTCTGTTACACGGATTGTGTATCGCAGGTATGAAAGGGCAGTACTCAAAGACCCGGCTTACCGGCTGGCAGACAATCGCATCAGGCTACATGCACTGATATACAGGTGACTGACGGAAAAAGCATCGAAGGCTGACATGCAACTGCCTTAACACACTGCTTAAATCCGCCTCCGGCCTGTGCCTCATAAGAGTAAAACAGCGGGCGGGAAGATACTGGCCCGCACATACAGTAAACAGAACGCCTGCGACGCGAGGCCGGCCGCCTTCGGGCTGAGATCAGCTATAAAAAGTAGTTTTCCCCGAAACGTGAAGGTTCTGCATTCCACGGCAGGTATTGCCATGATCGGTCAATGAGCGGCGGATGCGGTTATTTTTTTTCAACGGCTACAAATGTGTTTTTCCCATGAGTTTATAAAACAGTCAGTAGAATTACGGCTTACCTGAAAATAAACGTATTTACATGGGAATAAGGAAACACTTTTAATATTCTGCTCCTTTAGAATTTAAACAGGCTCTAAGCTGTCTGCATCGGTGGAGTATACCTAACACGTTCGTATGAGCACGCCTCACACGAACGTATGAGGGCGCCTCTCAAGAGCGTACGGTGGTGGCCGGACAGGGGGATTTTATTGTATGTTTTAGATTATCAATATGTTTTTTCGTTTATCTTTGCGCCGTGCTTAAAAAGCGCACTCCTCTTTGCAATTTGTGACTATCAATTTTATTGTTACATGATTATATTCTTCAAATCTTCTACACAAGTCATACTGGCGGTAGAAATACGACAAGACCTGTCTTCTGAGAATATTCAGAAGCTGGTGTGGCTTTTTGACGGAGCATCACTTCAGGAGGGAGAAACAGTGGATGGCTGGCATGTAGGCCCACGGCGTGAGATGATCACTCCCTGGAGCACAAATGCCGTCGAGATTACGCAGAATATGGGTATCGACGGCATTTTGCGTATTGAAGAATATAGCCCCGTCCCTTCGGGAGACGCTCCATATGACCCCATGCTACAATGCCTTTACAACGGACTGGACCAGGATATATACAGCGCAGGCGGACAACCCCTGCCGCCGATATACATAGACAATATCCATGAATACAATCTCAGTGAAGGGCTGGCTCTGAGCGAGGAAGAGGCTGACTACCTGGACCAGGTAAGCGCCAGGCTCGGGCGCAGGCTGACCGACAGTGAAGTCTACGGATTCGCCCAGGTGAACTCCGAGCACTGCCGGCATAAGATATTCAACGGCCTGTTCGTGATAGACGGACAGGAAAAAGGGTCTTCACTTTTCAAACTGATAAAAAAGACCTCGGAAGAGAACCCCAACAGGCTGGTATCGGCCTATAAAGATAATGTAGCCTTCATAGAAGGCCCCACCGTGGAACAGTTTGCGCCGCTGAGCGGCGACAAACCCGACTTCTTCGCCGTCAAAGACATACAAACCGTACTCTCGCTCAAGGCCGAGACGCATAACTTCCCCACCACCGTAGAACCGTTCAACGGAGCGGCAACCGGGACCGGGGGCGAGATTCGCGACAGGCTGGGAGGCGGCAAAGCCTCGCTCCCACTCGCAGGGACGGCCGTCTACATGACCTCTTATCCGCGCACCGAAGGGCCGCGCGAATGGGAAAGCCCGATCAAACCGCGCAGGTGGCTGTACCAGACTCCGGAACAGATACTAATCAAGGCTTCTAACGGGGCCTCTGACTTTGGGAACAAATATGGCCAGCCGCTCATTTGCGGCTCGGCGCTCACCTTTGAACATGCGGAAAACGGCAGGGAGTACGGCTACGACAAGGTAATAATGCTGGCCGGAGGCGTAGGTTACGCCAACCGCCGCGACGCCCTGAAGAGCGAACCGGAGGGAGCAGGCGACAAGGTCATCATCATGGGCGGCGACAATTATCGCATCGGTATGGGCGGAGGCGCCGTCTCGTCGGTCAACACCGGACAATACGCAAGCGGTATCGAACTGAATGCCGTGCAGCGCGCCAACCCTGAGATGCAGAAGCGAGTTGCTAACGTCATACGCAGCCTTGCCGAATCGGACTACAATCCAATACTGTCGATCCACGACCACGGGGCCGGCGGGCATCTCAACTGCCTGTCTGAACTGGTGGAAGCTACCGGAGGGCGCATCGAAATGGCCAGACTGCCGGTAGGCGACCCTACGCTCTCGTCCAAAGAGATCATCGGGAACGAAAGCCAGGAGCGCATGGGCCTTCTTATGGACGGGAAAGACGTGGAAAATATAGAACGTATCGCCCGGCGTGAACGGGCGCCTATATACGTGGTCGGCGAAACGACCGGCGACATGAGGCTGGTCTTTGAACAGGCCGATGGCATAAAGCCAATCGACCTGAGCCTGGAAGACATGTTCGGCAAGCCGCCGCGCACGGTAATGACAGACGTCACGGTGGAGGAGTCTTTCCTCCCGCTGGTGTGTAAGGAATCCGAATTGCACCACTATCTGGAGAACGTATTGCAGTTGGAGGCCGTCGCCTGTAAAGACTGGCTGACCAACAAGGTTGACCGCTCGGTCACCGGGAAGGTCGCACGCCAGCAATGCCAGGGCGAGCTGCAACTGCCGCTCAGCGACCTGGGCGCCGTAGCGCTGGACTATCGCGGCAGGGCCGGCATAGCCACCTCCATCGGGCACGCCCCGCAGGCGGGCATCGCAGACCCGGCGGCCGGCTCTGTACTGTCTATCGCCGAGGCGCTGACCAACCTCGTCTTTGCGCCGCTGACCTATGGACTGGAGGGCGTTTCGCTAAGCGCCAACTGGATGTGGCCCTGCCGTAACGAAGGCGAAGACGCCCGTCTGTATGCAGCCGTCGAGGCTGCCTCCGACTTTGCCTGCGCCCTGGGCATCAACATCCCCACGGGCAAAGACTCGCTGTCTATGACACAGAAGTACGGAGACGAAAAGGTGATCTCTCCCGGCACGGTCATCATCTCCGCCGTAGCGGAAGTGAGCGACGTCCGCCGGATACTCTCGCCCGTATTGCGCCGCGAGAGGGCATCATACTTATACTATATTGATTTCTCCTTTGACCGCCTGAAACTGAGTGGTTCCGCCCTGGCGCAGTCGATGAACAGGATTGGCGACGAGGTACCTTCGGTGAAGGATGCGGAATATTTCTCCGGCGCCTTCAGGGCGGTGCAGGAAGCTATCGGGAGAAACCTCGTCCTTGCCGGCCATGACATATCCGCCGGCGGCATGATCACCACCCTGCTGGAGATGTGCTTCGCCAATACCGGCGGGGGGCTG
This sequence comes from Tannerellaceae bacterium, assembly GCA_031266215.1. GTDB lineage: Bacteria > Bacteroidota > Bacteroidia > Bacteroidales > Tannerellaceae > DFXE01. Next base: position 3,108 of record JAISBL010000118.1, on the reverse strand, counting down.
GATGTGACGTTAGACGCCATAAACGAACAAGACATTGTAAAGATACTTTTTGCCGAGAACCCCGGCATCATCCTTCAGGTGAAGGAAAAGAAAGCGTTCGAACTGTTGATGCGCGAGGCCGGCACAGGCTTCGCACTCATTGCCCGGCCGGTGGACGAACGGCATATACTGGTGTCAAAAGACGGCGTGCAGTATCATTTCGGTATCGACTATATGCGCGACGTGTGGTACTCTTCATCTTATAAGCTGGATATTCGCCAAAGCGGCAGTCTGTGCGCCGGCAACCGGTTTGAGAACTACAAGATGCAGCCGGTGACGTATAAGTTCGGGAAGGGGTTCACCGGCAAACTGTCCGCCTACGGCCTTACAGCCGGCCGCCGACGGCCCTCCGGCGTACGGGCGGCCATAATACGCAGCAAAGGCACCAACGGCGAGCGCGAAATGGCTTATACCCTCTACCTGGCAGGTTTCGACGTGAAAGACGTTCATCTGACCGACCTGGCCGAAGGACGCGAGACGCTGGAGGACGTGAATTTCATAGTCTTCTGCGGCGGTTTCTCCGACTCCGACGTCCTGGGCTCGGCCAAAGGCTGGGCCGCCGGCATCCTGTACAACGAAAAAGCGCGTGTAGCCATAGACAGGTTCTACGCACGCACGGATACCCTGAGCCTCGGCATCTGCAACGGTTGCCAGTTGATGGCGGAGTTAGGACTGCTTTATCCTGAACATGAGCAAAAGCATAAGATGCTGCATAACGAATCCCACAAGTTCGAGTCCGGATTTATTACGCTGGAAATACCAAAAAACGACTCCGTCATGCTCGCTTCACTGAGCGGGACAAAGACAGGCGTCTGGGTCGCCCACGGTGAAGGACGTTTCTCTTTCCCTTACGAAGAAAAGGCATACTCCGTAGTTGCCAGGTACGAATATGAGGGTTATCCCGCCAATCCGAACGGCTCGCCCGGAGCTGTGGCCGCCATATGCTCAAAGGACGGCCGGCACCTGGCGATGATGCCTCATCCCGAGCGGACTATCTTCCCGTGGCAATGCGGATTTTATCCCGACGAACGGAGAGATGAAGACGTAACGCCCTGGCTGGAGGCTTTCGTCAATGCACGGAGATGGGTGGAAAAGAAATAACTAATCTATTTTATAATACAAATTCTTTTAACACATGAAACACTTAATTTGTACTCTATTTTTACTGCTCGCATGGATATTGCCCATGAACGCCCAGTCGGTCTTTATCACTCCTCGCGCGGGGTTAAATCTGTCCAACATAACCGGGACAGGCGGAAGTTTAAGGCCGGGACTGAGTTTTGGAATATCGGGAGACTACATGCATTCTTCCAGTGTCGGGGTTGAAGTCGGACTGCATTATTCCATGCAGGGATCGTATTTTAAGTTTGCCGACATCAGTCCCGAACATAACTACCTGAACATCCCTGTCCTCTTTAAGTATTACATAAAGAGGAAAGACGGCGAAGAAGGGAAGAAAGGGCTTAACGTATTCGGCGGGCCTCAGTTAGACCTGAAGATGGTGGTCAACAAGGTTGGATATACCTCCAACACCACGGGTTTACTCCTTAGCGACGACATGACACAGTCGTTAGGCTCTTCGCTGGTGATAGGAGCTGAATATTTGTTTGAGAGCGGGCTTGTCGTCTCTGCGAATATGAATATCGGGCTGGCGAATAAGGCTAAAGAGCAGTTCTCTAATTACGGAACAGTCCTCACCACTACCGGTTCTTACCGTGATATGGTAGCCCAGATCAAATTCGGCTATCGCTTCGCCCTGCACTGAACTGTGCGTCTGGCGACAAATCATCAAAAGGGCAGATCGTCTTTTTCATCGGGAGGCGGAAAATCAGGCGCCGCGGAAGCAGATGCGGCGCGCCCCTGTGCGGTGTTTTCCTGGTTTGCGTAAGCATTGCCGGCCGTGCGTTCCACTTTCCATGCATTGATGTTGGTGAACCAGCGTCCCTGATATTCGCGGCTGTCGATGTCGAAGTGTACGGTCAGCTCTTCGCCCATCTGTATGGCGGCCTGGGTGATCTTGTCGGCCCCGAATATCTGGAAACATATCTTTTTGGGGTATTGTTCCTGCGTTTCCAGAACGTATTCCTGTTTCTTCCATTCGTTACCACTTTTGCTTGTTCCTCCCTGTTCAGGTAAGACAGCAATAATTTTTCCTGAAATATCCATATGTATTATGATTTTTATAGTGAGTTGCAAAGATAATATTTGCCTCTTAATTGATATTGCCGCGTATTGTATTTTTTTGACATGGTGGAGCGCCCGGGTACCAATAGCAGGGGCCGGTAGGTAATCCTCGTGCTGCACCCTTACGGGCTTGCGCGAGCTTACCCGTCTCAGACACCTTCCGGCGTCGGTAGCGCATCTGTAAGTCTGCAGGCCTGTGTATGTTGTCAACCATGCCGGCAGCGTATCGATAAGGCCGTACGCTCAGGAGACACCGGTTCCCCCGGTAATGTGACACTGATTACCCTTCAGGGCTTTTGGTGTGTGCTGACGCCGGAAGGCGTCTTAGATGGCTAACCCCTTGCCCTTCAGGGCGCAGCACGGGGTAGAGACAACACCCCACCTGCAGAACTGCCAAGCTGTTCAACAGGGGTGTGTTTTGCCGTGGATTTCGGATGGGAAATGCCTTATGCCTATCCGTTTTTTAGCTTTCTGCCGGTGTGATTTGTCTCTCGCGGACTGCTGTTTATGGATTTATAGAAGTATAGCTTAAAAGACTGGCCCACAACAGTCTGTTGGCATAGCTGGCGCTGGTGGAAATATGTGCGGGTTGATATGGTGAATGTTTGTACCTGTCTGAGGCCGGGAATGGTGAACTATTGGGGCGGGAATAGCACAGCGGAGATGAACTTATGGGATGGTTTTTGTTAGGGTAAACTGTTGTTATACAGTACTTTTGAGCTGTAATTTAAAATTATTCAATATGAAACATCTTGGTTTTTTTCTCGTGGCGACCATCATCGCCACTTCCGCCTGCAGCAAAGCGGGCGATCCTGAAGAAGGAGGCGTAACTATCGAAAAGGGACGGCTCGCCTTCATCCTTCCCGATGCCGGGAGGGCAGTTAC
>JAISBL010000114.1 GCA_031266215.1 Tannerellaceae bacterium | reverse complement strand
ACACGCTATACTTTGACAGTCAGGACGAAACACGGCGTATCATCCTGTCCGTAGCCTGGGTAAATCCCCGGCTGCAGGAAGGCCCCTGGTCTGAAAATATATCTGAAGTAATAGGATAGTCTTATTCTATTCAGACGGCCGGCCAGGTTAATAAGGGACCATAATAACCAAAACGGCCGGCCGTTATTTTTTTCCCTTCCCCTACTCTGTAATTTCCCAATATAACGTCCTTAATATTTTCCTGCTTTAAAATTTAAACAGGCTCTTATGGTTCGGTTAATATGCCGGAATTATATGTTTTGTTTTTAGCGGATATGGGCGATCAGTTCTTCAAAATCGTCACGGGAGATGGCCCGGTTTTTCACCTTGGCGCGGTAATTATAAATGGTATTGACCGAATAACGAAGGAAGTCTGCTATCTGCGAACTGTTGCTTATCCCCAGGCGGATCAGGGCAAGTATACGTAACTCGGTATTGAGCAGTTCGTCTTTTTTCAAAACTATCTTCTCACCCTCGTTCAGCAAATTGTTTACCTTTTCCACAAAATCGGGAAAGAGTTTAAAGAACGCCTTGTCGAAATTAACATACAACTCCTCTATTTCTTTGTGTATAGCCTCTTGCGATCCGGTTAGTTTCAGTAAATCGGCTGTCTTTCCGGCGGCAATCTTCTTGTTCACCATGCGGCGGAGAGCATCCAGTTTATCAATATAGGTGGAACAAAGTTTGATGAAATGACCGATATATTCCTCCTTGATATTATTTGATTCCGAAAGCTCCTCATTGAGCTGTCTCAGATTTACGTTTGCCTCCTGTAAATACTTCCGGGTAACGGACAAACGTTTCATCTGGCGATATATATAAAAGAAAGCCACCGCCAGCAGGACGACCAGTGCGCTTATCAGGATCAGGTAAAGCTGCAACTGGTCGTTTTGCATTTCAATCCTTGCCTGATACGTCTTATCTATCAATGAAAGGATAACCGCACTTTGCAAACTCCTCAGACGGGCATTATAAAAGACCGTTTCACTCCAGGAAAAACGAATGTAATTGTATGCCCGCGACATATCATTCTCATTATACAGAATCTCGGCCAGCATCCAGAGCGAAGCATGATCCTTGGTGGCTGACAGTATATCCGACAAAGCAGACAGGGCCAGGTTATATTTCAACCCCCCGGTATCGCCTGCCTGCCTGTACGTCAGCGAACGGTTATAGCGGGCTATGGCGTATTCGCGCGTCCCCATAGTATGTTTTGCCAGTATAATATCATTGATTTCAAGCGCTTCCTGCCAATGCCCCGAATAACGCAGATCGCTTTCTTTCAATTCGTAATACAATTCGTTGTCGGGTGTAAGTATTCTATTCAGCGAATCAAGATATTGATTGGCAATAAGCCTGTAATGTTGCGTCCCCCGGTTGTCCTGCGTATAATAAGACAGTTCCGAATGAACATGGGCGTAAGTCCTGTAATAAGCAACCAGCAAATGTCCTGGTAATTTACCCCGGTCAATCGTATGTATCATATCAACAGACTCCTTATACATTCCCGCAGAACTCATCAGATAAGCCAGCCTGAGTTTACTTTCGTACAAACGGGCGGAATCATTAAGGTGATCTGCTATATCGATATTCCTGTTCTGGTAAAATATTGCCGAATCACAGATGTATGTACGGTATTCCTCATATAGCTCCACATTAAGGTTATATTCATCCAGTGTGTTCGATGGCGTAGCAGACAGTAGTGCCGTCAACTGCCGTATACGCTCCTTCTTTTCCTGTGTGTACTTTTCATGATTGTCGATTGCAGCGTCAAGTTGCAGCAACAAAGAATCCAGCGGATATTGGGCGATAGCCATATCCGTAACAAATAGCATTAGTATAAACAGGAATCTGAATCTCATAATAAGGCAACAAAGAAACAACAGATAATTATAGCTTCGGCAGCTCCCACGGAGCGCGGTAGCAGGCTTTGGACAGTGCTGTGGCTTCGCTGTCGCCTGTGAAACGGCTCAGGGTATCGTCCCAGTGAACCTCCCGCCCGACGCGGCAGGAAATGTTAGCCAGGTGCGACATCTTCGCTACCCTTGCACCTATTTCTATATCGCCGGCGGGCAGTTTGCGATCCTTTATACAGGCAAGGAAATTGCCCACGTGGTTGTAGAGCCCCTTCCCTTCCCCCTTCTTAAACGGAACAGCTTCCATGCGGGGTTTATTATCGACTATAACAGGCATCACTTCCCAGCCGGCGCGTGTCAATAACATCGTCCCGTTTTCGCCATAGAAGGCCAAACCTTCTTTCTTATCAAACAGGCCCTGATTGATACCGCAGGCATGATCCCATATAATGTTGAATTCTTTATATGCGTAAGTCGCCATCAAAGTATCCGGCGTTTCCATGGCATCGGCAGGATAAGCAAATTTCCCTCCGCCTGAGAAAACATGTGTCGGCAATCCGGCTCCCATTCCTTCCAGAGCGTAATCCAATAAATGGACTCCCCAGTCAGACATTAATCCTCCGGCATAATCCCAGAAGAAGCGAAAGTTATAATGGAAACGATATTCATTGAACGGACGCTCAGGCGCCGGGCCTAACCACATATCATAGTCTACTCCGACGGGAGGGTTACTGTCCGGTTTCACAGGAAGCGTTGGCTTTGCATCCTGATAGGCCCATACTTTAACGGTACGTATCCGTCCTATATTTCCTTCGCGCAGATAAAGAGCGGCCTCGTCCCAGTGCGGATCGCTCCGTTGCCATTGGCCAACCTGTACGATGCGATTATATTTCCGGGCTGCTTTTACCATCAGGTCACATTCTTCTATCGTATTGGATAATGGCTTTTCTACGTACACATCTTTCCCTGCCTGCACCGCCCAAATCATCGGAAGGCAGTGCCAATGGTCGGGCGTACCAATGATTACAGCGTCAACATCCTTGTTATCCATCACCTTACGCCAATCTTTATATAAGTTAGGAACCTTCTTCCCGCTCTTTTTCTCTACGTCGGCCGCCCGCTTATTCAGCCATTCGCCGTCTACATCGCAAAGGGCTACACATTCTACCTCAGGATAATCAAGGAATGTATTCAGATCCGAATATCCCATACTCCGGCAACCAATCAATGCTACCTTTATTTTATTACCGGGAGCGGTTTGTCCATATATCGAATTGTATGAACCTCCTACCGTTGGAGCGAGACCTATTGCTGCGGCGGAGAATGCCGATTTCTGTAAAAAGTTTCTTCTGTTCATGATGTGTTTTTCCTTCTATATTTGTCAATTTCTATTACGGATGATACTATCTTTCTGTGCCGGACTTACGCCTACATGCCATCAATCATGCATGGCATATAAACAGAAGGATTAGAAATTTTCTTTCTAATCCTTCAACATATCCGGAGGTTCCTGGCGGATTCGAACCGCCGTCAACGGTTTTGCAGACCGGCGCCTAGCCACTCGGCCAAGGAACCATATATGCAACCTATCCTTCATTGTGCGCGCAAAGTAAGCTAATCTTTTTTTAATACACAAAAATATAATCTGCAAAGTGGTTACCACTGCATAGATTTTGGTTTCGGAAATTTGGAGGTTATAATAATGGATTGTATTTTTGCGCACTGATTCCTCAAGGGTAGAAAAGAGAGGTTATAAAGAACGTCCACCCCCGGGACATAACCTGTTAAAAATAAGAACAGATGTATGTAATTGTAGAAATTAACGGACAGCAATTCAAAGCTGAAGAGGGCAAAAAGTTATTCGTTCACCACATTCAGCGTGTTGAAAGTGGCGCCGTTATTGAATTTGAAAAGGTATTGCTGGTTGACAATGAAGGCGTGATAACCGTAGGTACTCCCACGGTGGAAGGCGCTAAGGTTGTAGTCGAGGTATGCGCTCCTCTGGTGAAAGGTGATAAGGTATTGGTTTTCCACAAGAAAAGAAGGAAAGGATCCCGTAAGTTGAACGGTCATCGTCAACAGTTTACTGAAGTGAGTATTAAACAGATTGTTGCATAACACGTAAGGAGAAGTAAAGAAATGGCACATAAAAAAGGTGTAGGTAGTTCAAAGAATGGTCGCGAATCGCACAGCAAACGATTAGGAGTTAAGCTTTTTGGCGGAGAATTCGCTAAAGCCGGAAATATTCTTGTTCGCCAAAGAGGCACTACACATCATCCGGGCAAGAATGTAGGTATAGGTAAAGACCATACTTTATATGCATTAATCGACGGCGTTGTATTTTTCCACAGAGGAAAAGAAGACCGGTCGTATATCTCCATCAGGGAAGTACAGGCGGAAGCGTAACAGCGGCCTTACCGTGAAACAGGAATAGGGTTATCTCTTCATAGAGGTAATCCTGTTTTTTTAGCTGGTAGAAAACATAATGAAAGAAGTTATACTTGAAACGAATATAAAGGTTTATTCGGTCACAGAGTTACCGGATGAATTTGAAAAATTGGCGCAATCCGCCATATCCGCCACATCCGGAGCTTATGCACCTTATTCGAAGTTTCGAGTAGGAGCTGCCGTATTACTTGAGAACGGGGTAATTGTTACAGGTAATAATCAGGAAAATGCAGCTTATCCTTCCGGGCTTTGCGCCGAGCGTGTAGCCCTGTTCTATGCCGGGGCGGAATACCCGGGCGTGGCTGTGTGCGCCATTGCGGTTGCAGCGCAGACAGAAGAAGGGCAGGTTGAAATGATCACTCCCTGCGGCGCCTGCCGACAGGTATTACTTGAGACGGAAATCCGCAGCAGGCGTCCGGTTAAAGTACTCCTTTGCGGACTAATGCAGATTTATATGATTGAAAGCGCCGCATCCCTCCTCCCGCTGTCCTTTTCATCATTTGACACTCACTGAACTGTAATCCATCTCACGTATGCAAAGTCCATACGATGAGGGAGCTCAGGGTTGACGGGATAGACGCGGAATCCGACCTTATGGATGCCGGCTTCGGAGGAGGCTGTTTCCAGTTCGAAAAACAGGCGCGAGCCTTCCTCTTTCTTTAATTTGAACGGATGAACTGCTTTCAGTACCAGATTGTTGGTTTCCGGATTATCCCAGCATACCACCATGTCTACTCCCAGCATACCCTTCAGATCATTACGATTGATAACTACTTGATAGATGTAATCCTTTCCTACTAAAGACTGGTTGGAGGCCCATTCTTTATCGGTTATGAAAGATTCTACCTCGAAACTGTCCCAATGTTCTACCACCTCTTCTTTCCAGGCTGCTATTTCTTTTGCTTTAGCGAAATTATTTTCTTTCAGGTGAGCCGAACGGGTAGCTAACTTATCGTATATATGACCGATATAATCGTCGAGCATCCGCTTCATGGTGTAGTTGGGAGCTATCTGCGAAATGGAGTTTTTGATGTATTGAACCCACTCCGGGGACAAGCCTTTACTGTTACGGGCGTAGTAGAGTGGGATGATTTCGTTTTCCAGCGTATGGTAAATGGTTACTGCATCCAACTGGTCCTGGTATTGTTGGTTTTCGTAAGTACGCCTATCGGTCAATGCCCATCCGGCGCCTTCGCAATAACCTTCGTACCACCAGCCATCTAGCACTGAGAAGTTGAGCACGCCATTCATTTCCGCTTTTTCGCCCGACGTGCCGGAAGCCTCCAACGGGCGGGTCGGCGTATTCAGCCACACATCTACTCCTGAAATAAGTCGACGGGCCAGGCGCATGTCATAGTTTTCGAGGAAAATGATCTTCCCAAGGAACTCCGGCCGGCGTGAGATTTCAATAATATGTTTGATCAATCCCTGTCCGCCGCCATCGGCAGGATGGGCTTTACCGGTATAGATAAACTGTATGGGGTATCGTTCGTTATTGACGATCTTGGCCAGACGTTCCAGGTCGGTGAATAGCAAATGGGCGCGTTTATAGGTAGCAAAGCGCCGTCCAAAGCCGATGAGCAGGGCATTCGGATTGATTTTCTCAAGAATGGAAACTACCTGGGATGGGTCTCCCTGGTTTTTCAGCCAGTTATCCCTGAATTGCACCTTTATATAATCAACAAGCTTCTTCTTCAACGTTTTGCGGATATTCCATATTTCTTCGTCGGGCACGTTCTGTATGGCTTCCCAATACGTTTTATTCGACTGGTCGTTTATAAAATCCCGGTCGAAGTGTTCTGCGAAAAAGCGTTTCCATTCCCTGGCAGCCCAGGTTGGCATGTGTACGCCGTTGGTTACATGTGTAACATGCAATTCTTCGGGGAAGTAACCTTTCCATATAGGAGCAAACATACGTTTCGACACTTTCCCATGCAGCAGGCTTACTCCGTTGGCTTCCTGGCAGGTATTGAGGGCGAATACACTCATGGAGAATCTCTCGCTTGAGCCGGGATTTTCACGTCCCATATCAATGAAATCCTGCCATGAGATTCCCATTTTGGCGGGGAACTCGCCCATATACCGTCCTATAAGGCCTTCTTCAAAATAGTCGTGCCCTGCCGGTACGGGAGTATGCACGGTATATAATCCGGAGGCGCGTACAACTTCGAGAGCTTCATTGAAGCTAAGTCCATCGTTCTGTATATAGTCCACCAGACGCTGTGCGTTAATCAGGGCGGCATGTCCTTCGTTGCAGTGGTAAACCTGTTTTTTGATTCCCAGTTTATTCAGCATCAATATACCTCCTATACCCAGCATATATTCCTGTTTCATGCGGTTTTCCCAGTCTCCCCCATAAAGCTGGTGTGTAATAGAGCGGTCCCATTCGCTGTTTTGCGGGATGTCGGTATCCATCAGGTATAATGATATGCGCCCTACGCTAACTTTCCATATATGTGCATACACGGTGCGTCCCGGGAAAGGTATGTCAAGTGTAACCGGCTCGCCGGTGGCATTTTTCACCTGCTTCAGAGGCAGAGCACTGAAGTTTTGAGCCTCGTAATTGGCTATTTGCTGGCCTTCAAGTGAAAGGGATTGCGTAAAGTATCCATACCGGTAGAGAAATCCTACGCCTACAAGGTCTATCCGGCTGTCGCTGGCCTCTTTGAGGTAGTCGCCGGCCAGAACTCCAAGACCTCCTGAGTATATTTTAAGGACATTCGTCAGACCATACTCCATGCTAAAGTAGGCGACTGAAGGTTTGGCAGGGTCGGGGGCTGTGTTGATATAGTTTTTAAATAATGAGTGTACATAAGCTATTTCAGCCATCAGGTCTTTGTCGTCAATAATCTCGACCATACGATTGACCGACAGACTCCGGAGCAAAAGAACAGGGTTGCCTTCGGTTGACTCCCAAAGTTTCTTGTCCAGCTTTGCAAATAATTGGGAACCTTCATGATTCCATACCCACCACAGATTACCGGCTATTTCTTCTAATGGTTCCAACTCTCCGGGGAGCGATGAGTGTGAATAAACGTCCTGCCATACAGGGCTATTTGCATTATTTGTCTTTATCTTCATTTCTGTAAATTTTTATATTTCAAACTTAGGTTTTTATACTTCTGCTTTCTCGGGGGGCAAAGATATATATTATTCCTGCGCTTTTGTCATTTTTTTAAGTCCAGCCTCTTTTGTGCGTTTTGCAGCGCAACGCTGTAAGCGGACTGGTAATAGACTATAAATTTGCTCCACTGGGCCAGAGAAGCCAGGTGAAAACAACGCTCCCTGACGGCGGCTAATCCGTCTTTTTTCTCTGCGCACAGAGTCATTACAGCCTGTGATATCTGTTCCGCTACGTCGAAATAGTTATAGTCATCACGATGAATCACTCTCGCTCCCTGGCTAATATGATCTCCGACGCCTTCTTTCTTTGCCCACAGGCCAAAGCCGGCCAGATCGGTCGTAATCGTAGGTACGCCAAAGGCAATACTTTCCAGAGGCGTATATCCCCAGGGCTCATAATAAGAGGGATATATGGTGGCATCCATGCCGACGAGCAGGTCGTAGTAAGAGGTATTGAATATACCGTCGCTGCCGGTAAGGTAACAAGGGACGAATATTATCTTAAGTCTTTCCTGTTCGCTATTGGTAAACCCTTTCTGGATGATGAAGTTCAATATCTTATCCTGCTCCATGTAATTCAGCCAATGGGTGCAGAAAGGCATTTGCAGAGGGGCCTTCACGTCGTAGTCGTTCTGAACGGCGTACTTCAGGTCGGCGCGTGCGTCGCGCACCCAGGCCGGCACCATTATGAAGGCTATTACGTCGCGCGTCAGGCGTTCGGAGTTGCGAAGGCAATCCATAGCTTCTATAAAGACGTCTATGCCTTTGTTACGGTATTCGTACCGGCCGCTGGTCGAGAGCAGAATGGCATTTGTATTTATGGTGTGGCCCAATAATTTTTCGGCAACGCGGAGCAATACGGTACGCGCATTTTCACGTTTACACTTGTATAGCCCGTCGTCAGGCACAAAATCAGGCTCAAAGCCGTTGGGCGTCACTACGTCAGGGACCTTGTCGAGTAGTTGTTCACATTCCGCAGCAGTTATGTCGCTCACGGTAGTGAAACAGTCCGCATACCGGGCGGCTTGTTTTTCCAGCGAATGTTTGGCTTCAATGTTAAGTTCTTTAGCCATCTGGTCTCCGCTGTAGCTTTCGATGTTATAATACAGAGGTTTATTATTCCCCGCAATGGAGCGTCCCACAGAAGTTGCATGCGTGGTAAACATGGTTGCCACGGTCGGCAGATATTTGCGAAGGTATAAGACGGCCATTCCCAGCATCCATTCATTAAACAGCGCCACTACCTTTTTATCGTTGAGCTGATAGAAGTTGTAAAAGCTCTCTATCACCTTTGCGGCGGCGTAAGCAAAAATGCACGATTCGTCATAATCGCCGTAGGCATGTATGGAGTCTACCCTGAAACTATCCCACATATCATAAAAGAACTTGTCACGCCGGCTTAAGAAGGGGGTGTAGTCTACAAGAATCACCGGAGGCTTACCTGGTACATTCCACCGGCCTACCCTGACTTTAAGCTGCCGGGTTGCCGCAAGATGGTTTCGCCATTCACGGAACAATATTTCATCGTCTAAAAAGTCAGGAGCCTTTTCCCTTTTCCATACATCAGGGCCTATAAAGACTGTCTTATCTGTGGGATATGTGTTTTGCCATGTACGCGCTCTGGTAGAAAGGACGGTGTATATACCTCCTACCTTATTACATACTTCCCAACTACTTTCAAAGAGATATTCCGGCTTCTCGAGCGCCTTATTCATGATCAGAGGATTTTATTATTTTAATACAAGCCGCAAATGTAAACATTTTTTCCAACGCCGACGGTGCGCAGGTTTTATGAAAAGACGCTTGTACAATGGTTGAGTATGTCAAAAAGCAGCGGGCGTCCTTCCTTAAAATACAAATTCCAGAGGATATAGAAAAGTCCGAGCCTGGGAAAGTCCGGATTTTTTTTGCAAAAAAGAAGATGTACCTTTAGAGCCTGTTTAAATTTTATTCAACAATAATCTTATAGATGCGATTTTGACCATTTCTTCCGCTGAATCGAACGTGAGCTCATAGTTCCTGCAAAGCCTCCTGTAATTGTCAAACC
>JAISBL010000076.1 GCA_031266215.1 Tannerellaceae bacterium | reverse complement strand
GCACCGGATGCCGGATGTTGTCATGGGAGAGGATGCTTCCCGGAAAAGAACTAAAAACTCTCCTCAGAACTTCCCGGTAGTATTCAAAACAGCCTTGACCATGCTCAAAAACTACAACCCGGGGGCTGATATAAAGAAAGGTCCTTCGATTAAAACCAAACGTAAAATGGGGGAATGGTCGGATCTGCACTTAATCGCTATGCCGGGAATGGAAACCTGCTGACCTTTGTTTCATGCGTTTGCCCTGCCATTTTGATATCATTGCTTTGATAAGTAAATAAAAATCACGAATTTTGCCGCATGGTGAATCGACCTTTAGCGGAAAGGATGCGTCCGAAAAATCTGGATGATTACGTCGGACAAAGGCACCTGGTTGGAGAAGGCGCAGTCTTGCGTAAGATGATTGACGCAGGCAGGGTGCCTTCCTTTATCTTGTGGGGGCCGCCGGGCGTTGGCAAGACTACGCTGGCCCAGATCATAGCCAACCGGCTTGAAGCTCCTTTCTACACGCTTAGTGCGATCAGTGCGGGAGTGAAGGACGTGCGCGACGTGATTGACAAGGCAAAGAGCAACCGTCTCTTTAATACGGTTTCGCCCATACTGTTCATAGATGAGATACACCGCTTCAGCAAGTCGCAGCAGGATTCGCTGCTTGGGGCCGTTGAGACGGGGACGGTGACGCTGATCGGGGCTACTACCGAGAATCCTTCGTTTGAGGTGATCCGGCCGCTCTTGTCACGCTGCCAGGTATACGTTCTGAAATCGCTGGACAAAGACGATCTGATGGCTTTGCTGCATAAGGTGATAGCCGAAGATGTCGAGCTTGGGAAGAAGAATATTGTATTGACCGAAACGGATGCCGTCCTGCGATACAGCGGAGGTGATGCGCGCAAGCTGTTGAACATACTGGAACTGACTGTAAACGCCGAGGCTGAGGAGTGTGGCGCCATAGAGATAACCGACGCCAAAGTTGCGGAGCGCCTGCAGGAGAACCCCGCCGCCTATGACAAGGGCGGGGAGATGCATTACGACATCATATCGGCCTTTATAAAGTCTGTCAGGGGGAGCGATCCGGACGCCGCCGTTTACTGGCTGGCAAGGATGGTTGCCGGGGGCGAAGACCCGAAGTTTATCGCCCGGCGACTGCTTATACTGGCGGCCGAAGACGTGGGACTGGCAAATCCTAATGCCCTGCTGCTGGCTAACGCCTGCTTCGATGCCGTCAATAAAACAGGCTGGCCGGAGAGCAGGATCATACTGGCCGAGACGACGGTCTATCTGGCGACAAGCCCCAAGAGCAATTCGGCTTATATGGCGATTGAGACGGCTCTGGAATGCGTAACCCGGACGGGAGACCTGCCTGTGCCTCTGCATCTGCGTAACGCGTCGACAAATTTGATGAAAGAGCTGGATTATGGCAGGGATTATAAGTATGCGCATGATTATGAAAACAACTTTGTGGAGCAGGATTTTCTGCCCCGGGAACTCTCGGAGTACAGGATGTGGAAGGCGCAACCCAATCCGGCCGAACTAAAACTTACCGAACATATGAAACGCCTATGGGGCAACAGATATATTTAAAAACAAAACAATCTAAAAGTATTAAGTAGTATGAATAAGCACAATTTTTCAGCAGGACCTTCGATCCTGAGTGAATACACGATTAAAAACTCAGCCGCAGCGGTGATTGATTTTGAAGGCACAGGATTGTCAATTCTTGAAGTTTCACACAGGGGAAAGGAGTTTGTCGCCGTATGCGACGAGGCTCGTGCGAGGATAAAGAAACTGTTGGACGTTCCGGCCGGTTACGAGGTGGTTTTCCTTGGCGGGGGAGCAAGCCTGCAATTCTGTATGGTACCGTTTAATCTGTTAAACAGGAAGGCTTCTTACCTGGATACCGGTACGTGGGCGTCTAACGCCATAAAAGAAGCAAAACTGTTTGGCGAAGTAGATGTGGTGGCTTCGTCGAAGGACGCCAATTACACCTTTATCCCCAAGAATTACAGGGTTGGGGAAGACTCTGATTATTTTCACTTTACGTCGAACAATACGATTTACGGGACAGAAATGCGCTATGATCCTGACTGTGGCAACGGCGTGCGCCTGGTCTGCGACATGTCGTCGGATATATTCTCACGCCCGGTGGATGTGTCGAAATACGATATTATTTATGCCGGGGCACAGAAAAACCTGGCTCCCGCCGGCGTTACATTAGCAATCGTACGCGAAGGGTCGCTCGGTCATGTAGAACGCGCCATTCCTACCATGCTGGATTACAGGACGCATATTAAAAAAGAATCTATGTTCAACACTCCTCCGGTATTTCCCATCTTTGCCGCTCTTCAGACGCTGAAGTGGTATAAGGAACTTGGAGGTTTGGAGGCGATAGAAAAGATGAACCTCGAAAAGGCCGCAATCCTGTATGACGAAATAGACAGGAACAGGTTGTTCCGGGGTACTGTAGCCACCGAAGACCGCTCGATCATGAACGTATGCTTCGTTATGAACGACGAGTACAAGGATATGGAAGCTGATTTCGGCGCGTTCGCCTCTGCCGCCGGAATGGTAGGCATAAAAGGGCACCGCTCGGTAGGCGGATTCCGCGCATCCCTATATAACGCCATGCCCAAAAGTAGCGTGGAGGCTTTGATATCAACTATGAAAACGTTCGAAAAACAACATTAAAGACATGACAAAAGTATTAGTAGCAACAGATAAGCCTTTCGCAGCGATAGCTGTGAAAGGTATACGCGAGGTAGTGGAAGCGGCCGGCATGGAACTTGCCTTATTGGAAAAATACACGGGGAAGAGTCAACTGCTGGAAGCGGTGAAAGACGTTGACGCCCTGATTGTTCGCAGCGACGTGATAGATGCCGAAGTTCTGGGAGCCGCCCGGAAGCTGAAAATTGTAGTCCGCGCCGGAGCCGGTTATGACAATGTGGACTTAGCCGCCGCCACAGCCCGCGGGATATGTATTATGAATACGCCCGGTCAGAACTCAAATGCCGTGGCGGAGCTGGTCTTCGGTCTTTTGGTTTACGGAGCCCGCGGATTCTACAGCGCAACTTCGGGTACGGAGTTGAAAGGCAGGAAGCTTGGCATCCTGGCCTTTGGCAACGTCGGACGCAACGTGGCGCGTATTGCTAAAGGCTTTGATATGGAGGTTTACGCCTTCGACCCTTATATGCCGGCTAAGGTCATTGAAAACGATGGAGTGAAGGCTTTAGGATCGATGGCGGAACTGTTCGGCGCCTGTCAGGTGGTATCGCTTCATATACCGGCTACGGCGGAGACGAAAAAGTCCATCAGCTACGAGTTGCTGAAATCCATGCCACAGGGAGCTATACTGGTAAATACCGCACGCAGGGAGGTGGTGGATGAAGATGCACTGAAACGTATATTTGAAGAACGCCCCGACTTTAAATACCTGAGCGACATACAGCCGACCATAAACGCCGAATTGGCCGCCGGCTACCCCGGCCGTTATTTTGCAACTCCCGTCAAGCTGGGAGCTCAAACTGCCGAAGCGAATATAAATGCCGGTATCGCCTCCGCCAGACAAATCGTAGATTTCATCCGTAACGGGAACATACAATTCAAGGTAAACTGACTTATCATGAAAATAAAACCTTTCAGAGGCATTCGTCCGCCACGAGAATGGGTCGAACAGGTGGTTTCAAGGCCCTACGATGTGCTTAACTCTGAAGAAGCCCGCGCAGAAGCTGCAAATAACGAAAAATCGCTGTATCATATCATTAAGCCTGAGATAGACTTCCCGGAAGGCACAGACGAGCACAGTGCGGAAGTATACGAAAAAGCCGCCCTGAACTTCCGAAAGTTCCAGGACAACGGCTGGCTGGTGCAGGATGCTGAAGAGATGTATTATCTCTACGCTCAGACCATGAACGGGCGTACGCAATATGGATTAGTACTTTGCGCCTGCGTGGACGATTACATGAACGGCCGCATAAAAAAGCATGAATTAACCCGCCGTGACAAGGAAGAAGACAGAATGAAGCATGTTCGTGTGAACAACGCCAATATAGAGCCTGTATTCTTCGCCTTCCACGATCATCCGGACCTGGACGGGATAATAAGGGAATATGCTGAAAGAGAACCTGAATACAGGTTTACGACCCCGTCAGACGGCTTCGGTCATACCTTCTGGCTGATCCCCGACAAGGCCGGTATAGCCCGCATAACTGAGTTGTTTGCCGGAATGCCGTCTATGTATATAGCCGACGGACATCATCGCTCGGCTGCCGCAGCGCTGGTGGGCGCCGAAAAAGCCGGACAGAATCCTTCACACCGTGGCGATGAGGAGTACAACTACTTTATGGCTGTATGCTTTCCTGCTTCCCAACTGACGATTATCGACTATAACCGTGTTGTGAGAGATCTGAACGGGTTGTCGGATAAGGCTTTTCTTGCCTGTCTGGAGAAGGGCTTTGTTGTGGAACCGAAGGGGAGCGGGATATACAAACCGGCGTCGCTGCATAATTTTTCGCTGTATCTAGGAGGAGAGTGGTATTCGCTGACCGCCAGACCGGGAACCTATGACGACAGCGATCCTATCGGTGTACTGGATGTTACCATATCGTCAAATCTGATACTGGATGAGATACTGGGAATAAAAGATCTGCGTTCGGATAAACGCATCGACTTTGTCGGTGGTATCCGTGGGCTGGACGAACTGAAGCGTCGCGTGGACAGCGGCGAAATGAAAGCCGCCCTGGCGTTGTATCCTGTATCCATGAAGCAGTTAATGGACATTGCCGACAGCGGTAACATCATGCCGCCCAAAACTACATGGTTTGAGCCTAAACTAAGATCGGGACTGGTCATCCATAAGCTGATTTAATGCGAACCCGATATAAGAAAGACAGTGATGGTGAGGGGAGGCGTCGGTATCTGACGTCTCCCCTCTCTCGTATTAAGATAGCCTCCGCGGGCCGTTTGTGATTGAGTTACGGTTTTTATAGAACAGCAGACTGTTGTCTATATTACGCATCACTGATTCAAGCGCTATAACCCGCCCCGCGCTCGTACAGCCTGGTCATACCTGTATCGGTACTGTTTTCATCAATAGACATTATATTCAATAAATTCATACATGATTAAAAATCAATGACATTGAAATTCTAAAATTATGGAGTCCGCAAGCGATAAGCATGACTAAGTCATCAAATCCGAACTTGCGGCATCTAAAACGTTCTTTGACAATATGACATTTTCTGGCACCGCCAATGGCATGCTCAACAAGGATGCGAAAACCGGAGATTCTTTTGTTCTCTTCTTTCTGTGTATCAGATAAAGATTTGCCTTTAGGTTTCTTTGCCGGCATTTTGACTATAACGTTTTCAGGTTTATATCCTTGAAATCCGATATCTTCCTTTCCTGGGATATGTAG
>JAISBL010000051.1 GCA_031266215.1 Tannerellaceae bacterium | reverse complement strand
CATTCTCGAATAGTTTCAATGAACTTTAGTTTATGTTTTTAATCGACTTTTAGTCGAAAGTCAGATGAATTATATTCATCTCTCTAACCTATGGATTTTCAATCCATAGGTGTTAAGTTCTATGTTCGCGCTTTTTCTATAGCTTTCAGCTGGGTGCGTGCTGCTCATGCAGGGCGCACCATTTAAGACCTGCGGCCTTACCGGTACAGCGGCGTCGCGTGGAATACTCCGGCAGAACCCCTGTACGTCTGACTTTCTTACATCGAACTCAGGTCATATGGATGGATAGTAAGGTATTGCCGGTGGGGGATAAAAGTTGCAGGGCAGGGGTAAAAGCGGTAATTTCGCACGGATATAAGATGTTACATAAATATATTCTCTGCTATGGATACTACATGTATATATAATGCCCGCATTATTAATGAGGGGCGTTCGTCTAACGGTTGGGCGCTGATAGAGGGTGATACGATTGCGGCTACAGGTTACGGGGCCGGGCTGGCGCCACTCCCGGCCGGCGGAAGGGTGATTGACGCCGGCGGCAGGTGGCTGATGCCGGGGGTGATAGATGATCATGTGCATTTCAGGGAACCCGGACTTACGCATAAGGCTGACATCGCATCTGAGAGCCGCGCTGCTGTGGCCGGTGGCGTTACTACTTTTATGGATATGCCTAATACTGTGCCGCAGACTACTTCGGTGAATCTGCTGGAGTGGAAATTGCAGAGGGCCGCCTCGACGTCGGTGGCCAATTATTCTTTCTTCCCTGGTGTAACGGGCGATAATGCCGGGGAGATATGTAAGGCTGACCCCCGGAGGGTGCCGGGTGTGAAGGTATTCCTGGGTTCTTCCACGGGCGGTATGCTGGTTGACCGCCTCGAGGCCCTGGAGCGTATATTCGGACAGACTGACCTGCCGGTAGTCGTTCATGCCGAAAAGGAGGAGATCATCAGGCGGCAGGCTGCGCATTATATGGCCCTGTATGGGGATGACCCCGACGTGTCGCTGCACCCTCTTGTGCGTAGCGCCGAAGCCTGCTATGCTTCTTCGGCCGAGGCTGTCGGGATGGCTTCAAGGCTGGGTGCGAGACTGCATATATTGCACCTGTCTACGGCCAGGGAGTTGTCCCTGCTGGATGGACGGCTGCCGGCGGCGGAGAGAAGGATAACGGCCGAGGCCTGCGTGCATTACCTGTGGTTTTCAGATGAGGACTATGCACTCATGGGCAGCCGTATCAAGTGTAACCCGTCGATAAAGGCGGCGTCTGACCGTGACGCCCTGCGGCAGGCTGTCGGCAGCGGACTTATAGACGTGGTGGCTACCGATCATGCGCCGCATCTTCTGAGCGAGAAGGGGGGGGGATGCTTCCGTGCGGCTTCGGGCTTGCCTGTGGTGCAACATTCGCTCACGGTGATGCTTGAACTGGCTTCACGCGGGTTTTTCCCGCCGGAGAGGGTGGTGGAAGTGATGGCGCACCGGCCGGCGGATCTGTTCGGTATAGACCGGCGCGGTTATGTGAGGCCGGGTTACTTTGCCGACCTTGTGCTGGTGGACCCGGCTGCCGCATGGACGGTGACGGCCGGGAATGTGCTTTACAAATGCGGATGGTCTCCTTTTGAAGGTGTGCGCTTCGGCCACAAGGTGTGGAAGACCTTCGTAAACGGCCGTCTTGTTTATGATGACGGACTGATCGACGATAGCGTAAAGGGCATGGAGGTGGCTTACGTGCGTTAGTCTCCTCCGGCGGCCGGAGGGGGCGGGGAGGAGTGCATGTACTTCTCCATATATGCCGTGGGCGACATGCCGAAGTAGGCGCTGAAGGTGCTGCTGAAGTAAGACGGGGCGTTGTAGCCCACGCGGTAGGCTACATCTGAGATGCTTAACTTGCCGGTAGTGATCAGTCTGGCCGCCTGCTTCATCCGTATCATCCTGATAAATTCCACGGGGCTTTTGCCCGTCAGGGCTTTCAGCTTGCGGTGCAGGTGGACGCGGCTCATCCCCAGGTGGCGGCTCATCTGCTCGACGCTAAATTCGGGGTTCTCCATATTTGAACCAACGTAGTCGATAGCTTTCTGAAGCAGGCGTTCGTCCATACTGGTAAGCGTCAGTTCCTGGGTGTCCATGTAGATGGATTTGCTGAAACGTTCCTTCATTTTACGGCGCAGTTCTATAAGTTTCTCTATCCTTACCTGCAGGTATCTTGTGCTGAAGGGCTTGGCGATGAAGCTGTCGGCCCCGGACTCCACGCCTTCAAGGCGATGCTGCATATCATCCTGGGCGGTCAGTATGATGATTGGTATGTGGCTGGTCTCGGGCGTAGACTTGAGTATACGGCACAGCTCGGCGCCGCTCATCAGCGGCATCATGAAGTCGGCCACAATCAGGTCGGGCATGAGCCTGCGGGCCATGTCGAGCCCGGCCCGGCCGTCGGCAGCCTCTTCAATGACGTAGTTGTAACGCGACAGTTCCTGACGGATATAAAAACGCATATCCTCGTTGTCTTCCACCAGCAGGAGGACGATCTTGTCTTCTCCACCCGCTGCAGGGCCGGGCAGCGCAGGGGATAATTCCTCTTCAGCAGCCTGCACGTCATCGTCTCCGGGCGCCGGCGCGCCCTCTTCCTTCTCAACCAGTTCGCCGGCCGCAAAGTGTTCATTGCCATGACGTATAATGAAGTAGAAACAGGAGCCTCCGCCCTCCCTGCTCTCCACGGATATGTCGCCTTTATGCAGATCTACTATGGTTTTGGTCAGATGCATGCCTATGCCGGTTCCGGTGAACTCACGGCTGGCGTGCCCCTGGAAGAAACGGTCGAAGAGGTGTTCAGTGGTTTCGCGGCTCATGCCTACGCCGGTGTCGCTTATGGACACCAGGACGTCAAGGTTATCCTTTACCCTGACGTCAATATGTATCTCTCCGCCTGCGGGCGTGAACTTGAAGGCGTTGTACATGATGTTGTTCAGGCATTTGTCGAGCATGTCGGGGTCGTACCATACCTCTATATTGTCGGGAGCGAAGGTGTAGGTGAGCGAGATGTTTTTCTGATGCATCAGCTCGTTGAATATGCTTACGGAGCAGGAGATAAAGGATACAAGGTCTATGGCTTCTACGTGCAGCTTTATCTTGCCGTCTTCTATTTTGTTAAGATCCAGTATCTGGTTGATAAGGCGTTGCAGCCGTTCGGCGTTGCGTAGGATGAGCATGCCCGTCTTTTTACGTCCCTCGTCAATGTCTTCGCTTAGAATGCGCCTAAGCGGGCCGATAATGAGCGTCAGCGGCGTGCGGAACTCATGGCTTATGTTTGTGAAGAAGCCTGTCCTGACGTGGTTAAGCTCTTCCTGTTGCTTCACCCTGATACGTTCGATGTTCAATTTGTTCTTTTCACGCACCTGGACGAGGGTGATACGGAATGCGGCATATATAACGCCGATGGACAGGAGGATGTACAGCAGCCTGGCCCACCATGTGTTCCACAGCGGCGGCTCTACGTGTATGACCAGCGACGTCTCTTCGTCGCCCAATACATTGGGGTCGCTGCTGGCCTTGACCCGGAAGACGTACGTCCCGGGGTTGAGGTTGGTATACGTCACGTTGCGCGTGGTGTAATCATGCACGGTCCAATCCTTGTCGAACCCCTCCAGCTTCCATGCGTAGACGGTTGAGTAAGTCTTGTATGAACCCATTGCCAGGAAGTCGAGCCTGAAGTTCTTATCGCTATAACGAAGAGTGATCTCTGAGGTCTCGCTGATATTACGGTCGAGCACCACCCTGCCGTTTATTTCCCTGTTGATATACACCGGTTCGTTAGATATGCTAAGCCCTGTAATGTACACTTTCTGTATAGTCACGCTGTCCTGCACCTCGTGAGGGAAGAAAGCGCTCAGCCCTGTCGTACTGCCGAAGAACACTTCTCCGGCCGGACTTTTGTAATAAGAGCCCTGCAGGAACTCATCGTTACCGATGCCGCTATTGCTGCGTGAGTAAGTCTTGACGACACCGTCGGGGATGGAGTAAGAGACCGCGCCACGGTTGGTAGACAGCCACAGCAGGTCGCCTGCATACACCAGTCCGTTCACCACCGTCGTTTCTTTCCCGGAGGCGGGGAATACCCTTGAGAACGCCTCCTGTCCTGCGCCGGCGGGGATGTACTTATAAAGTCCGTCCGCCGTACCGACCCATATGACGCCTCCCGCCGACTCGGCTATGGAGTAAACCGACAGGCTCCCCAGTCCGCTACCCTGCACATAAGCCCTGAAGGTCTCCGAGGCTATATCCATGCATCCCAGTCCGGCGTTGGTCCCTATCCAGAGCCTGTTCCGGCTGTCGGTAAAAAGAATGCTGATGTCGTATCCTATCAGGCGTTCAATCCCGGCGTCGCCTTTTGGCTTTACGCCCATTGCGCGGAAGGTCTTTTCCGCAGGATCGAAGCGCACCACCCCTCCGCCCAGCGTACCGAGCCACAGGATACCCTGCTTATCCTCCTGTATGGTTTTTACAGGCTCGCCCGGCCTTCCGTCGTCATAGAAGTCTAATTGCGTGAAGCTCTCCTTCTCGCGGTCAAAAAGGCATAATCCGCCCATATACGTGCCGGCCCATATGCGGTTGCGGCTGTCGCAGAATACGCAAAGCGCCGAATTATCGCTCAGGCTGCCCGGGTCGTCCTTACGGTAGGTGTAATGGGTGAAGCTTCCGGTGGAATGCCGGTAGCGGTTGAGCCCCCCGCCGTTGGTAGCTATCCATATATCTTTATCCCTGTCGGTGGCGATGCCGGTGACGTAATTGTAGTTAAGCGAATTGGCGCTGCCGCTGACCTTACTTATCGTATGGAAGGCGCTCAGCTCGTTTCCAACCACGAAAACGCCCTTATATTTCACTCCCGCCCACAGGTAGCCGTGGCCGCCGATATAAAGGCAGCTTATATTAGCATCTCCGAAGATATGAGAGAAATCCTCCAGTATGGGGTACGTCCGCAGTTCGCGCTTCAGGGGGTCGAAGACAAAAACACCCTTCCCCTCCGTCCCTATCAGAATATTCCCCTTCTCATCTTCCACGGTGGAGAAAACAGAACGGGTGTAGGGTGAGTTAAACACATCGGTATAGCTCATAAACGCCTGCTTTGAGGCGTCGAATATTGCAGCGCCCCCCCCGTGGGTTGCCACCAGCATGTTGCCGTTGCGCAGCAGGCGCAGGTCAAGTATGGTGTTTCCGGGCAGGCCGCTGTTGGAGGTATTATAGTTGCGGAACGAGCCTGTTTCGGGGTTGTAGACCGAAATACCGCTGTCTCCGGAGCCAAACCATACCTGTCCGTCCCTGTCTTCGGCTATTGTCAGGATGTCAGGGCTGCATATGGAAGGCTCTTCCCCGGAGGGCGTAAACAGCACGCTTTCGCCTTCCAGCGGCGAGTAACACAGAACCCCGGAACCTGAGAGGGCAAACCACAGCCGTCCGCGGGAGTCCTCCATTATATCTGCGCACTGGCTTTGCTTCGCCACCTCGTCGGGCTGGTTTAGCGATACGTTGACGAATCCATCCGACGACGGCTCGTAATACTCAGGTCCGGCAACCGTACCTATCCATATCCTCCCGCGGGAGTCCTGGAACAGGGCGGTAATGTGGCTGCTGATAAGCGACAGGCTGTCGGCCGGCTGTTTCTTGTATACGTTGAAGCTGTACCCGTCGAAACGGTTCAGACCTTCCTCCGTGCCTATCCAGAAGAACCCCTTGTCGTCCTGGATCATGCATGTAACCTTAGAACTTGACAGTCCGTTCTGTCCCGGCGTAAAAAGATTGGAAATGATACTCATCATACCCTCACGGTCATTCTGAGGGTAGAGGAGCGAAGACAATAATATAAAAAGTGTGGCGAATAGGGTTTTTTTCATTTCTCTTTAGTCATTTAATACGTAAAAGTATACGTTTTTTCCAAATCCCCCGGTGCTTTAACAAAAACTAACAGCCTCGTTATCGTATTAGTATACTCCGGTGCGATGCATCGGCGGGGTGGAAATGTCAAGGCCGGGGCTTTCTCAGCCTGAGTTCTATGTAAGAAAACCCGGTGTCTATATTACCGGGGTAAGCCGGTCTTACCTTATCTGGTAAACCGGTCTTACCTTACCTGGTAAGCCACTCTTACCATACCTGGTAAGTCAGTCTTCCCTTATCACGGACTCAGGTTCACAGGCAAATGCTCATTCGCTTCACGGCAGAACGCCCGTTACATTCAGAGGATATTACTTCGCGGCCGGGCACCGGACTAACGCTGATCCATGTGGCTTTTAAGCATTTATTACCTTTGCCGCGACAGATGCGTCGCCTGATAAGAACGTTCAGTAGTTACAGAAGCGCTGATTTGTATATATCCCAGCAGGCCTTTGCGCTCTTTTCCCAGCTAAACCGGCCGGCATGCTGAATGATCATAGCTTCCGGGCGGGTTTTAATATAGTGGTCCATGCCTGATTCAAATGTCTCACGCATACTTTCGGGATCGAAGTCGTTAAAATAATAAGCATACCGGCCTCCCGTTTCGGGCAATGAGGTTAGCGCCGACAGGAATACAGGCTTGCCGAAATGCATGGCTTCAACCGGCGGGATACCAAATCCCTCGGCTATAGACGGGAATAAGAATGCGGTGCAATTTTTCAGATACCAGTATTTATCCTTATCGCTTACCGGCCCGATAAGCCTGACCCTGTCTGCAACGCGATACTCCGCGGCTTTTTCCATAATCTGACGGGCATACTTGTCGCTACCCTTTCCGGCAATGATCAGTTCGTAATCGTTGTTCCTTATTAAGCATGGTAATACATGAAAATTCTTTTTGGGTAAAACCGTTCCCAGGGAAAACAGGAACGGGGCTTCCGGACGGTATACAGGCCGGTCATAACCGGGAAACTCCCGTACGTTGCAACCGTTATAGACAACGAATACCGGTTTGCCGTTTAAACGCAGGTGATTAACAATATCGGTTTTTGCGTATCCGGATATGGTGATAACCGCATCGGCTCTGTCTATATTGCCCTGGAATGCTTTCAGGTACTTCTTTATTTTCGCCTGCGAAGGCTTCTCATATAGAAAATTAAGGTCGTGGATTGTGATAATGCGTTTCATCCCGTAGCCTGATTTAATCAGCGGTCGTTGCGAATTTGTATGCCACACATCGGTTTGCCTTACCCTTAGCGGAAATATCTTGTGAATGGACGAGTATATGTGATACCGGCTGTTATGGCCAAAATAGTTCTTATACCCCGGCGGTACATAGAACGCGACCTCATTGTCTGCTGCGGTGCTTTGCAATGCTTTCCCGAGTTGGGAGCAGTATTCGGACAGTCCGGTGTACGGATGCTTCATCCTCTCGCAATCAAAAATGATCTTCATGGGTCAGAATGATTTTATCGCTTTGAAAAGCCTCCGCACAACATTCCTTTTTCTCGGAGCGTATATCCGGTTCACATATTTGAACCGTAGCAGCATTCGCCTTACCCTGTTATAGAAAACAGGATGGGCGGCGCAGGTCTTCATCCTGTTCAGGAAGTCGCGAAATTCCGCATCAGCCTCTGCCGCTCGCGACAACAGAGCGTCAATCCTGCCGGCTTCCAACTGCTGCATCATATACCTTTCGGCGCGGGCCGGCCTGGCATTTTTCATCATCTTGTGACAGCCAAGACCTCCGACCGTGTTGGCCCCGTGCTGCCGGTAAAGTACCAGTACTTCGGGCAAAAACGTTACATTGCCTTTCAGCATGGCGATGTAAGCCAGCCATGTGTCGTGACTGAAGTAAGGTGAGAACGGCAGGGCCGGATCAAGTAACTCGCGGCGGAACATCATAGCGTGCGCCGCTATCCAGATACCGCTTCCCGAATCCAGCATATAAAGGTTCCTTCCTGAGATGAGGTTCCTGTAGTCCGATAATTTCTTCCCCATCAGCCGGCCGTCGGCGTCAATATATGCACAGTCCGAATAGATAAGCATACTGTCTCCGATATTATCCAGCAAAGACTGTATTTTATGCGGCAGCCATATATCATCCTGGTCGGCGAAAGCGATATAAGCCCCTTTCGGGTATTTCAGCGCTTTCTCGTAGTTACGTATCAGCCCCAGGTTCTCCTCGTTGAAGTATACATGTACATTTTCATACCTGCCGGCATAGTCTTTAAGTATACCTGCGGTGTCGTCGGTAGAACAATCATCTGTAATTATAAGTTCGATATCCCGATACGTTTGCTCAAGTATGGAGTCTATCTGCTCTTTCAGGTACCTCTCGCCATTATAAGCGCCCAGTACAACAGAAACCAAATTGCGGGTGTTCATATAAATAATTTAAACGATAAATACATCTTCCGGATAAACAATATCCGACAGGAACAAGGCATGGGCGGGCGCCGAAGTTCCGGCCCTGCCTCTGTCCATAGCCTCTATAACCGATCCGAATCCCTGCACACTCAGCTTACCCCGCCCCACATCCAGTAGTGTGCCAACGATAGCCCGTACCATGTTACGCAGGAACCGGTCGGCGGTGATGGTGAATTTCCATACATCGCCTTCCTTCTCCCATCCGGCATATGTGATACGGCAATTGTTTGTTTTCACATCCGTATGTAGCTTGCTGAAGCTCGTAAAGTCCGTATAACGGTACAACTCCCGGCAGGCCTCATTCATGACGCCGAAGTCGGGCGCTCCGTGCAGCCGGCAGACAAAGTCATTATTAAAAGGATCTTTCCTTGTCGTCACATAGTAATTATACGTTCTCGACAGGGCGTCAAATCTCGCGTGCGCATCAGTCCTGACCGGCACAATCTTATCTGCCGCAATATCTTTCGGAAGAAGGCCGTTGAGCTTATCCGTCATCACAGACAGGTTCCCGGCCTTCTCTTCAAGGTCGAAATGA
Organism: Tannerellaceae bacterium; assembly: GCA_031266215.1. Lineage (GTDB taxonomy): Bacteria > Bacteroidota > Bacteroidia > Bacteroidales > Tannerellaceae > DFXE01. Next base: position 1,433 of record JAISBL010000051.1, on the reverse strand, counting down.
GCTGCCATCAGGCGTGCATGAACCCCGGCATCCGTACGTCCTGCGCCAACGATCCCGACAACCTGCCTGAAGCATACGCCCAGAGCCTCCTGGACGCACTGCTGCACAGTCGGTCCATTGGGCTGCACCTGCCAGCCGCAATAATTCTTTCCATTGTAAGCTAAATAGATAAAATATCGATCCACACGTATCGCTTTTCTGTTAGAGCCGGTAAAGATAACATCCTGCTGCCGATTATAGCAACACCCTGCGATAGTATTAACCTTAAATGTGGCCAGCCGGGCGGCGCCCTAAGGGTCTTACCTGGAATTCACATTAAAGCCCTAAGGTCTTAAAGACTTAAAAGACTTAAAGTCTTTGAGACTGCATTACAAGAGGTAATGGCGGCAGTGTATAACATGCTTGTGCACTGTCTTTTGGTGTGGCCGGCGCTGGAAGGCGTCTGAGACGGGTAACTCCGGGCCGGAGGCGCAGCCCGGAGTACGTCATCCCCCATCATGGCCACGGCAAAAAGCAGCGGGCGTCTTTCCCCGGATTCACCCGTAAGAAAAGACGCCCGCCCCGAAAAAACGCATATCTTCACATGCTAAGGAAGGCCCTGGGTATTACTCCAAATTGGTTTTATATTATTGTTGAATGCAGCGTACCGTCAAAGCCAATCCACGATCAGCTCCTGATGTAGAACTGTCTACAACTAAGTTTTCCTGAAGATATATGAACTGTCCATTATTAGTATTTGTGCCGGAGCCGCCCAACCACGAGCTTCCATTATTAACGGTAAGCGCCTTGTTCCTATAATATCCTCTGGGCGCAAAATAAAGATACTCACCCGGGTTATCACCCGCAAGCCGGAACCTTCTATCAGAAGCGGAGATATACGCACCCTTGGCGCCACCATAAGTTTTTGTGACAGGATCGCTGTCTGTCAGGGTAGCAACCCTCCAGCCGTCGGGGCAGGGCCCCTGCTCTCTTGCGCCCGTCCATAGACCGTCGTTCCTCGGAGATAACCAGTCATTCCCGAGGTTACCACTGGCATTTCCGATACCCTTGTTTGCGTAATCGGCGCCTTCGGCGATCTCAACAGATGCAACAGGGCCGGCTACTGTTGCTATAGCTTTTCCTGGGTCATTCCCGTCTGTCTCGGGAGCCAGAGGCGTATTGCGTCCCCACTGGAAATAATAACCGCCCTGTGCTAATGTGGCTATAGTAGCAGTACTCACACCCAGTTCGGTAGCCCCCACATTAACCGGCGCCCAGTATTTTCCGCCGGCAAGCACCGGCTTGAGCCCCGGTGTTATCGCATACCTTGGGTCTGTATAATCCGGCACGCTTATAACCTTGACTGTCTGCGCATCGCCGCCGTTGCCGGTAAGATTGACGTTGAGGTCAACGGGCACTTTCGTTACGGGCAGACTGATAGTGACAGTGCTCAT
>JAISBL010000006.1 GCA_031266215.1 Tannerellaceae bacterium | reverse complement strand
CATAAAGAAGGTAAACGCACAGTATAAGATAAAATTAGCACAATACATTTTTTATAAACATTTTTTAAACAGCAATAACCCAGCACGTTATGCATAAATTATACCATATTTGGCACGATTTGACAAAAAATATTTGTTGAATTATATTGTTGATTACAAATTCTTTTGCACATTTGTAGCCGCAAAAATTATCTTTCAGTACCGCTTCCTACTAAGAAGCGGTACTGAGATAAAATGAAATGGCTGTTATCTGTTTATTGTTACTGTAAAAGTGAATTAACGTATGTGGCGTAAAAACCTTTACGTCAGTGCTGCATGAGTTTTGTTATTAAGCCCTCCGCCATTACTGCTATTGCCGGCCGCCTTCCACATGGCCTTCGACATATGCAGCGGCAGAGGTCGAACATATGTGCGTTGTTGATTATGATAGTATTGGCGTTAGAGATGTCTATACCGTTATAGATGATACCGGTGGCTATCAGGACACCATATTCGTAGCTGATGAAGTCGATAAGAGTCTTTTACAGTTCGCCGGGCTTCATCTGCGCGCGCGCCGGTTTGTGTATGTCGTTATTTGTCTAAATTTGCGGAATGACAGATAATACAGTATTCGAAAATAAAACGGCGGCTTATTATACCCTGGGTTGTAAACTCAATTTCGCCGAAACCTCCTCCATCGGCAAATTACTGGAAGAACAGGGAGTGCGCAGGGTGCAGAACGGAGAAAAGGCCGATATATGCGTTGTCAATACCTGCTCGGTCACCGAACTTGCCGATAAAAAATGCCGCCAGGCTATCCGCCGCATAGGCAAACAGCATCCCGGAGCCTTTATGATAGTCACCGGATGCTACGCCCAGCTCAAAGCCGAAGAAGTATCTCATATCGAAGGGGTCGATCTGGTGCTCGGAGCCGAACAGAAACCCCATATACTCTCCTACCTCAATAATCTGGACAAAGCGCAGACGGGCGCCGTAGTCACATCGCCGACCAAAGACATCCACACCTTTTCGCCCTCCTGCTCGTCTGACGACCGCACGCGCCACTTCCTCAAAGTACAGGACGGGTGCGACTATTACTGCTCCTACTGCACCATCCCCTTCGCCCGTGGGCGCAGCCGTAACGGAAGCATAGCCGATATGGTAGCGCAGGCCCGCGAGGTCGTCAGCAAGGGAGGGAAAGAAATTGTGCTGACAGGCGTAAACATCGGCGATTTCGGCAAGACTACAGGCGAGACGTTTATAGACCTCATCCGTGCGCTCGACCGGGTGGAGGGCATCGCACGCTACCGCATATCGTCTATCGAGCCTGACCTTGTGACGCCGGAGATCATCACCTTCGTAGCCGCCAGCCGGCGCTTCGCTCCCCATTTCCACCTTCCCCTGCAAAGCGGCAGCGATGAGGTATTAAAGTTGATGCGCAGGAAATATGATACCGCCCTGTTTCGTTACAGGGTGGAAATGATAAAGGAAATGATACCCGGCGCTTTCATAGGAGCAGACGTAATTGTGGGCACGCGCGGAGAGACAGACGAGCTGTTCGGCGAGACACGCCGGTTTATCGAGCAGGCGGACATTACGCAGTTGCATGTCTTCAGCTACTCGGAGAGACCGGGCACGCAGGCCCTGAAAATACCCCATTCCGTAGACCCAAAGACCAGGCATGACCGTAGCCGGCAGCTGGCCGACATATCTGAGGCTAAACACAGAGCCTTTTATGACAGGCATATCGGACGGCCTGCCGGCGTATTGTTTGAACATACCCGCAAGGGCAGCCATATGTATGGGTTTACGGAGAACTATATCAGAGTGGAGACCCCCTACTCCGCAGGACTGGCCAACAACGTCAGCCGGGTGATCCTGTCGGGATGGAACGCCGACCGGACTGCCCTGACCTGTAAACATCTTCCGAACCCATGAAAGGAGGGGATATAGGATACGCCCTGCTGTATGGGTGGGTAAAAGTACATGCACTGCTTCCCTTCCGCCTGCTGTACGTCTTGTCCGACATCCTGTATGTACTTATATATAATGTAGCAGGCTATCGCCTACGGGTTGTGCGCCGCAACATGAAAGCCTCATTCCCCGGAAAGACCGGCGAGGAGCTCCGCCGTATGGAACGCTCCTTCTATCATCACTTTACAGACTATATAGTGGAAACCATAAAGCTGGCGCATGTGTCATCTGCGGAGATCAAACGCAGGGCTAAGATGACAAACCCCTCTTTGATAGACAGCCTTGTAGACCGGGGGCATACCTGTATCATAATCCTGCTTGGGCATTACGGCAACTGGGAGTGGTTCACCGCCGGGAACAGCTTCTTCGTCAGGGCGAAGATGTATCCGGTCTACCGTCCGTTAAGCTCCGGGGTATTCGACAGGCTGTTCGTCAACCTCCGCGCACGCTTTGGGGCCGCCGGGATACGTAAGAAAGACACCGTGAGAGACCTGATAAGACTAAAGCGCGAGAAGACACCTGCTTTGGCTGTCTTCCTCGCCGACCAGACTCCCAGCAGGGCCAACCTGCATTACTGGACTACCTTCCTGGGGCAGGACAGCGCTATGCTTACCGGCCCCGAACGCCTGGCGGGCAAACTGCACCTCCCCGTAGTCTACGCTGATGTGAGCAAACTCAGGCGAGGCTATTACAGCGTCGAGTTCAAACTATTGTCCGACGCGCCGCAGAAAAACGCCGGATACGACATAACCGAACAGTACGCCAGACTGATGGAGCAAACTATAATGCGTAACCCGGCTTACTGGCTGTGGACGCACAAAAGATGGAAACATAAACGTGAAGATGCCTTATGAAAAAGAAAACAGCAATCGTTATACTTAACTGGAACGGCAGGGCGCTGCTGGAGACCTTCCTCCCCTCCGTCATGGAACACTCCCCGGCGGAATGCTCTGAGGTCATCGTGGCGGATAATGGTTCGACGGACGACTCCGTCAGTTTCCTCCGCGACCGGTACCCTTCCGTCAGGCTAATCCTGCTCGACAGGAACTATGGCTTTGCCGGAGGCTATAATATGGCCCTTGAACAGGTGGATGCCGAATACGCAGTGTTGCTCAACAGCGACGTGGAAGTGACAGCCGGATGGCTCGACGCGCCGGTAGCCATCCTGGAATCAGACGCCTCCATTGCCGGCGTACAGCCGAAGGTACGTTCGTGGCGGAACCGCTCATTCTTTGAATATGCCGGGGCAGCCGGCGGATATATCGACCGCTATGGCTTTCCTTTCTGCCGCGGGCGGCTGCTGCATGTTGTGGAAGAAGACCTCGGCCAGTACGACTCCCGGACTGACATCCTCTGGGCTACGGGCGCATGCCTATTTATCCGCATGGATATATACAGGTCGGTCGGAGGACTTGACGCCCGCTTCTTCGCCCACCAGGAAGAGGTAGATATGTGCTGGCGGATGCGTTGCCGCGGCTACCGGCTGGTCTATACCCCGCACTCGGTGATCTACCACGTAGGGGCGGCCACACTGGCGGCGGAGAATCCGCGAAAGACCTTTCTGAACTTTCGCAACAGCCTCCTGATGTTGTATAAGAATACCCCGGAGGGAAAACTGCGTCATGTGATGCGCGTACGCTTATGGCTCGACTGCATGGCCGCTCTCAGATTCGCTCTCGGCGGCCAGTTCGGGGACGCCAAAGCAGTGTACGCCGCCCGCCGTGAGTTCCGCCGGCTGAAGGACGACTACCTGCCCCTGAGGCGCGAGAACATGGACAAAACCACCGTCGATCCCATCCCCGGACAAATGCCGGGCAGCCTTGTTATCGCCTTCTACCTTAAAGGGAAAAAGAAATATGCGGAACTTTGAAGCAGGGCGAAAATGTTGTAAGTTTGCCGCACAACTAATCATTTACCAGTTGCTTATGCGTTATAAAATCGTTTTTATGATTGCAATGTTAATCTCATGCGCAGGATGCAGGGCGCAGGAGAAAGACCGCTTCGCCGGGGCCGATCCGGTGAGGATACATCGCTTTGACAAGGCCCTCTTCCGCCTGATAGAAGAGGGGAATGAAGCAGGGATACAGGGCGAACTGTTGTGCGATTACCCTGAGATGATGGAGGTTTTGGGAAAGGGCGTGCTGAATATGCAGACGACCACGACACCCGGCTTCTTTGATCGTCTGGAAGGCTATTACTCGGAGCCGACCCTGAAAGGGCTATACCGCGACGCCATAACGCAGTATGATTCCGTGGGAGACATCGAACAGCAACTGGGGCGGGCCTTTGCCTACTTCAGGGCCAGCCTTCCGGATATGCCCCTGCCGCAGGTTTACATGCATGTGTCGGGACTGAGCCAGAATGTGCTCGTGGCTGACAACCTGCTGTCTGTCTCGATCGACCGCTACATGGAACCCGGCTACCCCCTTTACCAACGCTTCTTCCATCCCTTCCAGCGCGAGAAGATGCGCCGCTCGCGGGTCGCCGCCGACTATCTTACGGGCTGGCTCTTGTCTGAGTATCCCTTCGCCGGGAATGAGGACGTATTGCTTGAACGCATGATTTACGAGGGAAAGATAAGATACCTCGTCTCGCAGGCCCTGCCGGACCTGGCTCCGGACATTCTGATGGGGTATACCGAAGAAGAATACGCCTGGTGCGCCGGTAGAGAGGCGGACGTGTGGAAGGCCATCGTAGAACGCAGGCATCTCTACACGCCCGATCCCGCCATGACCGGGAAGTACATTGCCGACGCCCCCGCCTCCTTCATCTCGGCCGACGCCCCGGGTAATATAGGCGTATGGATAGGATGGCGGATCGTGTGCAAATACGTTGAAAAGACCGGCGCCGGGCCTGCCGGACTGATGTCGGGGGCCAATGCCCGCGACGTGTTGGCTAAATCCGAATACAAACCCTTTTGACCTTCTTCCGGCGTGAATAAGCATTGTTACAAAAGCCTCTTTTTATGGCTTGCCTTTTATGGCGTACTGTTTGCTTTCCTTCAGGCATACAGCGAATTTCACTTTTATATAGTGGAGCAAAACCAGTTATTTCAGAACACATGGGCCTACGTCTCCGGGCTACTCATGCAGCCGGGAGGGGCGGCCCTGACGGCGTCGGAGTTCCTGATGCAATTCTTCCTCCTGCCTTACGCCGGGGCCGGTATCACGGCAGGATTGCTCACCGTCGCCGGGTGGCTGGCACAGTGTATCGTGAGGCGGATAGCCCCCGGCGCCAGCCTGATGGTGGCATGCCTGCTGCCGGCGCTCACGCTGATGTTCATACACTTCGACTTTAATTACCTTGTCTGCGGCACTGTGGCTTTCATTATGGCCGAGGCCGCTTTTTACCTTGTCATGGGAATTAAGGGCTATGGGGGGCGGTTCGCGGCCCACGCGGTTATGATCCCCCTGCTGTTCTGCCTTGCCGGGCCGGTCTCCACGCTGTATGCCGCCATGATACTGGCGGCTCCGGTCGGGGCGGACAGGCGAAAGGTTCTGGCGGAAAAGCTTACCCTTGCCTCCGTGGCGATCCTGACAGGGGTGCTGAGCGTTTACTTTGCCTTCTGCGGAGAGTACCGTTACGCCTTCCTGCCCGACGGGTATTATCATTTCAAACTGACGCCTGGGAGCGTGATATACTTCTCATGGTGCTCGCTGCTTCTGCTCATACTTCTGGCCGGCCTGTTGCGTAAGAGGATGACTGCAGGCGGCAAAAAGTGGCGTTGGGTGCAGATGGCCGCACAGGCGGCCCTCATAGCCGTCATATTCAAAATGGGCGTGTCGGAGTACGGCGACAGCAAGTCGTACCTGATGAAGAAGCTGGATTATTACAGCCGCACCGGGCAGTGGAACAGTATCCTTGAGCATTGCACCGGAAAACTTACCAATTATCTCTACCTGAACTATGCCAACCTGGCGCTGCTTGAGAAAGGGGAGCTGGGCGACCGTATGTTCGCCTTCGACCAGCGGAATGCCCAGGGATTGCTGGTGGACTGGAACAAGGCGGCCTCCGTCTCCGTGCTGTTGAGCGACATATACTTCGCCGTCGGCGCCACGGCGATGTCGCAGGAGATGGCTTTCGAAGCCTGCGTGAGCGTCACGGGAGATGGTAATCCGCGTATGCTGAAACGCCTGGTGCAGACCAACCTGATATTCGGGGCCTATGAGGTTGCCGGGAAGTATATCTCAATATTGGAGAACACTTTCAGCTACAGCGGCTGGGCAGGCGAACAACGCCGTTTCTTATATAATGACGCCGAGGTGGAAGCCGACCCGCTGCTGGGAGCCAAACGCCGTTCGCTCGCCCACGGAGCATCGCTCTCCATGATAGACGGTATGGAGGCCGAGCTTTTGACCATCGCATCGGCCAACCCTTCTGACATGTCCGCCATCACATATGCCGGAGCCATCCATCTGCTTGAGAAAAACATGACGGGCTTCGAGGCCCTGATAGAAAAACACTTCGGCACGCCCGTCCTGCCTGTCCTTCCCCCCGCCTTCCAGGAGGCAGTCATAATACTGTATGAAAAAGAGCCGGAATACTGGCAACGCTACGGGATCTCGCCCGACGTCGCCGCCCGTTTCGCCCAATACAAGCGGCGGATACTGGAAGAAAACCACGCCGGAAGATCCGCCTCCCTGCCCTCCATGATGCAATCCGCATGGGGGAACACATATTGGTTCTACTACATGTTTAAATAATCATACCCGCGAATGAAATCCATCTTATACCCGGTCTTAGCCCTTACCCTTGCCTCCTGCGGCGCGACCGCGCCCGAAGGCCGCCCGGTCGACCGTCAGCCCGGCATCACTCCCGACTACGCCGGGGTGGTCATACCGCCCAACATCGCCCCTCTCAGTTTCGCTATTGACGACGGGGCAGACGAATCCTACGCCGTCTTTGCCTCAGGTCCCGTCAGCATCAGTGTAAAAGCACGCAGGGGGAGCGTACGCCCCTCCGCCGCGGCATGGAAGAAGCTGTTGGCCGAAGCCCGCGGAGACTCCATATCCGTCATCATAACCTCGCGCCCCGGCGGTGGCGAATGGGTGAGATACGCGCCCTTCGCTCTACATGTAGCCTCCGAACCGGTAGACCCCTACATAGCCTACCGCCTGATAGAGCCGGTCTACTCGCTTTGGAACAATATGGGAATCTACCAGCGCAACGTCGCCAACTATGATCAGACGGCCATCATTGAGAACCGGATGAGCGGCAAAAACTGCATGAACTGCCACTCCTTCTGCATGCAGGACCCTTCGAAGATGCTCTTCCACATGCGCGAGACCTATCCCGGCACCATCATGGTTGACGGCCAAGAGATAGAAAAGCTTAACACCGGGACGAGTGAGACCATATCGCCGCTGGTCTATCCCTCGTGGCATCCGTCGGGGCGGTATGTCGCCTTCTCGGTGAACCAGACCCTTCAGAGTTTTCACCACAACGACAGGAACCGCATAGAGGTCTTTGACGGGGCCTCCGACGTAGTGGTGTACGACGTCGAACGACGCCAGATCGTCACCACCTCCAGGCTCTTTTCGCCCGATGCTTTCGAGACCTTCCCCACCTTCTCGCCCGACGGGCAGACGCTGTATTTCTGCTCCGCCACGGCCCGCGACATGCCACACTCCTTCAAAGACGTAAAATACAGCCTCTGCTCCATCGCCTTCGACGCCGTGGAGAGGACCTTCGGCGATGCCGTAGACACGCTCTACAACGCCGCCGCGGACGGCCGCAGCGCTTCCTTCCCGCGCGTATCGCCCGACGGCCATTTCCTGCTTTACACCCTCTCAGGCTACGGTAACTTTTCCATCTGGCACGCCGACGCCGACCTGTACATGATCGATCTCTCCGACGGCGTTATCCGTCCGCTCCGCGCCGCAAACTCCCCGGAGGTCGAGAGCTACCATTCATGGAGCAGCAACAGCCGCTGGATAGTCTTCAGCAGCCGCCGCGGCGACGGGCTTTATACCCGTCCTTATATCGCCTACATCAATGGCGATGGCGAAGCTTCCAAACCTTTTCTCCTGCCCCAGAAGGACGCCGGTTTTTACCACCGCTTCATGAAGTCGTACAACATTCCCGAATTTATCACCGGCCCGGTCGAAGCGAGCGCCCGCCGCCTGGCCCTTGCGGCCAGGGACTCCGAAGGCACAGACCTGACTTTCATCATGAAATGAAACGCTCCCGGATATACGTATAGGGGTTTTGTACATATGTACAAAGGCTTTGAGCATATGTCCGGGAGACTTGCGCATATGTACAAGAGGCTTGCGCATGTGTACGAAGGCTTTGAGCATATGTACAAGAGCTTTGCGCATATGTCCGGAGGCTTTGAGCATATGTAAAAGAGGCTTGCGCATATGTAGGAAGGCTTTGTGCATATGTACAAGAGGCTTGCGCATATGTCCGGAGGCCTTGCGCATATGTACAAAAGGCTTTTTTATATGTCCAAAAGTCTTTCGCATATGCCCAAAGGGCCTGTGCAAATGCCTGGTTATAATTCAGATGATGAGTTCGCCCTTCCCCTGGCGGATGATCTCAAAGTCGTCGGTAGTACAGTCTACAACGGTGGAAGGATAGACGGAGCCGTAGCCGCCGTCGATGACGACGTCTACACGGTCCTGATATTTCTCATATATCAGTTCGGGGTCGGTAGTGTATTCGACCACCTCGTCGTCGTCATGTATGGAAGTGGTCATAACAGGATTGCCCAGCAGGCTGACAAGTTGTCTCACTATATTATTGTCAGGCACACGTATACCTACCTCCTTTTTGTTTTTGTAAATCCTCGGAAGCTCCCGCCCGGTAGGAAGGATAAAGGTGAACGGGCCGGGCAGGTTTTTACGCATCAGGCGGAAAACGGCATTGCTCACCTTCGCGTATTCGCTGATATTAGACAGGTCGTAGCATATGATCGACAGATTACTCCTTCGCGTATCGATACCCTTGAGAAGGCATATCTTCTCCACGGCGCGCACGTTCATAGCGTCGCACCCCAGGGCGTAGACCGTATCGGTGGGGTAAATCGCCAGACCTCCTTCGCGCAGGATGCCAACCACCCTGTCCATTTCCCTCTGGTTCGGGTTCTCAGGATATATCTTTATGAACATGATTACTTCTCCGGCTGTTTTACGGCTGCAAATATACACATTTACATATATTACCCCTGAGGCAGCCAAAGCGAAAAAACGGCCTGACAGAGTGAACCTTCGCCTCTCACGGAGTGTTATATATTAAGTAAGACATATGACGTATTGTCAGCCGCAAAATGTTAAAGCAGATATAGCGCGCCGGATAGTAGTGTTAATCACAGTTAAGCTGCAAATACAGTGGTTAAAAGAGATGAAAAATGCCGGCGTAGGTAAGTAATTGTACACTTTTTGAGTTTCCTTTGCCGAAAGAAAACTGTTAAAATTGAGTGTTTAATTAAAAAAGCGAATATGAAAAGAATACTGAAAAATGCACTTGGGATTGCACTTCTGGCTGTCATAAGCGTAGCTGTCACAGTGGGCGCCACTACTTATCTGATAAGCAAAAAATACCTGTCCGGCCCGCATGAAATAAGCTCCACGGAGTCTGAATACGGCTTTAAGCAACCCACACAGATGGTGAACTACAACACCGTAGCGGCCGAGAACATAGACTTCACCACAGCCGCCGAAAAAGCCATACACGCCGTCGTACACATCAAGGCGACCACCAAAAGCCGTTCCCAGAGCGGAGCCAGACAATATATCGATCCGTTTGAATACTTCTTTGGCTTCGGAGACCGCGGTAGCCGGCAACGCCCGTCGCAGGCGCGTGTAGGCTACGGATCGGGAGTTATTATCTCGACCGACGGATATGTCATCACCAACAACCACGTAGTGGAAGACGCCGACGAGATAGAAGTGACGCTTAACGACGAACGCACCTTTACCTCCAAACTGATAGGCGCCGACGCCACAACCGACATCGCCCTGCTCAAGATAGAAGGAAAAGACTTCCCCACAATCCCCTTCGGCGATTCCGACAAACTGAAAGTCGGCGAATGGGTGCTGGCCGTCGGTAACCCCTTTAACCTGACATCTACGGTGACGGCCGGGATCGTAAGCGCCAAAGGACGTGGCGTACTTACCGGCAGCGACGACCGCGACAAAATAGCATCATATATACAGACCGACGCCGCCGTCAACCGCGGTAACAGCGGAGGCGCCCTGGTCAACACCAAAGGCGAACTGGTCGGCATCAACACCCTTATATACTCCGAAACAGGCAACTTCGCCGGATACTCCTTCGCCATACCCATCAGCATAGCAGGGAAAGTATCCACCGACCTCAAACAATACGGCGCAGTGCAAAGGGCGATGCTCGGCGTATCTATCCGCGACGTAAAAGGCATGTCTGACGAAGAAAAAGGTAAACTCAAAGCCCTGGACGGAGCTTATGTAGCCGAGTTCACACAGTTTAGCTCGGCAAAAGGAGCCGGCATAGAAACAGGCGACGTCATTACGGCGGTAAACGACATGAAAGTAAAATCCGTCAGCGAACTGCAGGAACGCATCAGCCGCTTCCGCCCGGGCGATAAGGTGCGCATCACGGTAGACCGCAACGGCGCGGCAAAGACCTACACCGTAGAACTTCGCAACATGCAGGGCAACACCAATGTCGTGAAAGGACAGAACGATGCCGTGGAACTGCTAGGCGCAGCCTTTAAGGAACTTACCGACAAGCAAAAACAAGACCGCCGCATCAGCTACGGCATAGAAGTAGCCGCCTTATTCAACGGCAAACTGAAAGACGCCGGCATAAACAAAGGCTTCATCATCATGACAGCCAACGACCAGAGGGTCTCTGCCGTCGGCGATCTGGAAAAGATAGTAGAACGGATACTCCGCAATAACGGCGAAGACCAGCTCCTTGTACTTAAGGGCATAAACCCCGACGGACGCAGGCGCTACTACGCTATAGACCTGGCAAACTAAAAGAACAGTATAATAGGCAAAAAAAGATTGTGTTAAAGGTTTTAAATTGGCTACGTGTGAATAACGCGTAGCCAATTCACATGAAAAAATAATTATCTTTGCACCCCATATTCTCAATTAAAAACATATAATGAGACAGTTAAAGATTACAAAGTCCATCACTAATCGCGAAAGCGCTTCGTTAGACAAGTATCTTCAGGAAATAGGTCGCGAAGATCTTATTACGGTAGAGGAAGAGGTCGAGCTGGCACAGGCAATCAAAAGGGGAGACCGCAGAGCGTTGGAAAAATTGACCAGAGCTAATTTACGTTTCGTAGTATCAGTGGCCAAACAATACCAAAACCAGGGACTAAGCCTGCCGGACCTGATCAATGAAGGCAATCTTGGACTGATAAAAGCTGCGGAAAAGTTTGATGAAACACGCGGATTCAAGTTTATTTCATATGCCGTATGGTGGATTCGCCAGTCCATACTGCAAGCCCTGGCTGAGCAGTCCAGGATCGTACGCCTGCCGTTAAACCAGGTAGGCTCGCTGAACAAAATCAGCAAAGCTTTCTCCAGATTTGAACAGGAAAACGAACGGCGTCCCTCGCCGGAAGAACTGGCGGAAGAACTGGACATCCCGGTAGATAAAATATCCGATACACTGAAAGTATCGGGAAGGCATATCTCCGTAGACGCCCCATTTGTGGAAGGCGAAGACAACAACCTGCTGGATGTACTTGTGAACGACGACGCCCCGATAGCCGACCGCACGCTGATGAACGAATCACTGGCAAAAGAGATCGACCGGGCGCTTTCCACACTTACCGAAAGAGAGTGTGACATTATCAAGATGTTCTTTGGTATTGGCTGTCAGGAAATGACATTAGAAGAGATTGGCGATAACTTTGACCTTACCCGTGAGCGCGTCCGCCAGATTAAAGAAAAAGCAATCAGAAGACTAAGGCAGGGCACACGCAGCAAACTCCTCAAATCATATCTTGGCTGATCTTTTAAAATCTGAGTTAGTAAAATCAGGGCTCCCAATCGTAAACACGAAGATTAGGAGCCTTTTCCGATTTATAATTTATTTGCTACATTTGCGGACCAACGGCTGAAAGCTAATCAGATGAGCTTGAATAACAATATCATATACGAACGCAATACGATCGAATTTGTAACCGTAGCGCTGGAATACTGCTCCTTCGCAGAAGCTGTGAAAACGTACTCCCTGTTTGATTTTGTTGACAAAGCGACCAAGATACTGCCATTATTATACCTGAAAGCCTCTTTACTCCCGGACGCACCGCCTAATGAGGAGATAGAGCCGGCAGTCGAAGTAACCGAAGAAATGTATGAATCGTTGCGGACTAACATAGCCTCCGCACTGGGCGCTTACGATTCTTATCTCGAAACCTTTCACCCCGACATGCAGTACAGTGACACCCCGATAGTCACGTTTATTTCAGAAAATCTGGCTGATGTTTATCAGGATACAGGCAATTTTGTCTCTGTTTACCGCCAGGGTAATGAAATACTCATGCGTGAAGCCGTCGCCATTTGCCGGAATAACTTCCGCAAACACTGGGGGCAACAGTTGCTAAATGCAATGAAGGCGCTTCACACAGTACGCTATAATGATGATGATGATGATGATTGTATCGAAATGCAGAAAACAGAATGATGCATACACCATCAATAACAAAAGACGAAATAGCTCTTCTGCCGACAGAAGAATACAAAGGCAGGATTATAGTTATAGACAAAAAGAAAGACGCCGGCCTCGCTGTTGAATACTTGTCAAAATATCTGAAAGTGGGCTTTGATACAGAGACGCGCCCCAGTTTTAAGAAAGGCCAGCGGTTCAAAGTCGCATTAATACAAATATCAACGGAAGACGTTTGTTTCCTTTTCAGATTGAACAAGATAGGCATACCGCATTCGCTGGAAAATTTTTTGTCGGACGACTCCATACAGAAAATAGGCCTCTCCCTGCGTGATGATTTCGGGGCCGTACGTAAACGGACAAACGCCGAACTGTCTAATTTCCTGGATTTACAGGATTACGTAGGTCGATTTGGCATCATAGACGCCAGCCTGCAAAAGATATACGCTATTTTGTTCGGGAAAAAAATATCAAAAGGGCAGCGGCTGACAAACTGGGAAGCCGATACGCTGTCGGAATCGCAAAAAAAATATGCAGCATTAGACGCATGGGCCTGCCTTGTCATATATAACCAGTTGAATAAAGAATAAATGAGTTATTGCAAAATCGTTCTGAAACCTGATAAAGAAGAATCCCTTTTACGCTTTCACCCCTGGGTCTTCTCCGGCGCGATACAGTCGATCGGGGGCAACCCCGAAGAAGGAGACCTGGTCAGCTTATTCTCCGCCAAAGGACAATACCTCGCCACCGGGCATTATCAGATAGGCAGCATAGCGGTGCGTATCCTGACGTTTAATCAGGCCCCGGTTGACGACGCTTTCTGGAGGGAACGTATCAGTTCCGCATACTCGCTGCGCCTGGCCCTTGGTCTGGCGGGGGCGAACGATAACAACACCTACCGGCTGGTTCACGGAGAAGGCGATAACCTGCCGGGACTGATTGTCGATATATACGCCCGCACCGCCGTCATGCAGGCGCATTCAGTAGGTATGCACCATGCCCGGCGCCAGATAGCGGCGGCTATAAAAGAAGTGATGGGCGATTCTTTGCTTACGATATATTACAAGTCGGAAACGACCCTGCCGTATAAAGCCAACCTGTCTGACGAAGACGGCTTATTGTACGGGAATGAAGTTGAAGACATCGCACTGGAGAACGGATTAAAATTCTGTGTGGACTGGCAAAAGGGGCAAAAAACAGGCTTTTTCGTCGATCAGCGCGACAACCGTTCCCTCGCAGAACGTTATGCCGGAGGACGCCGCGTGCTGAACATGTTTTGTTACACAGGAGGGTTCTCTTTTTACGCCATGCGTGGAAACGCCGCCCTGGTCCATTCGGTAGACAGTTCGTCAAGGGCTATATCACTGACGAAAAAAAATATAGAGATGAACTTCCCCGGCGACCTCCGCCACGAAGCATATGCCGAAGACGCCTTCAAATACCTTGAGAGAGCAGGTAACACCTATGATATGATCATATTAGACCCCCCTGCGTTTGCCAAACATAAAAACGTACTTCGCAACGCACTGAAGGGATACCGCAAGCTGAACGCCATCGCTTTTGATAAAATCAAATCCGGCGGCATACTGTTTACCTTCTCATGCTCACAGGTAGTGAGCAGGGAAGCTTTCCGTCTGGCCGTGTTCAGCGCGGCGGCCCGGTCGGGGCGGAGTGTGAGGATATTACACCAGACGGCCCAGCCTGCCGACCATCCCGTAAACATCTATCATCCTGAAGGGGAATACCTCAAAGGGCTGGTACTGCAGG
>JAISBL010000002.1 GCA_031266215.1 Tannerellaceae bacterium | reverse complement strand
TTTTGTTATATCACACAAACTTATAACCTTTTTTCTTTTTTATCTTATTTTTATCTCTCTAAAGTTTTGACTAATAAATAATTTGGGAGCAAGGGAATTTTGTCGTACACCCTGTGGCGGTAATTTTACTTTTGATAAAAACGGTGATTTTTACAGTACCACTAAAGCGTATGGATACATCAAAAAAAGAGAAATTCCTGAAAGCTATGAATTTTGGTTAGGACTGTTAAATTCTCCCTTTTAAACAGCCCAAACGTATTTTGAACTACTTTTGCATCAAAAAAATCATGGTATACGGATATTTAAGAGTAAGTACAGATGAACAGGATGCTCAAAATCAGACATTGGGAATAAAATCTAAAGCAGTACAATTAGGATTTGCTATCTCTGAATGGATAGAAGATAGTGGTGTTTCAGGAATAAAAGAACCGGAAGACAGAAAACTTGGCATCATATTACGAGAAATGAAAGAGGGTGATATTATCATCGCATCGGAATTATCACGATTTGGTAGAAAAACATTTATGGTTATGCGTATATTGGAATTATGTATGAAACAAAGAGTAAAAGTTTATACAGTAAAAGATGGTTACGAACTTGGCGATAATATACAAAGCAAAGTTCTTGCTTTTGCATTTGGTCTTGCTGCCGAAATAGAGAGAGAAATGATTTCACAACGAACAAAAGAGGCATTGGCTCGTAAACGTGCAGAAGGTGTTATATTGGGTCGCCCGAAAGGGAGCAAAGCAAAAACGAATAAACTATCCAATCATAAACAACAAATAATAAGCCTTTTAAAGGACGGTGTTTCTCAAAATTCAATAGCTCGTATATTAGGTGTTCACAGGCATACAGTAAATGCTTTTGTGAAGGTTAATCGAAACATCATATTCCCCAATGATATAACATTTAAACATCGGTGGGGAAAATGTGGGGAAAATCGCTCCAAAGAAAAAGCCTAATTGATTGATTTTCAATTAGGCTTTTATTTAATCCGTACCCAGAGCCGGGATCGAACCGGCATGGATATGAATCCACTGGTGTTTGAGACCAGCGCGTCTACCAATTCCGCCATCTGGGCTATTTGAGACGCAAAGATAGATTTTTTTTATCATGCAAGGGTAAAAGCAGGACAAATACACAGGGCAAACGCATCTAATTTTTATTGTTACTTTTTAGAGAAGTTGTATCTTTCCGAATAAAACCTCTTATGGAAAGTCCTATTAGTTATTTGTCGTCCTTAACATATCCTCGCGTAGAGAGGACACGGGAACATTCCCTTGAAGACATTTTATTTATAGCCATAGCGTCCATTATTATGTGGGGCAGAAGGCTGGAATGAAATGGAAGAATTCGGCAGGGCCAAAGAAGATTGGTTGAAAACATTTCTTCGCCTTACCGGAGGTATTCCCTCCCACGATACATTTAACCGCGTGTTTTCCGCGTTGAACCCTGTAGAGTTGGAAAGTTGTTTTATGGACCGGACGTGTTCAGTTGCTGATTTATGCGAAAATGAAGTTATAGCCATAGACGGAAAAAGCATGTGTGGGAGCCGTAGTTCGGGCAGGAAGAGCATCGTCCACATGGTCAGCGCATGGGCGGATAAAGAATCATATTGTGCTGGGTCAGGTAAAGGTTGATGAAAAGAGTAATGAAATAACAGCCATCCCCAAATTGCCTGATTTGCTGGTACTCAAAGGATGCATTGTGACAATAGACGTCATGGGCTGTCAGAAAAATATAGCCTCTAAGATCATAGAAAAAGAGGCTGATTGCCTGTTGGCTCTCAAAGGTAACCAGGGCAATCCTGTGGAGCAGGTGGAAGATTCTTTTCGTTTTCTACCGGTAAACGCCTTTGATGATGAATCAGATTGCGGACATGGCAGGGTGGAAACCCGCAGGTGTTCGGTTATAAGCGACCTTTCCCTGATAGAATCCCGAGAAGAATGGACAGGATTGAAGACCCTGATAAAAATATAATCGGGACGTTATATCAAAAGTACTGGTGAGACGGAAAAAGAAACTCGCCTTTATATCAGTAGCCTTCAAGCCGATGCCGGATTGATAAACCGGTCGGTACGTGCCCATTGGGGAGTTGAGAGCTCTTTACATTGGGTACCTGATGTGGGATTCAATGAGGACAACAGCCGTAAGAGAACCGGATTTGCCGCACAGAACTATTCGCTGCTCAACAGGATTGCACTGAACCTGTTGAAAAACGAAAAACAACTAAGGTGGGCGTAAGGGGAAAGAGACTCAAAGCAGGATGGGACAACAACTACCTGATAAAACTGATCAAAAATTAGATGCGTTTGCCCTGACCCCTACTTTCTCTTGAAGCATCCTTAATGTTTATTTTTATACCTTTGACCGGTAAATTTAAAATCTATGTATAATGAATGAACAGATTAAGCAAATAGCAGAACGGTTGGCAGGACTGCGTGATGCTTTGGAAATGTCTCCCCGGGAGATGGGTGCGATTTGCGACCTGACGGCTGATGAGTATCTGAGGCTGGAGAGTGGGACGGTGGATATATCGGTGAGTGCCCTGCACCGGATAGCACAGGCTTGCAACGTGGAACTGACTGCACTTATGTTTGGCGATGAGCCTAAAATGAATACTTATTTCATCACCCGCAGGGGCAAGGGTGTGGCCGTGGAAAGGACGAAGGCTTACAGGTATCAGTCGCTCGCCGCCGGGTTTGCGCACAGGAAAGCTGCCCCGTTTCTTGTAACTGTGCATCCCAAGGCTGAGGCTGAGGATATTTATCTTAATTCACATGAAGGACAAGAGTATAACCTTATACTAGAAGGGCGTATGCTGCTTAGGATAGGCGGTAAAGACCTGACGCTGTCGTCCGGGGACAGCATATATTTCAACTCCGCCATGCCGCATGGCATGAAGGCCCTGGATGGGGAGAAGGTGATGTTTTTAGCAATCATACTGTAATTATTGACTGAAAGAAAGATGTTAGAAAAATTTGTAGACCAGACAGTTTTCGCTTCGCACGAGGACTTTGTGAAGAATTTCAAAGTGAAGGTGCCCGTAAACTTTAACTTCGGATATGATGTAGTAGATGAATGGGCCGCGACCCATCCCGACAAGAAAGCTATTTGCTGGGCTAATGACCGCGGGGAGCACCGCGACTTCACCTTCGACCAGGTAAAGGAAGGTTCCGACAGGGCGGCTTCTTATTTTCAATCCCTCGGCATAGGGCATGGCGATATGGTGATGCTGATACTAAAGCGCAGGTATGAGTTCTGGCTCGCCATCATAGCGCTGCATAAGCTGGGCGCCGTAGTCATTCCGGCTACACACCTACTGACGGTGAAAGATATAGTGTACCGTAATAACGCGGCCACGGTCAAAATGATCGTCTGTGTTGGCGAAGAGGCTATCACAGAGAGGGTGGCCTCTTCGCTTGGAGCGTCGCCCTCGGTGGAGAAGCTCGTCTCGGTGGGACCGGTAACGCCCGAAGGTTTTGGAGACTTCCATAAAGGCATGGCTCAGTCGGCCCCGTTCGTGCGCCCGGAGCGAAAGAATGAGAATGCGGACATATCGCTGATGTACTTCACCTCCGGCACAACTGGCAACCCTAAGATGGTGGCTCATGACTTCACCTATCCGCTTGGACATATCGTCACCGGAAGCTTCTGGCACAACCTAGGGCAGGGCAGTCTGCATCTGACCATTGCCGACACCGGATGGGGTAAAGCTGTGTGGGGAAAGCTCTACGGCCAGTGGATCGCCGGGGCTACGGTATTTGTTTACGATCATGAGAAATTCACTCCGGCTGACATGCTGCGCATGATACAGGACTACCATATCACCTCGCTTTGTGCACCGCCTACTATCTTCCGCTTCCTTATACGCGAAGACCTTAGCCGTTACGACCTCTCGTCGCTACGCTACTGCACCATAGCCGGCGAGGCCCTTAACCCGGCTGTCTATGAATCGTTCTACAAGCTGACCGGCATCAAACTGATGGAGGGCTTCGGTCAGACGGAAACAACCCTCAGCATCGCCACCTTCCCGTGGATGGAGCCGAAGCCCGGATCGATGGGCCTGCCCAATCCGCAATACGATATGGATCTGGTGCGCCCCGACGGGTCGCCGGCCGAAGACGGCGAACAGGGAGAGATAGTCATCCGCACCGGCGAAAATCCCCCGCTGGGGCTCTTCAGGGAGTACTATCGCGACGCCGGACTGACACGCGAGGTATGGCACGACGGAGTATACCATACCGGAGACGTAGCCTGGCGCGATGCCGACGGATACCTGTGGTTCGTAGGGCGTACTGATGACGTGATCAAAAGCTCAGGATACCGCATAGGTCCGTTTGAGGTGGAAAGCGCCCTTATGACCCATCCCTCGGTGGTGGAATGCGCCATCACAGGTGCGCCCGACGAGGTGCGCGGACAGGTGGTGAAGGCTACCATCGTATTATCCCGTGAATATAAAGACCGGGTCGGCGAGGCGCTGGTGCGCGAGATACAGGATCATGTGAAGAAGGTGACTGCGCCGTATAAATATCCTCGCATAATAGAGTTCGTGGACGAACTGCCGAAAACGATCAGCGGCAAGATCCGCCGCGTGGAAATACGCGAGAAGTCCTGATGAGAATAGCGGTAAAGATAGGAAGCAACGTGCTGACGCGCGTGGACGGATCGCTGGATATAACACGCATGTCGGCCCTCGCCGATCAGATTGCCGGTTTGCACAAGCGCGGCGTAGACGTGGTAGTGGTGTCGTCGGGCGCGGTGGCTTCGGGCCGGAGCGAGATAAAGGCGGCAAAGAGGCTCGACCCTGTTTCGGCCCGGCAGCTATACTCCGCCGTGGGGCAGGCTAAGCTGATCAACCGTTACTACGAACTTTTTCGCGAACATGACATCAGGTGCGGACAGGTGCTGACGACGAAGGAGAACTTTAGCAGCCGCACTCATTACCTCAATCAGAAGCATTGCATGGAGGTGATGCTGGAGAACAGGGTGATACCGATCGTTAACGAGAACGATACGACATCGGTCACAGAACTTATGTTCACCGACAACGACGAGCTGTCTGGTCTGATAGCCTCCATGCTGAGGATGAACGCCCTAATCATCCTCAGCAACGTAGACGGCGTCTACAGCGGCGACCCCGCGGAGGCGGCTTCTTCGGTCATCCCGGAGATAGGGCGCGAAGAAGACGTGTCGGGATACGTCCGCACCGGCCGGTCGGCCTTCGGGCGCGGCGGTATGCTGACCAAATGCAGCATCGCCCGCAAGGTGGCCGCCGAAGGTATTGCCGTAATCATAGCCAATGGCCGGCGTGAGAATATCCTTATAGACCTGATGGATGACCCCAGCGTGGTTTGCACCCGCTTCCGTCCATCCGAAAAGCCCGTCAGCAACGTAAAGAAACGCATAGCACACTCCGAAGGCTTTGCCAAAGGCGAGGTACATATCAACAAGGGCGCCGTCGAGGCCCTGCACGGGCCGAAGGCCGTTAGCATTCTCATGGTGGGTGTCACAAGGATAGAGGGCGACTTTGAGAAGGATGACATAGTCCGCATCATGGATGACGCCGGAGTGCAGATAGGCGTAGGATGCACTGGATACGACAGTCGCGAAGCCGCCGGACTGGTTGGCCGCCGGGATATGAAGCCTTTGGTACATTACGATCACCTTTATCTGGACTGAAAGCCATGAATATAAAAGAACTGTTGGAAGGATCGGCCCGCGCTTCGCGTACGCTTTACACGCTGGGCGAAGAAGAGACCGCATCAGTACTGGAAGACGTCGCCGCGGGGCTATGCGCAGGCCGCGAACTGGTACTGGCTGAAAACGTAAAAGACCTGGAACGCATGTCTCCGTCAGACCCCAGGTACGACCGACTGAAACTGACGGAAGACCGCCTGCTGTCTATCGCCGGCGACGTGCGCAACGTATCACGCCTGTCTTCTCCCTGCGGAAGGGTGCTTAGTGAGTCGGTCAGGCCGAACGGGATGGTTATAACTAAGGTCAGCGTACCGTTCGGGGTGATAGGCATCATCTACGAAGCCCGTCCGAACGTCACCTGCGACGTTTTCTCGCTCTGCCTAAAAAGCGGCAACGCCTGTGTGCTGAAGGGAGGTTCGGACGCTCACTTCTCAAACCTTGCCCTCGTAAGTATCATCCGCCGGGCGCTGGAGCGGCATGGGGTAGATCCTGACGTCTGCACGCTGCTGCCTCCCGGAAGGGAAGCGACGACGGCCTTGCTTGGAGCAGCCGGACTGGTAGACCTGCTCATTCCCCGCGGCAGCTCTTCGCTGATAAACTTCGTGCGTGACAATGCCCGTATCCCGGTGATAGAGACAGGCGCCGGCATATGCCACACGTATTTTGACAAAGATGGCGACAGGCTGAAGGGGCGGGAGATCGTCAACAATGCAAAGACGCGGAGGGTGAGTGTGTGCAACGCTCTGGACTGTCTGATTATCCACCGGAGCCGGTTGACAGACCTGCCTTTTATCTGTTCCCCACTGGCCGGCAGCAACGTGGTCATATATGCCGACGAGCAGTCTTACCAGGCTCTGTCTGGTCATTACCCGCTGCTTCAACCGGCTACGGAGGGGAGTTACGGCGTAGAGTTCCTTGATTATAAGATGAGCATACGCACTGTATACTCGGTCACAGAAGCTGTCAGCCATATCGCCCGCCACAGTTCCCGCCATAGCGAGTGTATAATAAGCGAGTCAGAAGAAGCGATACTCTTTTTCCAACATACCGTAGACGCCGCCTGTATATATTCCAACGCATCGACGGCTTTCACCGACGGCGCACAGTTCGGCATGGGGGCTGAGATAGGTATAAGCACCCAGAAACTGCACGCCCGCGGCCCGATGGCTATTCAGGAGCTTACAACCTACAAGTATCTTATAAAAGGAAACGGGCAGGTAAGGATTCCTTAACCGCCCGTTCATGCCCGTAAGGTCGCAGTGTCTATAACAGTAAACCGTCGGATACGCCCTGTGCAACGTTTTCTCCACTGAGATAGCTTACGATAGTGAGAGCGAAATCGTATACCAGTCCGGGCCCTCTGCCGGTGATGATGTTACCGTCGGTCACTACGGCTTCGCCTGTAAGTTTTGCGCCAGTCAGGTGTGATTCATAACCGGGATAGCAGGTGGCTTTGCGCCCGTTCATAAGTCCGAGTCCACCCAACACAAGTGAGGCGGCGCATATGGCGGCTATCAGTTTTCCTTTGGCATAATGCTCCGTCAGTAGCTTTCTCAGCGGTTCGTACGCATTGAGATTGGCGCTTCCCGGCATACCTCCCGGCAGCGTCAATGCGTCTATACCGTCATAAGATACTTCGTCAAACAGTGCGTCGGCCACAATGGTAATACCGTGTGCGCCTGTTACTGCATGTTCTCCGGTGATTGAGGCAATGGCGACGTCGATCCGTCCGCGACGCAGCACGTCTACGGTTCCTACGGCTTCGGTTTCTTCAAAGCCGGTGGCGAGAAATAAAACAACTTTCTTCATAATTCTTTCAATTTATGTTACGGTTTACTTTATTGCGTAAGCTTGTAATTATATGTGATAGTACCGCTTTGATTGTTGACGCTTGCGATACTGTTGAACTTAGCCTTCCGGGCTGCGCTGATGGCGCTTTGGCGCAGTGATGCGTTATCAATGTTGGTGCCTCTTCCTATCTCGGCAAAGATAACGGCGCCTCTGGGATCTACGGTGATGTTGATAACGATACGTCCTTCCTCCTGCACGTTATAGTCGGGACGGGGAAGTCCTCCCGATCCCAGCGAACGCCCGTTGAGGTTAAAACTGCCATAGCCGCCTATTCCGTCATTAGCTCCCCGGTCGGCGTTCCCGAACGGGCTGCCCTGGTTTCCGGTTCCCGATTCGGCATCGCCCTGACTGTTTTCTCCTGTATTATTGCTGCCGAATGCGCCCGCGACGCGGCTGTTGATAGTATTTTCACGTTGCCGCTGCTCTTCTTCCCGCCGTCTTTGCTCCGCTAAGGCTGTTTGCCTTTCTTCTTCTATCCGGCGCTCTTCCCTTCTCCTTGATTCCTCTATGGCTACTGACTCTTCCATGTCCTGCGTCAACAGGTTTTCCCTGTCGGGCTGAGGTTGCTGAAAGACGCTTGCAGGCGGTGCTGACCGGGGCGGTATGTCTCCTGTATACTGAGGCTCAAATGTCCCGGCGGCGGCGTCCACATTACCAAAATTCACCAGTATGCCTTCCTCTTCTTCGGGGACTATTGTCCGCATCACACTATATCCCATAATAAGCAGGATGAGGATGTGAATGATGGCCGAGCCTAAAAAGGCGTATATCTTATCGGTGTCCAATTCTGCAGTTACTTTTGCGGTCTCGTGAAGAGCGCCATCTTGAATTTATTCATGTTAGCTATGTTCAGTATCTTTACTATTTCCCTGTACGGCACGCTTTCGTCGGCGTAAAGGGCTACGTACATTTCAGGTTCCCTGTCATAGTTGTATTGCAGGAAGGGGGTAATTTCGTCGAATGAGACCCTCCTATCCCTTTGCTTTCCGAAGGCTACGTAATAGTTCAGGTTCGCATCAATAGTAACCCGTGCAAGAGGCTTGGCGGCCGTTTGCTTCTGCGATTGCGGCAAAGTTACTTTGATGGCATTAGGAATAACCACCGTTGAACTTATCATAAAGAATATCAAGAGAAGGAAGATAACGTCTGTCATTGAAGCCATGCTGAATGACGCATCGACCCTGGTTCGTCTTTTCAATCCCATACGTGAGTTAATTTGCAGGTTCGTTCAACAAATCCATAAACTCCATCGTGCGGGCTTCCATCTTATTCACCACATTATCCACGCAGGATACCAGGTAATTGTAGGCAAAGAGGGCGATGATACCCACCACCAGTCCACCCACTGTTGTCACCAGCGCCTGGTATATGCCGTTTGACAGCAGTGTGATGTCTACATTGGAGCCGGCATTAGCCATATCAAAAAAAGCCTGTACCATACCCGTAACCGTGCCAAGGAAGCCAATCATGGGCGCTCCTCCAGCGATGGTGGCTATTAGCGGGAAGCTCTTCTCCAGCTTGGCAACTTCAAGGTTACCAACGTTTTCGATAGCTACCAGTACGTCGTTCATCGGCCGTCCTAAGCGTGAGATGCCTTTTTCTATCATGCGGGCCGACGGAGTGCGTGTTGTGTGGCAAAGATTTAATGCCGAATCTACTTTCCCGTCATGGATATAGTCTTTTATCCGGTTCATGAACGATTCGTCTTCTTTACCTGCGCGGCGGATGACCAGTAAACGCTGAATGAATAAGTAGATAGCCACTATTGACAGCAAAGCCAGAACTATCATGATCCATCCCCCCTTAAATGCGAGGTCTATCAGGTTCATTTCTGCTTGAGTGGTAACGATATTAGTTGTCAGATCCGGCATTTGCCCGGCGGCTTGTTCCCCGGTAGATTGTAATGAAAGTAGAATACTCATTGTTTTTATGGGCTTGTTCTGTTAATACTAATTCTTTGATTACATTTGCGTTAAATATTGGGTGGTAAATTTAATGGTATTTCAGGGAATATAGAAAAGATGTTAGTAAAGATTTCATAACGAAAGACTTCCCGGTGTTAAAATCAATAAGCAGTAACATAATGAAAGCAGGTGTTTTCGGCAGCGCATATAATAGGGAAAAACAGGCTCTTGTCAAACGTTTATTTGAGAAACTCTCCGCAATGGGGGCCGACGTATTTGTCGATCGTGACTTCCATTCTTTCCTTACCGATACGCTGGACTTCAACCCGGTCATAGCCGGAGTGCTTGACGGCGACATTTTCGACCTTGACCTGGCTTTGAGCGTCGGAGGAGACGGCACGTTCCTGAAAACAGCTTCACGCATAAACAGGCAGAGAATACCTATACTTGGAATTAATACCGGACGGCTGGGATTTCTGGCCGACATCGGCAGTCAGGAGCTTGACGACACACTTGACGAAATATTCAAGAACTACTACCGGACGGAAGAGCGCACCTTGCTCCGCATGAGTACCGAAGACCGCCTGTTCGCCGGATATGACTACGCCCTGAACGAAGTAGCCGTACTGAAGCGTGACACCTCAGCCATGATAACGATACATGCCTCCGTTGACGACGACTTTCTGACATCTTATCAGGCCGACGGTCTGATTGTGGCCACCCCGACAGGCTCCACCGCCTATTCGATGAGCGTCAACGGCCCTATACTTGTTCCCCAGAGCCGGTCGCTCATATTAAGCCCCGTAGCGCCCCACTCGCTTAACGTCCGTCCACTGGTCATTCCCGACACATCAGTTATTACACTTACGATAGAAAGCCGTAACGAATACATACTCGTAGCCATCGACGGCCGTTCCGAGATCATTCCTTCCGGCGTTTTGTTAACCATCAGCAAAGCTGATTACACCACCAGCATCATCAAACGCCATAATCACACCTTTTATAAGACGCTTCGCGACAAGCTGATGTGGGGAGCCGACGCCCGGTTCACTACCCATTGATGCAGGTCTTTGAGAAATGTATCATAGCCCGTATGCCCAAAGTAATGACCGGGAGCCGTATCGCTAGGTCTATAAAATACACGTATAACCTTAGTTTCCATGTTGCAACGCAAGCAAAAAGCCTTAAATTGTTCATTTAAGTCAAAAAAAGCTATTCATCCATTGCTGTCCGCTAAGAATATAATCTCGCTCATAATTAAGAGGCTGTCCCAAAAGTATGGGCAGCCTCTTTTATAGCAATTGAATTTATTGTGTACTATATCCATCCTCGGCAAACCATCCTAAAATATCCGATACGGAAATTAGACTTAAAGCATCCCCAATAGCCGTTTCCAACAATTCTTTTGTT
>JAISBL010000104.1 GCA_031266215.1 Tannerellaceae bacterium | reverse complement strand
CCTACGGGCAGGGTGCTGGATCATGCGGACAACGTGCTTGCTCCCGGCGTAGGCGGACTTACTTATCAGATCGCGGGATCATCTTTGGCTAACACCGGTAAGAGTTTCTACCTCTATCCGACTACACTTGGTGCTGGCGGTGCGGGTACGGTTATTACCGTCACGGCTGAGAGCAAGACGTACTCTATCCCCCTTGCCGCCAGTCAGCCGATAGATGCTAACAAGCTGTACCGGATAATGGTCACCCAGAGTGCAACAGACTCCGACCTGACCTTCAGGCTTGTGGTAGCCGACTGGACAGATACCGAGAACCTGCCCACCTTCGAAGAGGGAAGCGTCGTGGCCGGATTTAATTCTGTTGTTTCCTCCAGCCAGGGCGTTAGCATCAACAATTACAGCGTGGATTATTCAGAAGCTACTACCTCTGCATCCGCACAGTTATATTATGTGAGTGCGACAGAAACCAAACCTACCCTCACCTCGATTGAGGCCCTTAACGGCACGCACGCTGAAGCTATCAGCGTCGGCATAAGCAACCCGGTCGCGATGACTTACACCGCAGGCTACATGAGTACTGTCACTATCACTCTGCACAAGACGACCGTGCCTGTTGATCTCAGGGTCAATCTTGCCGGTACGACCGGTGATAGCAGGACCGTCAACGTTATAAGCGTGCCGCCCTATACCGATACTAGGTATCCTACCCAGGAGCCGTACAAGCCGGTGCTTAGAGGCGGTAAGTACTGGTCGCCGGTGAACCTGGGGGCAACCAGGATAGAAACGGTGGTTTCCCTTCTTCAACCTACCGATGCCCAGGTGGGCCTGTATTTCCAGTGGGGGCGTAATACCGGTTTTTACAAGGGCACATATGTTGCAGCAACCGACGCTATAGCAGGTCCTCTTGCCGAAGATAACCCGGACAAAAAAGTCATTTTATGCAGCAACTCCAACTGGTTATCTCCGAAGAATAACGAGCTATGGTCAGGAGAAAATACGCAGGGTCCCTGTCCTGACGGATGGAGAGTTCCCTCACAGGCAGACTTTAACAGTCTCATAGCAGATTATGGTACAAAGACGACCCCCACCACATCAGACAGAAGGTGGAAGTCAACCGGCAGTAACGGAGACATTTATTTCGTGGCAGGAGGATACTTCGCTCCTGCTACCACTTTACCCGGTAATGCCGGAAACAATTCAAACATGAATGCAGCCGTATGGTCATCTGATCCGGAATCGGCTACTGAGTTGGGCTTTTTCTGGTATTTATCCAGTAGCACCAATAGAGTTGATAAAGTCGCCCGGTCCACGTCTATGCCTGTACGCTGCGTACAACAATAATATAAAACCAATTTGGAGTAATATCCAGGGCCTTCCTTAGCATGTGAATATCTGCGTTTTTCGGGGCGGGCGTCTTTTCCACCGGGTGAATCCGGGGAAAGACACCCGCTGCTCTTTTGCAGTGGCGGAAGTTGAACAGCTACGCAGTTCATGTATGGAGCGTCCCCTCCCCGGGCTGCGCTCCGCTTGCTCCGGGGTTACCAATCTTTAATGCCTTGCGGCATTAATCCTTAACTAAAACTGCATTGATTCAAAATATAGGAAAACTGAACTTTTTCAGCAGACCCTAAATAGTGATTGATCTGTTTAATATCCGATACAAAGGCGGGGGACTGCCACTGCATGACAGGTTACTGCTTCGAAAACAGTCTGTCATATTATATTTCAAATTTCACCAGTACAAAATCCGGATTTATACCTATCGCATAGACGGTATTGCTTAAAGGATCGGCAGCTAAGCGAAGGAGAGGCATTCCTAAATCAATTATTTTGACTAATTGTAATTCATAATTATATAAAAATACGGTATGAGGCAGTTTGTTGAAATCCCGTCCTACCGTCTGGTCGTCCGTCTGATCAAACTTCCTGTCCCTTTGTATGGTCAGGATGTATTCTGATGTTATGGCCAGTTCCTGTATGCCTCCCTCGGAATTATTATATCTGAAATCACCTTCTACTATTTGATAATCCGTATTCGGCATGTATGTATGCGCTATTTCAAATTTGTCCATATTTCTTTTGTAAACAGCCATATAGGGGAATCGGAATATTGAATAGACCAGGCAGTTCTTTGTCGGGCTCCATGCCAGTGACCCCTGGAAAACACCGGAACTGTTATTTACAGCTTCTTCAACTGGAAAAGAGCCGAACGAATAAGAATCCCCTGTTCCTTCATTGAGATACAGAAATGGTTCTTTCTCTGACGGGACCAAAGAGATATACTCGTTTTCCGCCAAAGCGATCATGGATGTTGTTGTCTTATAATTACCGGTTTGCTTCTGCAGGATATAATTCGTTTGCTGCAAAGCGCTGTCAATAGATAATGAGAATCTCTTATTTGCATTAAAATCAAACGCAACAATTTTATCGTCAGGATAAACAGAGGCGTTAGGGGTAATCAATTCGTCAGGCCCATTGCCCACGGATAGCATTTGCCCTATTTCCTCACCTGTTTCCTTATTCAGGATATGAATATATTTATCCGAATGGAACGGGTCTGTCCAAAGTATATAATTCTCTGAAACCAACAACCGGCCTGGCATCATTGACTCCAGATCGCCCGCGATTTCAACCGGCACAACCGGGAGTCTTTCTAATTCAGTCTTTTTGTCCGTCAGACAGGCTGTGCATAGCAGACCCATAAGAGTCAGAATATAAAAAATGCGCTTCATTGTAAATAAAATTATGGCATACGCTGCCGGGGTGATTTATTGTTTTGAATTTGATTTGTCGTAGATAAACAGGCAGCAGACGGCTGCGATCCCTATTGCCATCAGTACCATCCAGAAACGTGACGGGTGGTAAGCGTCCCAAAGCAGATTGGTCAGCTCCTGCGGACTCAGGCCCGCCTGACGGGCGGTTTCTTCGAAAAAGGAGTTTGAAGACAGGCCTTCAGGCAGGTGCAATCCCCTGGATTCGACAAACTTCCGGGTGATAACAACCTTGTCGGATACGCTTTGGTAAACATTTCCCGATATAAATCCGGCCAGAATATTGCCGATGAAAACCGGTATAAACGAGTATCCCATGTACAGGGCTTTTTTATCCTCCGGAGCTATGCGCCCGGTGTATTCCTGTACCTTGGGCGAGCCGGCCATCTCGCCGAGGGAGAAGAGCAGGAGGGCTGCAAGCGTGAACAGTACGTTTTGCGAAATGAAGGTGAGCGCTATCCCTATCGTGCAGACCAGGAAGCCGCCCGTCATCGACCGGAGCGGCGTCATCTTCATGACCAGGCCCGATACGATAACCTGGAAAAGGATGATATAGAACGCGTCCATATTAGTGATAAATTCCGCTTCCATCACTCCCGGCCCCACGCTGTAGTTTTCACTTATAAAGGGGATGTAACGCCGGAAAAAGTCGTAAAGCGCCCCGGTGTCTATCCATTGCGAAACAAACACCGGGAGGGTGAAGAATAATTGGTAATACATCGCCCAGAAGCCCGCTATTATCAGGAGGAAGAGAATGAACCGGGTGTCTTTCAGTATATCGCCGATGTTGCGGAAGATGACGGCGAATGATCCGGACAGGGAGCTTTCGCGCTTTGCCTCATACCGCACCGGTTCTTTATAAAACGGCAGCAAAAACATGTTGAGTAAAATAATCCCCGCCGAGATGTAAAAAACAAGGTGGTATGATGATTTGAACAGCAGGGTGACCATAGGGCCGAAGAAGGCGCCTATGTTAACGATCATATAAAAGATACCAAAACCTATGGAAGACGTCTCCGGCGTGGTTGTCCTGGCGACGGTCGCCTGTATAACGGGTTTAAAGAGGGCCGCCCCGACGGCGAGGTACAGATACATCAGGAAGACGCCTGTGTATGACCGGAACAGGGGTAGCAGGATAAAGGCCGACGCGTAAATGAGAAAAGAAATGAAGAGGACGCGTTTGTATCCGTACCGGTCGGCGATGGCCCCGGTCAGTACCGGCAGGAAATAAAGGATGCCGGTGCCGACGCCGAGCAGTATTCCTTTCTGGCTTTGCGAAAACTCCAGTCCGCCCATATCCGACGAGCCGGTGAGGTAGTTGGCAAACAGCATGAAAAAGCCATACCACGCCCAACGTTCAAACAATTCTATCCCGTTGCCTGTCCAGAAGGTACGGGGGTATTTCCTGAATATATTCATCTCTTTGTATAGTTGTTAATTATTAACTGTCCTGTAAAAACACTGCGCAATATCGCCGTACCGGTATTTTGTGCGCGAAAAATGAGGGAACAACGCCCGCTGCGCCATCTGCGCGATCAGGTCTTCGGACTTGTGGAAGCCGGTATTGTATGCGGTTGAATAAAAAGCCAGCATGTCGTCGGGGCAAAGTTCGCTTTTCGACGGGAAGCGTTCGCGCAGGAGCCTGCAGAAAAGGGCGAGGTATTCAAACTGCCATTCAGGCAGGCCGAGCCTCCGTACACGCTCCGCACGGGCTTCGCGCGAACCGGACGCGGGCATGAGGCAGTCGCCGAACTCCGCGTGAAGGTGTGTTTTTGTCTGCAGGCTGTCTTCCATGCGTTCGACGAACGAGGGTTTCATCTGGAACAAACCGATGGAAAAGTCGGCGTACGCCCTGCCGTTTTGCACGTAAAAGACCTTTAGCGAGTAGGTTTCAAGCTTGTCGCCCAGATAGCTGTATTGCGTCAGTTCGGGCGCTACGATGGCAAAGATAAAGGGAGCGGTAAGGCCTGCGCGTCCGGCCGTCGTCGCAAAATCCTGAATATGCGTTTCGTAGAACCCCGTCGCAAAGGCGCAATCCCTGCCGTACTGTTCCATACATGGCTGCCCAGCCGCCGCGACCGGCAGTAAAGCGTAAATAAGCCGGTATTTACAGCTTGTACTCATAGACTACAAGCTCACGCTCTTCTATAGTATTCCAGATAAAGGCGTTTTTCTGTTTGTCGTAGTATGCGTTTATGGCGGGATGTTTGCCGGTTTTGTCGCCGTCAATCACTACATAACTATATTCCGGATTCGAATAAAAAATATGTTTGCCGTCAGGGGATATGATCTCAGTCGGGTCATAGTCATTAATAAAATGCTTCTGAGGTCTTTCGCCTTTTATTTCGGCTACAGCCGCGTAATAATCCATTACCGATACTTTATTTCCATCGACGCTGTAATAATAATGGTCATCGTCACCCCAGCCACTAAATGCAAACCTGCCATTGTCGGCAATAGCAACATCATCAACATCCTTATAAGGGCCTAAGATTTTACCATCTATATTTGCATAACATCTATCGTCTTCTTCTTTGTAGCCAAATGCAAACCTGCCATTGTCGGCGACTGTAACATTACCAACATCCTTATAAGGGCCGAATATTTTACCATCTATATTCGCATAATATCTATCGTCTTCTTCTCTGTAGTCAAATGCAAACCTGCCATTGTCGGTGACTGCAACATCATCAACATCCTTATAAGGGCCGAATATTTTACCATCTATGTTTGCATAACATATATCGTCTTCTTCTTTGTAGCCAAATGCAAACCTGCCATTGTCGGTGACTGCAACATCGTCAACATCCTTATAAGGACCTAAGATTTTACCATCTATAGTTACATAATCTTTAGCATCTTTTGTGTAGTAAAGCGCAAACCTGCCATTGTCGGTGACTACAATATCATAAACGCGATTATAAGGGCCGAAGTTTTTACCATCTATATTCGCATACCATTCCCTTTTTTTAAAGTATCTAAGTGCAAATTTGCCGTTTGGTCTCACCATGAAACTCCAAACCTCTCCATCTACATCAGGTAATATTTTATCGCCGAGCCGGGTAAAGGTGCGTCCGGCAATTTCCAAATCGTACCCGTAGCCATCTTTCTGTTCCGGGTCAAGATAAAACACATTTATGGGGGAATTATACTCTGAACTCTCCTCCGAATATTTTTTTCCATCCCCTTTTGCAATTGTCTTTCCGTTGAAGACAAATCTGAACTCATGCGTTCGCGTGTTTTCTATTATGGCGGCAAACATGTACCCGTCCAGCGTCATCGACATAATATACTCGTTGTAGTGTATCTTCTCGCCGGAACCCAGAATATAAAGGGTTTTTCGCGACGGGTTTTGCGCAAAAGCGCCGGCGCTAAACAGCAATGCCGCAATAATTAAACTCAGTGCTGATTTTTTCATGATTCCGATTGTATTTAAAGTTTTTATGAATTAAGTATTTATTTGGTTGTCGCAGGCAAATGTATATGATTTTTTATATCCGTAAACACTTCCCCCTCCCCACTTACGGTACTTTTCTTTAACTTAGACGAAAAGTACGGTCTGAGCCTGGACATTTTTTTAGAAATGTTTTTATACATTTGCCGGCATATTAATCCACAAATCGAACAGCCCTCCTTCCGTTTATGCGACAGAGCCGGTACAAGTTCTGTTTTTTTAACCAGAAGACTATGTTTGCAGGATGAACGGTCCTGAATATTGAAGAAAACAACAACCTTGTAATTACCGCAAAAGGACGGTAGTCTGAAGTGAAAAACAGAAACGTAACATTAATCTTTTATTGTACTGCCATCTTTTATTAATATTTTCAATTCTAATAGTTATGAGAAAAAAAAGAATCAGCGGAAAAGCGCTGCCGTTACTCATCCTGCTTCCCTTATCAGCAGCAATGGGATGTGATGAAATTGACCAGCTTCCTGATGGCCCTTCCATTTTTACGGCAGTGACCGGCGGAGGTGTTGATGAAAAAGATCCGCTTCCTGAAGACGCTATTTATACGACAGAGCCGGGAACAACACCCTTTCTGGCCGGGAAAATCTGGCAGCTGGACGGCATCCTCGATCTTGAAACAAACACTGTAAGGAAATTAACGCCCGCCATGGCGGACAGCTATTCGATGCGCTTTGATTCCGACAGCACGGCCACCGGCAAAATCATAGACGCCGAAATGCAGGTAAGCCTTTTCCGCCCCTTCTTCCGCCTCACCGGGGTAAAGGAGAACGATCCCGGGGCGCAGTTGTTTGCCGGGATAGCTTCCGGGATAACAGGATGCGAGTATCTCACCTTTGAAGACAGCCTTATGAGGTTCTACAACAAAGACAATAAGACCTGTCTTGTGTTCAGGTTCAAAGGCGTCAGCGACAAAACGGGAACCATGTATTATCAGCCCCTGCATTATTATCAGGATGGAGAGTGGACGACAGGGGATGGAGAGTGGAGAATAAGGAGCCACAGCGAGACCCGTGTCATTTTGTTCGACGGCGGCGAGTACTACATCCCCAATGATATACCCGACAGCTTTAAACAAGCCGGGCTGGAGGTGAAATTCAGCGGTGACGTCACGCAGGCGTACAGGCTTATAGAGATTTTGTATCCAATCAACTTATCTTCTTTAAGTAAGTTGTAATAATTAAAAACATTATCACCGCGAAAACGATTATTAAATCTGAGACCTGATCAGGAGACAAACAAACTGTGCAATTCAATGACTATCCACATTTAAAGCCTACGGCCTTTCTGGCATGCCGGCGTCGCATAGAATGCTCCGGTGTAACCGCCTGTGGCGCCTGACTTCCCTGCACCTGCTTAAATAAAAAATAAACCCGGCCGGTAGTGAACCTGTCCCGCGAGGGATGAAACCTGTCCCGCGTGGGATGAAATCTGTCTCACGTGAGATAAACCCAAAATGTCCATTAGCGCATTTGTCGGTTCAGGAATAGCGATTTTTGAGAGAATTAATGCGAAATATTCTGTTTATAATCAATATTTTACGCATCCAATTTTCTAATGGTGTCCATTAGAAAATAAAAAATATATTCTATTCAATTCAATAACAATTAGTTATATTCTAATGGACATTTTAGGTTTATTCCTGTTTTTTGGCTATCAACGCTCTATTCCTAAGCACATAGATTTACTGGTGAGCCTTAAAGTTGACACAACAAAAAGCCGAAACGGAAATGAATTCCGCTCCGGCTCCTGATAATTATAGCCCGTTTTTCTTTCCTACTTCAGCAAGATCCGATGGATTTCAACTCCATCTTCAGTTTCTATCTGTAGTATATAGACACCGGGAGGCAGATTACTGAAATCCATTGTTGCGCCTGATACATTTATTTTTCCTGATGCGACTAATGTTCCATTTGATTGATCATATAACCAATAGCTGATGAGATTAGAAGCTTTTGAAGATAAATTTGTATTAACAGCAGTTATAACTATTTGATTAGATAGCGTGCTTGAAATGCTATATTGGGAACTGTAAGCCTGACCGACACTGACAAGTTTCGTAAATGGTGTTCTGGTGAATAAGGAACACAGCTTGTTGATACATAACATGTTATTGCATAGGTTCCAGGTTGTTTAAAATAAACGCCAAGATTAAAACGATCAATACTGAGATCTACTTTATCACTTCCATTCGGACTGATAGTCCATGTATATGTTGCATTAGGCGAGTTGTTAGGACTGGCTGTAAAACTACCATAGACATATGAGGCATTTGCAGGAATAGTGAGACTAGTAGGCCCGCTTATTGCATTTATATCTAATGCTCCTATGGTCACATTCTTTGAATAGCTTTGTCCATTCAATGACAAATATACAGTTCCATATCTGGAAGAAGAAGTACCTGCAGAAACTGCAATAGTGTTTGTTCCTTGTCCACTAGATATTTGTAACCCGGCCGAAACTGACCACGAATAAGAAAGTGAAGAAGATTGGGGTATAGAATAAGTTGTTGTACCGGAACAAGGAACTAAGGTTAGACCAACAATTTCTACTCCATAATACCTCCTATTTGAAGGATTCGTATAAGGAACTTGACTGGGATAGTGTCCAACTAAAGGCAGTTGTCCCCATTTAGATTCGTATTTTCCTGAAAAAGTTGTAGATTTTACAGCCGAATGGTCTCCATCATAATAATGTATCTTTTTCATTGATGATGATCCCTCTGAAACCTGAACAAAACATCCAACATTTGTGTTCCAATACTGACTAAGATTATTATTTCCAGTTCCTGCATTTATCCAAACCTTATTCGCATTCCCTTCTGTCAAGTGCCATGCATAAGCATGACAATTATATTTCTTACTGGCTTCATCCATAATATCAGAAGCTGTAATTCCCAAATAATAGAATTGTCCCCCCCCGGATCAATAATTGATGCCAATGCAGCAGCTTTTTGTGCCGCTGTTAGCTCTGTAGTAACATTTATTGCAGAAACCGCTCTGGATCTGCAAGTATAAACTGTAACATTTGTATCTGCTCCTACATATAAGCAAAATCAAATAATACCATACATATAATAAATATTTTTTTCATGATTTCTTCCATTTTTATTTTATAAAACTTTCTGCAAAAGCGATGATGTTGCTTTCTTGATTGGTAAAGACATAAAAGTCCGACGGATTTTCAATGCCGGCATCGCTATTCTTATAGTATGAAACAAGGGGAGCATAGCGGGCATCGTACATAATCAAAGCAAGAACAGTAAGCGCGTCGGATGTTTCTTCCGGCAGACGGTTGGGCAACTGCTTATAATTGGATAAGACTTGTTTCACTATGTTTTTCTTCCCTTTCAAACTGAACTGCCGGAGAATCTCCCCTCTCGTAAACATACATTCAAGCGCCCGTAGCCGAATTGAAAAATACCATTGTTCCGCCTCGTCCATCGAAGCGGTACATTCCCAGGCTATGGATTTGTAAAAAGCTAACAGGGCCTCCCCGGAATAAGACCGGCGAAGTATTTCCCTTGCGCTGTTAAACTGCTCATCATACATTCTGTAAAACGTCTCAACCGGTGAGGCGCTCGAAGTCAGGAACAGACCTGGTAAACCCGGCGCATTTACAAAACTATGGATCACACCCGGCGTAGACATTCTACTTAATCTATTAGAAGGAATCTGCTGGGCTTTCATAAATTCGTCATGCGATTGGAACGGGCCGACAGGATAAATATAGGCATCAGAGACACCCGGCCAAACAATGCCGACCGTCAGGCTAAGCCCTTCTATTTCTTCATCTCCATTCAGTAAACCGTCACCGCACCCACCACCGGACAGGCATAACGCAGACAGAAAAATAATAAACCTCACTTTATTCATTGATAAATGATTTTGCTTGTTGATAAATAGTCTCAAAATTGTAATCCATCATTTGTCCAGAGTTAAGAGACAACTCTACATCTGATTTTTTTGAGAATTCCGTCAATAGTTTACCCTCTTCGTAGGGAATTCGTCCTAATATCCATGCGTTAACAGCAAGAGTACTTCCTCCGAACAGATCACCTCTTGTTTGTTTTTCATCAAACTTTTTTATAGCTTCTTTCAATAAGAGTTTACGATCTTCTGAATTTAATGACTGAATAACTTGTGGTTGCGCTAAGAGGATTTCAAAGTACTCTTGTTTATAAACAAATTCACCTTGCTTTTTGAGTTCCCATTTCGAATTAAAATCTTTAGTCAAAGACATAGATGCATATTTCTTTAACATAAAATGTCCAACATCTTTTCGAGATAATAATTTGCGTATCCCATTAAAGTGTGAATAATAAGATTCAAATCCGGCTTGAGGTGTATTGTAGATAAATAAATCAAAATAAGCCGGATAGTCAGCACAAATTTGCACTAAAGATTCTGTGCTTAATTTCTTTAAGATGTCTTCTGGAATTTGACAAGCTTCATGCATTTCATCTATAGATTTAAATTGTTGCCATTTGGCTGAACCAGGTTTAACAGGATAGTCCCATGAAATATTTTTTCCTTGTGCATTTAATGCAAAAAAGGAGAAAAGAATAAACGAAAACAAAAATGCTACTTTTTTCATAATGTGTAATTGTGGTAATAATTAATCTAAACAGTATAAACAAACTAACTAAATAAAAAGCCAAACAAGTTCCAAAATAAAACTTTGTCTGTGAGAACAGATGCGCACTTAAAAATATATCGTTGTAGTTAACGATATTTGTCTGCGATACAAAGATATATATTTTCATACATAACCAAGAAAAAATGAAATATTATCAGGGTCGACGCATTTAAGGAAGCTATGATATTCGCATAAAAGTCTTATTTCTACTTTAACAGATTAAAGAGAGTGAAAAAAAGGAGATAATTAATTTATGTCCAAAGCATTAAAGTGTGGCAGAGAATTTAAGTCGGATGCCCTGAACCTGTTGTCCGAAGACAAAAGTATCAGTGATATTTCCAGGAGTTCAGGCATATGACCGGAGTAAAGGCGGATACGGCAGTCCGCGTATAACAAAAGAGCTACAGATGCAGGTAGTAAAAGTTTCACGTCCGCCGGTTGCAGTATTATGAAAAAGAAAAATATCTTTACAGCATACTTAAAAAAGCATCATTAAGAACAATCTCAAAAACATTAACAAAAAAAGACCGCCCCGATCTTTGGAGACAGTCCCGTATATGTAAAGAATATTTAAACTAATCAATATGAAACATCTATTTGTATTTATGATCTTATGTTTTTTTGCAGCGTGCCAGGAAACAACCGATTTCCTTGAAAATGCAAAAAAAATAAATGGAGTAACACTGGTTACTGACTGTATGGTTGGGCATCCGGGTTCTATTCTTTATGCAGAACCTCAGACTCTGCTGATAAATGATCGTTACGAAAATAAATTAATGACTCTGGCAGACATATCACATAACTATTGTATCCGTTTTTTACAGGAAGGTAACGGGCCTGACGATGTAATGCCTGCATTCAGATCATTTGTTTCCCATACAAACCGGACATTAGGTGTCTATCAATTCCAGACAGGAATACTTAACCAGTATAATTTAAGCGATATTACTGCTGAGAATGTTCATTCATTGAAAGTAAAAACAAAATTTGAAATCAAAGAAACTCCTCCTGCTGCCGGGATAGTACCGGTTGGAAGATATTTTATAGGTAATGGGATGTTTGAAAACGGCAAAGTACATCTGTATGATCAGAGTGGGGAATATATCAGAGAAGGCGGAGCCTATCCTTTCGACGGTGAGAACATGGATGCTCAATCCCGTTTTTTTGCCTACCAGAGTTATATTGCTTCTGACGATGATTGCAAATTTGCAATAGGAAGCGCTTACGGCGATAATCTTGAATTTTATGAAGTTGACGAAAAAAGCAATATCGTTTTGAAAAAGAAATATGAAACACGCGACGCCCGATTCTCCATGCAGGAAGGAATGATCAGGCTTGAAGAAGATTGTTTATTGGGATATAAAGGTATATGGGGCGGGAAACAATATTGTTATCTTCTGTTTTCCGGAAAGACATTTGCTGAAAACAATCATAAGACAACCGGAGCAAAATATATTGTTGTTTTCACATGGGATGGAAAATTTGTCAAATCGTATGAAACGGATGTTGAGCTTTTTTCATTTTGCACAGATGAAAAAAATGAACTCGTATTTGGTATAGCCAGTCATGAAGACGAATTAGTCATAATGCAGTTTACATTATAGACTATCCCTAAGGGAGGAATAATAGTTTTTGAGTATCGCGGCGTTCTTTTCCTTTGAGGTGAAGACTTCCATCAGCATCGGCCCGGCGGCTTCGCGACTGATGAATGTGGGGAGATACGCCTCAAACTCTTCTTCGTTTGAGACAGGAAAATAGGTTATGCCCAGGCCCTCGGCCCAGACACGGGCGCCTGCTGCGTGGGAAGTGGCTATGTGACGGTCGGTTATGCGAGAGGATTCAAGCCCCGGCAGGGTGTGGAATATCCCGCCTCCGCCGTTATTGTTCAGCAGTATACGTAGCTGGGAAGGATTGGACAGGGGGTTCCAAAGGGCGTTTATGTCGTAAAAGAAGGACAGGTCTCCTATTATGAGGAAGGTGGGTACGCCCGGACTTACGGAGGCCTGACCAATAGCGGTGGACAGACAGCCGTCTATGCCGCTCGTACCACGGTTGCAGAATACCCTCTGACGTCCTTTGAGGCTGAAGAGCTGGACCAGTCGGACTGACGAACTGTTGGCCAGTTGAAGGTTGGCCTCTTCGGGAAGGGATTTTATCAACCGGCCGACGGCCATCAGGTCTGAGAATACGGCTTTGGGTTCAGGCAGGCTGCGCGAGCACGAAAGCCAGCGCATGGCGTAGCCGTCTGTACTGACGGCAGGCCGGGGCAGCGTCGCAAGATAGGCGATAAAGTCCCGTCCTTCAGCCTCGATAACGTCTGTGAGGCACTGGAAGGTGTCGGCGACCTCTCCTCCCGGAGAGACGTGCCAGTGTTCCTCCGGAGGGTTTGCTTTGAGGAATTGCCTGATACGCTTTGAGACTATGTGCCCGCCTGTTGTTATGAGAAGGTCGGGGGCGTAATGCGCTTCTTCTCCCGGAGGAATGCTGCACAGGAGGGCGTCAAAGTTGCGGATGTAACGCGAGTGCGGGAGGTTTGATATATGCTCGGCCAGTACCACGCAGTCATGCGAACCGATAAGCTTGTCCGGTTCCGCTGACATTTCGCCGCCAGCGGACTGCCCTGCAATGATCATCCTCCGCCGTCGTCTGAGGAACGACGTTCCGTAAACGGCCGGGAAGACGGTCTGCGGACTGCGGCGATTTATAACCCGCGCCCTGGGGAGTTGCTCCTCCGGACATTCGAACAATGGCTCCGAAAGGGGTACGTTGATATGCACCGGCCCGCGCCTGTGACGGCGGGTTTCCAGCAGGGCTTCGTTTACGAGGCGGTTGCAGTACCATCCGTCTTCATCGGACATTATCTCCGGAAGCTGGAAGGACTTCTTCACCAGTGCGCCGAAGACACCCTGCTGCGGTAGCGTCTGGCCGGCCATCTGTCCGATCCAGGCTGCCGGGCGGTCGGCGGTTATTACAATCAGCGGCAGTTCCTGATAGAAGGCCTCGGCTACGGCCGGGGCATAGTTGAGTACGGCTGTCCCCGACGTACAGCAGACGGCTACAGCCTGACCGGTATGCTGGGCTATGCCGATGGCGTAGAAGCCTGCACCGCGCTCGTCTACAACGGTGTGGCAGGTGAAAAATGCGTCGGCGGCAAGCGACTTTACGATAGGTATGTTGCGCGAGCCGGGAGATAAGACAGCCTGGCTCACTCCGTGCGCCTTTAGCAGGCTTACCAGTTCGAGGACGTTCTTTTTATTTGAGTACATGCTTTTTCTAAAGGATTACAGATAACATGGTTTGCAACTTATCTTCCGTCTCCGTCCATTCGTCTTCCATGACTGAAGACGGCAAAAGTCCGCCGCCGGCATATAGCGTGAGCGTATTGGGGCTGATGTTCATGCAGCGCAGATTTACGTACAGATCGCTCCTGCCTTCAGGGTCGAGCCATCCGGCGAAGCCTGAGTAATACTTACGGTCGTACCCTTCGTTTGTCGTTATGAAGCGGCTGGCTTCATCTTTTGGCAGCCCCGAAACGGCCGGTGTCGGGTGCAGCAGCCTTATCAGGTCTCCCAGCCGGCCGGCGTGCGGCAGGGCGAAGCGGAAGTTTGTCTTCAGATGAGCCACATGCCCGGCCCTGACAGTGTACGGCCCTTCTTCTTCGGCGTGGATCCCGAAAGACCCTAACTGCCTGCGGATGTAATGTGATACAAGCATCTGCTCGATCAGGTTCTTGTCGTCCCACGTATCGGGGAGCTCGCCGCCGGGCCTCAACTGTTGTGTTCCGGCCAGTGCAACGGTGCTCCACTCGTTCTTTTCGCCCGACAGCAGTATCTCCGGCGTAGAACCCATCCAGCATCCCGTAGCGACGGTGTGAAAAAGGTATACGTATGACCTTGTGTATCTCCTACAGGCCGTCATGAAAGCTTCGGCAGGTGAGAAGCCTTCGCGACGTGCGAGGGTGGTATTGCGTGACAGAACCAGCTTGCTGAACTGTTTCTTACGTATTGGCGTCATAAAAGTGTTGAAACGGGAGGCGTACAGTGCGTCTGCTTCAGTAGCGCCGCGTTTGACGTCCGCCGCTGAAGGCGGTTCGTCTTCTCCTGTCGTAAATGGAATGAGCTCTTCTCTGTCAGGGCGGATAATGACTATCGGGCAGGCTTCAGTTACACGGAACGGGGCGATAACAAATCCGCTTTCGCCGTTCAGCGCTTCTATGCGCCGGATCAGCGCAGGCCCTTCTTTTTCCTGCGAAACGAAACGCAGTACATCGCTTCCGGGAATCCGGCAGACAGCAAAGTTGCGACCCTCTTTTATGCAATAATCGAGGAAGGAAGGCAGGTCCGGCGTCATTTCTTTTTCAGTACACTGTTAACCACGCGGATTGAAGAGACCAGCTTGTCGGTCGACGTAAACACATCAACGTTCCATACATGCGACGACCGTCCTTTGTGTATAATCGTTCCCACGGCGCGTACCGTATCGCCTTCGCGTGCCGATGACACATGGTTGCCGCTCACCTGCATCCCGACAATTATCTCGTCGGGCCGGCATAGTATCATGGAGCCAAACCCGGCTACAGTTTCAGCCAGTGCAAGCGTAGCGCCTCCGTGCAGTATCCCGAAAGGCTGCCGGGTACGTTCGTCCACCGGCATGGTAGCCTCCACGCGGTCTTCGGAGGCGTAAGTGTACTGTATGCCAAGGTTGCCCATCAGAGCATGGCGGGCTCGAAGGTTCATCTGCTCCAGCGGCACGTCGGCCGGGCGTATTTTTGATATTATGTGTTCTTCCACGGCTTTTGCCACACCATCTTCTTCGTTCGTGGCGGTGGTATAGTCGGTGCATCTCTTTACCGTTTCCGAAGCATTTCCCATCGCTATACCCAGTCCGGCCATCTGTATCATTCCGATGTCGCACACGCCGTCGCCTATTGCCATGACGGCTTCAG
The DNA here is from genome assembly GCA_031266215.1 of Tannerellaceae bacterium. Taxonomy (GTDB): domain Bacteria; phylum Bacteroidota; class Bacteroidia; order Bacteroidales; family Tannerellaceae; genus DFXE01. The sequence continues at coordinate 2,697 of JAISBL010000104.1, read as the reverse complement.
ATACTAACTGTAGCCGTTCCATCAGCACGCCAAGCGTGTCGGCTTTATTGATCTGAGGCGGCACTATTTCAAGGAAATAAGGCTCTGAGCGGAATACATCGAGCGAGCCGCTGAGGCGTTTCTTAAGCTTTGCGTGCAGGTCGCTCATCGCTTCGCTGTCGTCGCTCACCAGCATGCACTTGCAGGGGGAGAACGTAACGAACGATGCAAAGTCTTTTGCTTCCGTTATCTTCATATTGTTCCTCGCCGCTTCTTCCTGCACGTGGGAGTCATCGGCCCGGTTTGTTATAAGCGTGTCGCGGTGGTAGGTCAGGATTGCGAAATCGCGGCTGTCGGCCTGCTTCACTATGTATGGTATATCTTTGGGGTTCATACGTCTTTCAAACAGCAGTTCGTCAGTCTGCATATTGAATATCTGCCCGCCGTTATAAGAGAGTATAAATCCGTTGTACTTATCCATTTCAAGTACCCGTGCGACAGGTCTGAGGCCGTGTGTCGAGCGTCCCGAAGCCAGTACGATACGTATACCCATCTGCTGCACCTTAATCAGAGTTGCCAGTGTGTAAGGGGTTATCTCTTTCCTGTCGTTCAACAGAGTGCCGTCTACGTCAAGAACCAATAACTGATACTTCATACGAGTAAAATGTTTAATCAATGTATGTATGGAACCCGCATTATGTTTTATTTACCGCCTTTGGCGTAAACAGTTTTTCATGCTCGTTCCATATAGTCTTATTATTTAGGTCGCAAAGATACAATTATTAGTTTTCCGGCCACTCCGCAGTTGTACAAACATAAATATCCCGCCCGGCATCATCCGCCGCAGCCGAAAATGAAACCTGTCCCGCGTGGGATGAATGCCTGACTAAACGACATTTGTTTAAAATACCGGCCAGCAGCAGACAACGGGTGTCGCCACGGGTGCGTTTTACACGGGCGTCCTCGCACGTGGCGCGGGTTGATATGGTGAATGTTTGTAACTGTTTGATAGCGGGAAAGGTGAACTATCGGGGCGTGGAGTACGCGGCAAAGATGAACTTCAGGGATGGTTTTGACGGGAGTATATTGTTGATATGCAGTAGCTTTGTCACAAATTTCAAACTGTTGAACTATGAGATATTCTGGTTATTTCCTTGTGGCGATGCTGATCGCCATTTCAGCCTGCGCAAAGGTAGGCGATTACGCCGAAACAGGCAACGCAGACGACGACGAACCGGCAGGCGACGGAAAGATTTCCTTCGTCCTGCCGCAGGCGGACAATGTCGTGACTTATACCGCCGCTTCGCCGGAAGAGGGCGGTTCGACTTCCGACGTTGTGACTATCTATTCATTCAGCCCCTCGCTCAGATTTGAGCAGAGTTACACCATCCCTTACAGCGGCGGGACTAACGCTGCCGGCGGCGGACGGCAGTATTCGATCACTATACAGGGAAGGGGAAAGCACAACTTTGTGTTACTCCAGGCGCCGGCGGGATATACCCTCCCGCAGTTGTCGGCGGGCAGCACGCTGGGAGACCTGACGTCTGCATGGACGCAGGCAGTGAACGGCAAACTCTCGCCCCCCTTTGTTATGTCTAACGCACAGGTTGACGGCAAACCGTACATAACTGTGGAGAGTATAGAGGATCAGTCTGCGTCCGTACAGGTGGGCATGAAGAGCCGCGTGGCGAGGATTGACCTTGACGATTCGGAATGTACCATCCTCGGCGTTGAAATATCCAACGCTGCGCCTGCAGGAAGGATGTTTGACAGTGACTACGCGCCGGCGCCTCCTTCGTCAGGCGGACTGACTTATTCACTGGCTGCCGGCGACCTTACCAACAGCGGCCGGAGCTTCTACCTCTACCCAACGGTGCTTGGGGCCGGCGCAACGGGTACGACGGTTAAGATACGCGCGAAGCTGAAAACCGGTGGCTTCGATAAGACGTATACCGTAATGACAGGCGTAGATATTGCGATAGAGGCAGGCAATATGTACAGCCTGAGCATAGACCCCGTCATCAACCCTACAATAGAGGAAAACTTCGTCTACACCGGTGACGTGCAGACCTTCACCGCTCCCTACGACGACATTTACACGCTTGAGGCTTGGGGCGCAGAGGGCGCCGATGGTCGGAATAATGCCACCAGGGCGGGCGGCGCCGGAGGATTAGGTGGATATTCCATGAGTAGGCGTACGATGATGAAAGGGGAGACACTGTATATCTACGTAGGGCAGGCGGGGATCAGGTACGGATCAGACGCATGGAACGGTGGAAAGATCGTCGGCAACGGAGGTGGAGGCGGAGGTGGAGGAGCTACGGACTTCCGCACCGCCGGGGGTGCGTGGGACAACGCCGGGTCGCTTAACTCGCGCATCCTCGTGGCCGGAGGCGGCGGTGGCGGTGGTTCCGCCGGATTCGACGGCGCGGAAAATGGCGCCATCGGCGGCAGAGGCGGCCAGGGCGGAGGCGGAATATCCCCAGGCGGTAACGGAGCTGTAGGAAACGCGGGCTACAACTCTGCCGGAGGCCGTGGCGGTGATGGCGGAAGAAACAATGGAGGCTCTCCCACAGGGGGCGTAGGGAGTAATAGTGCCGGTGATAGTTGGACTGAAGCAAACGGCGGTGTTGCCAGCGGCGGAAGAGGATTCACCGACACCACACTCAAATACTATGCCGGAGGTGGAAGTGGTGGTGGAGGCTATGGCGGAGGAGG
>JAISBL010000097.1 GCA_031266215.1 Tannerellaceae bacterium | reverse complement strand
AAAAAAACCAAGATGTTTCATATTGAATAATTTTAAATTACGTGACAAAGCTACTGTATATCAACCTAATACCCTCATCAAAACCATCCCTGAAGTTCACCTTCACCGTGCTATTCCCGCCCCAATAGTTCACCATTTCCGGCCTCAGACAGGTACAAACATTCACCAAACCAACCCGCGCATATTTCCGTCATCGCCACTGACACTCACTGACTGTTATGGGACAGTCTTTTAGCCTGTAATTCTATACACTCATAAAACAGCATCCTGCGAATGATAAATTACACTGGCAGGAAGCTAAAAAGGGAGAGACGTAAGGCATCTCCCATCCGAAAGCCACGACAAAACACACCCCTGTTGAACAGCTTCGCAGTTCAGCAGGTGGGGTGCTGTCTATACCCCGAGCTGCTCCCTGAAGGGCTTGTAAGAGGTTACCTGTCTAAGACGCCTTCCGGCGTCAGCCAACATTGAAAGACAGCGCACTGGCGCGTTATACATTGCCGCCAGCATCTATTGTTGTACAGTCTTAAAGTCTTTAGGGTCTTAATGTGAGCGGAAGAAGTGTTCTCTTTCACGCCGAAGCCCCTATACAAGCGTATTGAGCGGTTAACGGGCGCATTTTACAACGGGCGGCGCCGACTATGGCGAAAATATATGTAGGTTGATATGGTGAATGTTTGTATTGATTTGATGTCGGGAAAGGTGAACTATCGGGACGGGAACAGCGTGGCAGAGGTTAACTTCAGGGATGGATTTAATGAGGGCATGTTGTTGATATACAGTATTTTATCACAAATTTCAAACTATTAGACTATGAGATATCCTGGTTATTTCCTTGTGGCGATGCTGATCGCCATTTCAGCCTGCGCAAAGGTAGGCGATTACGCCGAAACAGGCAACGCAGACGGCGACGAACCGGCAGGCGACGGAAGGATTTCCTTCGTCCTGCCGCAGGCGGACAATGTCGTGACTTATACCGCCGCTTCGGCGGCAGAGGGCGGATCGGAATCCGACGTCGTGGTTATCTATGCATTCAGTCCGTCGCTCAGATTTGAGCAGAGATACGCCATACCTTACATCGGCGGGACTCCCGTTGCAGGCGGCGGACAGCAGTATTCGATCACTATGCGCGGCAGTGGAAAGCACAACTTTGTGCTCCTGCAGGTCCCGGCGAGTTATCCCGTCCCGCAGTTGTCGGACGGCAGCAGTCTGGGAGACCTGGCGGCTGCATTGACGCAGGCGGTGAACGGCAAACTGTCGCCTCCCTTTGCTATGTCAAACGCACAGGTCGACGGCAAACCGTACATAACGGTGGAGGATATAGGGGCGCCCGTACAGGTGAGCATGAAGAGCCGCGTTGCGAGGATTGATATTGACAACTCGGACTGTACCATTCTGGGAGTTGATATATCCAACGCCGCTCCCACCGGGCGGATGATTGAGAATGACTACGCACCGGCGGCCCCTTCGTCAGGCGGACTGACTTATTCACTGGCTCCCGACGACCTTGCCAACAACGGCCGCACCTTCTATCTCTACCCCACGATGCTGGGGGCCGGCGCGACGGGTACGGTGATTAAGACGCGCGCGAGACTGAAAAGCAGCGGCGTCACTAAGACGTTTACCATAATGTCAGGCGCATATCTTCCGATAGAAGCGGGCAACCTGTACAGCCTGAGCACAGACACCGTTGTCCTCGTCATCAAAGAGGTCGAGGCAGACTTCGCCTACACCGGCGAGGTACAGACCTTCACCGCTCCCTACGACGGCGTTTACACGCTTGAGGCCTGGGGCGCGCAGGGCGCTAATGGCGGGGGAGTTTAGGCCGGCGCCGGAGGCAAAGGCGGATATTCCCTGAGCACTCGTACGATGACGGCAGGGGAGAGGCTGTATATCTACGTAGGGCAGCGGGGGGGCGCTTGGAACGGAGGAGGCGCAGGCGGCGGAGGCAGGGGCGGAGGCGCTACGGACTTCCGCACCGTCGATGGTGCATGGAACGACGAGGGGTCGCTTGCTTCGCGCATCCTCGTGGCCGGCGGCGTTGGGGGCGGGGGCAACGGGAACAAGAGTTTGAGTGGCCGAGGTGAGGGCCACGGTGGCAGTGGCGGGGGCGGAACATCCCAGGGCAGCAACGGAAACAACTCCCGATTTAGCACTATGGATAACGCCGGAGGCTATGGTGGTGGCGGTGGAAGAAACAATGGAGGCTCCCCAACAGGAGGCGCCGGCGGCGCCAAAGCCATGAATAGTAGCGCCCGCAACGGCGGTGACGGAAACAGTAGCACCGGCGGCGGCTCCGGTGGTGTCAGGAACAGCGGCTCCGGTGGTGCCGGGGGCGGAGGCTTTGGCGGGGGCGGAGGGGGGAGGAGGCGGTGGCGGCAGCTACGGCGCCTCAGCCGGCTCCGCGGGCGTAAACTCCGGTGGCGGCAGAGCGCGCGTGTCGTACATTGCCCGCGTCCCCGTCCGGTAGCAGACATATTGCCCGGCACCAGACAGACGCCCTGTCCGGATGCCGGGCGATACTTTAATGGACGGGAGAGGCGTTTCAGTACTTTCACACGTTTTTCATCTGTTTAAATGCATAATGACATATCTTTGCCGCATGAAACATACCAGTTGGACGCATAAAGCTAAATACGGATTTCTTACTGTTCTTGGAACAATAGCCTTATCTACATGTCGCTCTGCTTATATCCATACGCCTCCGGCGGAGGCTGTTGGGGCGAAATACCCATCCATCCTGCCCGATACGCCCACTTTGTCGGGCTACCGGTTGTACGCTCCTTTTACACCGTGGGAGGAATTAGATATTCCACCCCTGCCATCGGTACGTATAACGGAAAATTTCTGTTACCGTGACATTAATCATGTGTCATCAACCGATCCTGAACTGTTTGCCGACAGCGACGTGCTGCATATCGACCTGATGCGGCTTCAGAAAGCGGCATACTCGTTTCCCCTGCCCGGCGCTAAGGTGATTTCACCATATGGCGGCCGCCGCAGGACACACAGCGGCACCGATCTGAAAACGTTTGCCGGCGATACGGTGCGAGCCGTCTTCGATGGAATTGTACGCATGGCCAAACTTTATTCCGCTTATGGGAATGTTATCGTTATCCGCCATTTTAACGGGATGGAAACTGTATACAGCCATAACTCCCGCAACCTGATAACGCAGGGCGCATACGTGAAATCCGGTCAGCCGATAGCATTGACCGGACGTACCGGAAGGGCTACAACCGAGCATCTGCATTTTGAGGCGCGTATCAATGGACGCCCTTTCGATCCGGGCCTTTTATTTAACTGGGAAACGCAGACATTGCAGGAAAATATCCTCGTATGTACAAAAAACAAAAACAGTATAAGCGTATCTTCCATCCATCCGCTGTTACTGCGTCCCCGGCATTAAAATAAGATTAAAAAATGTATCGGATGCAGCGCTTATATATTTCCATACATCAGTAAGTTAAAGATTATTATAAACATGGTGTTATTACAGAAATCACCTATGTTTGTCTAATAGATTAAACTAAATAACGAAAAAGAGACATGAAAAAGAGATTAACGAAATTGACAATTCTACTCATGATGCTTCCGGTGAGCTTTGGCCTAGCGGCTCAGGAAGAATTTTTCGATGATGTTTATTTCTCTTCCGACAGGAATAAAAAGAGCAAAACAGAAACGAAGAAAGATATACCTGAAAACAGGGACAGGGATGTAGATGAGTACAACCGGCGATACATGTCATCTGACGAGTTCTACGCCGGAGATGACGATAAGGCCGTGATCAGGAACGATGAACAAACATCAGACTCAGGATACACGGAAAGAATCATCCGCTATCATTCGCCAAGCAAGATAACAATTGCCGGTGCGGATAATGTCGACCTGCACATCAGCGACGGATACTACGCTTACAGCTACGACACAGACTACAGCGACGGGTTAGCCAGCGTGAACGTCAATATAAACGTAGGCAACAACTGGGGATGGGAACCATACTCCTATTATGGCTGGTACGACCCGTGGTTCTACCGGCCCTGGCATTATTCATGGTACAGCCCTTCCTGGAGCTGGGGCTGGAGCTGGGGAGGATTCTATTCGCCGTGGTACTATTCCAACTGGTATGCTCCTTCCTGGGGATGGGGCTACAGCTACTATCCTCATTACCATCACCACGGATATTACGGATACAATAACTATTACCCGTCCTACAATTATTCAGGGCGTTCTTCGTATGGCGGAGGAAGGAGTTCGGCGTCTTACAGCAGTCGCAACCGCGTTTCATCAGACAGCAACTATTCATCCTCCGGACGTTCGTCGTCTGTGAGGAGCAGCAGTCAGTCTTCCGGGCGCTCGTCGTCTGTGAGAAGCAGCAGTTCGTCAGGCAGGGCGTCGTCTTCAAACAGCGTATCCCCCTCTTCCGGGCGTTCATCCTCGTCATCACCGAGATACACGGAGGGTACGACCAACAGCCGGCGGTCGCCTTCCGTACAGACATCACCCCAGACCAGTACAGACCGTACACGGGTAAGATCGAGCGCCGGCAGTTCCACGTCGCGCAGCCAGTCGGCAACGCAACCCGGTTCGACACGTTCGGCCGGCAGCGTACAAAACTCCCGCTCATCTTCTTCCAGTAGTCCGTCTTCATCATCCCGCAGCTATACGGCTCCATCCTCATCCAGAAGCGGCAGCAGCTTTAGCAGTAGTCCGGCCGGCGGCGGGGGACGCTCGTCGTCATCATCATCAGGTGGCGGAGGCGGAGGTGGTCGCTCAGGCGGGGGCGGTCGCAGGTAAATGCAGATCATCAGAGAATAGAATGTTGATAAAGAAGTAAAGAGATGAAAATGATGAAAAAAACAGGTATTGTAATTTCGGCGCTGCTATTCGTTAACAGCGCCGTCTTTTCGCAGGGACAATTGGATGCTTATAAATATTCCCAGACCGATTTAGGAGGAACAGCCCGCTATCTGGGAATGGGCGGGGCGTTCGGAGCTTTAGGCGGAGACATATCCGTTATGAGCGCAAATCCGGCAGGCCTGGCTGTTTATCGCAGTTCGGAAATCGTGACTACGATAAGTAACAGATATGTGAATGCGCAGACTGACTGGCAGGGATCTGCCGCTTCGGGAAGCCGGAACAAACTGAACTTTGATAATATAGCATACGTCAGTTATTTCCCGACATCCAGCGACGCCGGTATCATAGGATGGAATGCAGGATTCTCATATAACCGGATAAAAGACTATCACCGGAATTATACTTTGTCGGGTATGGGAGATGCAGAGTATTCGATAACAGACTATATGGCAGAGCGCGCAAATGCAAAAGGCGTACCTGCCGAAGACCTTGCGGTCAGCAAAGGACACAATCCATATGCAGGCAATAACGACTGGCTGAGCGTTCTTGGATACGATGCTGTCCTTATCGACGCTTTCAGTGAAAACCGGACGAAATACTTCAGCACCTTCGGAGCAGAAACGGGCGGGGTATGGAATCCTTTTAAACTTGCCGGCAGGAAATTAAACGTGACGGAAAGAGGGGCTGTCGACCAGTACAATATAGCTTTCGGACTGAATATCTCAAACTATGTAATGCTTGGCGCCGACATCGCTATTACGGATATAAGTTACCACTATGAATCCTATTTTGCAGAAGAATTTGTAAACAATAATAATCTGAGTCTGGAAAACTGGCTGACGACTAAAGGTGAAGGCTATGCGCTCAATGCCGGCGTTATTGTACGCCCTGTAGATTTTCTGAGGCTTGGAGTTGCCTATAACTCGCCTACATGGTATAAGATGTCTGATTTCTTCCGGGCAACGGCAAACAGCAATACCTCTTATTGGAAGGAGCCTATAGTTGGTGCGTCTACACCGGAGAATGAGTCTTACGACTACGAATATCATTCGCCGGACAGATGGTTGTTCAGTGCAGCCCTGATCATAGGGAGATCAGCCCTGCTGAGTGTAGATTATGAACGCACCAGCTATGAAGGCATGAAAATGTATTACCGTGACGGTGCGGAAGACCAGATAACCAATAGCGACATCCGTAACAATTTTGGCCCTGCCGGAACCCTGCGCGTAGGCGGCGAGCTTAAAGTGACGCCCCGTTTTGCCGTGCGCGCGGGAGCAGCCTGGGCAGACAGTCCGGCGAAAGATGTCCTGAAAGAAGCTTCGAAGGAGATATATACAGTAGGCACCATCCCTCATTATACAATAGAAAAGGGTATAACGAATTACACCGTAGGACTGGGTTACCGGTTTACCACAAGCTTTTACATGGATATAGCATGTGTATTGAAATCAGAGAAAGAAGACTTGTACGCCTTCTCAAATATCTATAACACAGAGGGGGTCAAAATCATAAATTCTCCGTCTGCTTCACTGAAAACAAACACCACTCAGGCAGCGCTTACGCTTGGTTTCAAGTTCTGAATATATTCGTATCCATAAAGAGAAAAGAGACAGGGTATTCCTTAAAGGCATCCTGTCTCTTTTCTCTTTTTCCGTGTATTTTCAGACGTTGGCGCCACCTGGAGTTGAACTACTACGCAGTTCAGGTATGGAGTGGCCACTCCCCGGGCTGCGCTCCGCCTGCACCGGGGTTATCGAAATCAGACGCTCTACGGCGTCAATCCTTAGCTAAAGCTAATTCTGCAGGTGCGACTAAATTATTCAACCCCGGTTATCTTTCACTCCACAAACTTAAGGATTTATACAATCTGCTTTATTTGTGTGCTGATGCGCCACAGGAGGCGGCGCTGAGGTCGCGCATGGTTTCGGAATAGATGTGGCCGGGGATGTCGGATGCGGCCAGAGGTGCGCCGTTCAGAGTATCGAAGCAGGTCAGGCTTTCCATGACGCATGGGCCTGTGTCGGCCGGACTGAGGGCGTGGGAACGGGTCTCGACCATGACGGCTACGTTATCGCTGTGGTATACTTTCTGCCATCTCTCTTCGTCAATGCTTATCCACCCCCGGCTGCTGAACAGGTTTGCGGCTTCCCCGTAGAAGACAGTCCCGGCCCCCGGCCCCCCCTCTTCGGCAGAGGCGTCTGCGGGGCTGTGGAAACTGCGGAATACCTGTTCGAAAGGTTGCACCAGAGCATTGTCGTAGAAGTATATCTCGTAAAGACGCGCTACGCCGAGTGCGTGCAGGTCGGCCGGATGGGCTATACGCACACGGGTGGAAGGCTCCAGTGGTGTGACGTCGCCTTCGGCAGACTCCAGTCCGCCGTCTGTGTAAAACCCCGTCGCCCTGCCCCCACCGTCGGCGATGATAAAGACCAGGCGCTCCAGCGATGGCCGGATAAAGGGATTCTTCATGAATGCGTCAAGCTCCGACGCCATGAAGGCTTCATGTTCCTCCATCGCCTGCTCGAGCATGACTTCGGAGTGGGCGTAAGCGGATCGCAGATGCTTGCAGATGCTCCTGAGACCGACGACGCAGGGGTCTTTCCTGAGCCTGCCCGGGGTGTTGACCAGCTCTTTGCCCTGTTTGAAGTAGTGAATGCCGGGCCGACCGGAGGCGTCTACCCTCATGCAGACCCTGACGCCGCTTATTTCGCGCGGGACGAAGCAGTGCGCGATGTCTTTTTGAGTCAGCGTCTCGACATGCCACGCCAGGCGGGTGACGGATGAGTAGCCGGCGTTGCGGGCAAGGTTCATAAGTCCGAGCCGCACGGCTTTCTTCTCGCTCTCCTGCCGCTGTGAGCCGAAAGACCGGCTCTGGTCAAGGAAATGCAGGAAGTAGCGGTAACGCTCGACCAGGTCGCCGGCCGACCGCCTGCTCAGCGGTATGAGGCCATATATCATCAGGAGTTCGCGGCTACGCTTCTCCTCCACCTGCTTCTTTACCTCCTGGGCGTCGAGCTTACCGTTCAGGGCATCCATATACCTCGATATCCTGGCGTACCCGGAGGCGGAGGTGATGCGCCCGACAGCCTGCAGTATCCTGCCGAAGCGCTTTGCGCCTGCTTCGCGCGATGCCCGGCGAAACCAGTCGGCGTCGAAAGCCCCGGCCTGCAAATCCTCGGCATCTATGGGGGTGAAGCGGGCTATGAGGGCTTTCATGCGCCCGTCTGTCGTGTCGTTTATATGAGCGTGGAAGAAACAGGCCATGCTCATGAGTCCCTTCCAGCCGGTGTAAGCCTCTACGATGCCGAGCCACTGCGGGGAGTAGATGGCAGCTTCCACAAGGCGCTCGTCGGATAGGCCGGCGGCTCCCTTTATGAGCGGCGCCAGCGTGGCGGCTGTGTCTGTTGCAGCGGGGTGGCAGATATGGAGCAGCCTGCTGAGTATCTCCCTGCGGGTGTAGCTTGAGCCGTAGATATGGTCGGTCTTGGCAAACGGTTCGCTGCCATAGGCCCTGAGGATATCCACCCACGCGGCGGCGCCTTCTATGCACTCCAGCCTGAGAGCCAGGGGCGAGTAGCCGGCCGTAGCCTCGGGCCGCAGCAGTTCGCCAGCCAGTATATCGGACCTTACCTTCTGCACCATCCCGGAAAGGAGGGCGAAGTCCGTCTGCCCGTAAGCCTCCAGGCGGTTACGCTGCCAGGGCCTGAGCCTGCCGGTGGCAAAGGCCGAGGCCAGCCGGAGGGATTCGCCTGCGTTGGCGCGCGCCTGCAATTCTTCGCGCAGCTCGGCCTCATCTATAAGTCCCAGCTCGCAGGCGCGGGCGAAGTCGAAGACCGACAGGGGGCTTTTAAGTATTGCCGCCGGCGGGCGCGGGGCGAGGTAGTCGGACTTGCGGTAGAAGGGGTAGCGCAGGCGGAAGTAATCGGCGAAAGCCTCCTTTGTGCGCTTCCGGCCGAAGGCCTCAGACATCCAGTAGTGTATGGCACTGTGCTGGTGGAGGAAGACCGTACGGCGTTCGGCCTTTGCGTAGGTCTCGTGCACGAACTCTTTCCTTGCGTTCCCCTTGTCGAGCAGCGGGAAGAAAGAGGCGAGGATGTTGGTCGACACATGGCCGGCGTACGCATCGTCCCAATATTCGTCTCCCAGAAGGGGCATGACGGCGTTGATGACGTTGAAGTGAGCGAGCTTCGACAGGGCCTTCTTCAGCCCGTGGAGGTCAAAGCCGTAGAACTTCTTTATTTCGGGCAGGAACTCCTTGTTCATAAACTCATACACCTTATAGCTCCGCCCCTCTCCCCAGTGAGTGGCAAGGGCGAAGAGTAGTTGAAGCATAGTGGAGAAATCCTTTATCTCATTACGGTAAAACTCCCGCCAGACGTCGGGCAACGGATAGCGATCGAGCCTGCGGGTGAGGCGTTCTGCGCCTTCCACCTCCGCACAGGTATCACCCAGGCGGCATAGCTGCCCCATAGCGGAGGTATATTCATAACCGGCATGCCGGGCGGCAAGCGCGTCCAGCTTCTCAAAGATGAGATAGGCTGAGGGGAGGGCGCTCCCTATCAGTTTATTGAGCAGGGGAGTTTGCAGCAGAGGGAACACTTTACGTATATTAAAGTCCGGATCTGCGTCTTTCATTGTCACGGGTTGCATCACATTTACAAATAGTTGCATGAGGATCTAAGCTTGAGGATAGTTCGGCAAATGTAAGGAAAATAATAACCGCGAAGGCAATAGCTTCCGGATAATTCACCTTTACGACCGGCAAAGGGGCCGGCGGGCGCATTCTATTGTGTATGGAGGGGGAGGCTGTCCCGGAACTAACCGACAGGGCTTTTTTATTCGGGCGCCTGTCTGAGCGCAAACGCAAATATGCGACTCTCCGGAGCTTAAAGTTAGTTTTCGGATAGCCTAGGGGGGGCAACGGTAAGGGAGGCAGCAATGACGACGTGGGGGAGCCGTTGATTCTCCTTCATCGAACCCGGGTCACGATGAATCCACAGGCATAACTGTGGAGAGTTAACAGGCATAACTGTGAAGAGTTAACAGGTATAGCTGTGAAGAGCTAACAGGCATAACTGTGAAGAGCTAACAGGCATAACTGTGAAGAGCTAACAGGCATAACTGTGAAGAGCTAACAGGCATAACTGTGAAGAGCTAACAGGCATAGCTGTGAAGAGCTAACAGGCATAACTGTGAAGAGCTAACAGGCATAGCTGTGAAGAGCTAACAGGCATAACTGTGAAGAGCTAACAGGTATAGCTGTGAAGAGCTAACAGGCATAACTGTGAGAATCTAATACAGTAGCGTGTGGAACTATCCACACAGGGCGTGTGAACACCTAACACAGGGCGTGTGAACACCTAACACAGTAGTGTGTGAACGTCTAACACAGGGCGTGTGAACACCTAACACAGTAGTGTGTGAACGCCTAACACAGGGCGTGTGAACGTCTAACACAGTAGTGTGTGAGCACCTAACACAGTAGTGTGTGAACGCCTAACACAGTAGTGTGTGAACGCCTAACACAGGGCGTGTGAACGCCTAACACAGTAGCGTGTGAAGAGTTTATAAAGTAGTGTATAAGGAATTCAGGAGGAAGGGCGCGCATAGCAGACGCAGAGAGGGGGCGCAGGGAATACAGTAACCTCAGGCTTTTGCAGTGTACGGCCGACTGTTGAATATTGAGCAACCATTTTAACAGGATAATATACCCCCTCAGAGAGCATGGGGGCGACAACCATAACGACCGAAGGCCTGTTGCTGATGACGGTCAGCGCCCTTGTCTCCACGCCGCCGGCGCCGACGAAGAAAACACCCGGAGAAGGGTATCCGCCCGTGGGGCATTCGTTTCGCTCCGAAAGATTATGACGCGGGGGAGGCTGTACGGGAACTAACCGGCAGGGCTTTTTTATCCGGGCGCCTGCCTGGGCACAAACGCAAATATGCGACTCTCCGGAGCTTAAATTTAGTTTTCGGACAGTCTGGGGAGGATCTCAGGGCATGTCGAGCCACTGGCGGATGAGGCGGACGATGGTGTCTCTCATCTTTTCGGGCATGTTGCCGATGCGTGCGCGGTGGCTGCCGAGGGGCTGGAAGAAGAAGCGCGTGTTGGTTTTCTTTCTGAATACCGGTGCGTGTACTGCGCTCCAGGGGTCAAGCTCGCCGTAGATGTAGATTATCTTCGGGTCGTTATCCCTGAGGAACTCATAGACCCTGCGGTAGGTGGACGGGTCGAAGGCGGGAGTCCCGGCGCTGTCGGGGAGCATGAGCTTTTCCATGTAGCCTCCGGCGCCGGATATCGTCAGGTAGCGGCTGAACGGGCGCGTGTCGTACCCATAGTATCCGAGCTCCTTCGCCGCCTGTACGAAGAAAGGGGCGTTAGGCTGGTTCTCGGCGAAGTAATCGGGGCCGGAGATGTCTGTCAGGTGGTTAAAGAGCATTTCGTCGTCCGGGTCGGCCGTAGAGGGAATGTCGTTCACGTGTGTTCCCCATTGCCAGAAAGCAAAGGCATACTCCAGGACGCAGTAGTCAAGTACTTCGGCCATGGGGATACGGAAGGTAAGCCCTTTCTCGCGGCAGAAAGCCTCCAGACGCGCGACCATCGACTCCTTTCGTCTGAGTATCTCCAGTTGGAAGTTTTCCACCCTTCTGCGCTGCGCCTTCGTGCCGACACGGCGGAGAAACTCCTCATGCCTCCCGTCTTCAACGCCCCGGCAGAGCGGCGCGACGTATGGGATGGACAGGTCTACGTCGTCGGGGAAGAAGGCGCGGTATATCAGTGTCGTTTGTCCGCCCTTACTCACGCCGGTGCTTATCCACCTGCCCTGGTAGAGAGCCTTGAAGGCAGTGGTGACGCGGTGCAGGTCGGAGGCCGAGTTCGCGGCCGTCAGGTATTCCCATCCGGCCGGCGGCGGGGGCGTGGACTCAAGGAAGTAGCGATGTTCTACGAAGATGACGTTGGCGTCCAGCAGTCTCGACACCTCGTCCTGATAATGAGGCAACATGGCGTAATTGCCGCCATAGCCTTCGGTCACGATAACGGTCGGGCGGTCTGTCCCGGCGTGGCAGACAACTACCCGTTGCGTGAACGACCCGGCTTCGGGGCGGCTATGGTCTAACGGCTGTGTGATGTGTACGAGGTACTTCCCGGCGTAGCGCTCCGTGTGCAGTTCTTCAACCCGGCTGACGCCTTCAAGCGCGGCGATACTGTCTCTCAGTCCGCCTGCCAGTGCGAGCGGCGCCAGCAGAAGCGCCGTAAGAAGGTATAGAAAGAAACGACGTCTCATATGTCGATTATTTTAAATGCGTATCCTTCAGCCATCAGCCATTCGATAGCGGGGGGTAGTGATTGTTTCATGTTCCTTTCGGCTTTCAGGGAGTCGTGGAAGACGATAAAGGAGCCGTTGCGTGTGTATTTCTTCACTACTCCCAGTACGCCGGCGGGGTTCATGTGCGGACTGTAGTCGCGGGTAACGACGTCCCACATTATGATATGGTACGACTGCCGGAGTCCCAGTACCTGCCGCAGGCGCATATGCCCGTGCGGCGGGCGGAAGAGTGTGCTGTCTATATACTCCCCGGCCCTGCGGACGTTGTCGAGGTAGTCGGACGTCATGAATCGTATGCCCTGTATGTGGTTGTAGGTGTGATTGCCCGTCCGGTGGCCTCTGTCGATGATCATGCGGTAGACATCGGGATGTTTCCTGACGTTATCGCCTACACAGAAGAAGGTGGCCTTTACGCCATACCGGTCGAGGGTATCAAGCACCCAGGGGGTGATCCCGGGGATGGGGCCGTCGTCAAAGGTGAGGTACACGCATTTTGCTTCGGCCGGCATCCTCCAGATCGCCCCCGGGAAGAACGCCCTGTATAGTGAGGGCGGTTGTTCTATAAACATATCACTCTCTCGTGATGACGGAGTATTTCATGTGGAAGTCGTCAAACGCATCCCTGTACCTGCCTGCATATTCGGCGTCGTACTGTTCGCCCTGGCGGATGACTTCCTGAAGGACAGCCATGTTTTGTTCCAGCGGAAACATGACGGAGGTGCGGAGCGACGGACGGAGGCGGAAGAACCAGTTAAGGTTGTCCACCGCTATCCGGGCCATCTGGTCGTAGATAGCTTCGGCCTTTTCCTTTTCCCCAAGTATGTAGTAATATTCGGGGATGTATACGGCGCTGTAGTCCAGGGGGACGTTTTCGGGCGTCAGCACCTCCATCGCCTTGTCGAGCGTCCTGAGGGCTTTTTCGTTCTGGCCTTCTTCTATCAGCTTTCTTGCCAGTACCGAGAACACGTTCATACGGTAGCTCTTGCACATCCTCATGACGGTCTCGTCCAGGTATATGCCGGGTTTGTTCACATTGCCCCATTTGAACTTGTTCATCACGTTGTCATACATCTTTTCGGTGTTGATGGTAAGTGACGAATCCTTTGTGTTCAAAGGCACTATCTGATGGGCCATCCCGGTCTGTTGCATGAAGCCGTCCAGGCGTACAAACTGATCCGGGGGCACTGTGATGGCAAAGTATAACGGCCGCTGCCAGTTATTGGTGCGTAGTATATCCAGTATTATCAGTTCCTGCTTGCCCAGGGTGTTCTTACTGCTCATGTCGATGGTCATTTCATTGAGCATATAAGGCAGGTGCCCGGGGCTAAGCGTACCGCTGTTGACAACTGCCGCCGAATCGACCTTGTAGGTAAGCGTATGCGAGGGGATATAGTCTATGTCCTGGCTGTATCCCGGCAGCTTCTTATACCTTGGGTCGTCGGTGCGTACAAATTCGAGGGCCGTTCTCAGATCAATCGCCTGCGGGGTAGCTTCCATGACATAGGCTACGTCGTGCGTGCCCTGCACAAAGTCTTTGTGTTCCCAGGAAATGGGCAGCGGGTCCGATTCATAAGCCTGCCGCTTCATCTGGTCTATGTACCAGTCGGCCTGCAGGTAACTGGTGTTACATACGCGTATGTCCGTGCGTATGCCTTCCACCTCCTGGGCGTACCACAGGGGGAAGGTATCGTTATCGCCGTACGTGAAGATAATAGCGTTGGGTTCGCAGGATTGCAGGTAGTTCTGTCCGAAGTCACGGGTGGTATAGCGGTCTGACCGGTCGTGGTCGTCCCAGTTCTGCCCGGCCATCTGAATGGGTACGAGTATGCATGCGACTGTTGCGACGCCGGCGGCGACTATGGGAGGAGCTTTGATATACTTCTCCATCGCCCGCGCCACTCCGGCCACTCCGAATCCAACCCAGATACAGAAAGCGTAGAACGAGCCGGCATAGGCATAATCACGTTCGCGGGGCTGATCGGGCGTCTGGTTAAGGTAAAGCACAATGGCTATCCCCGTCATGAAGAAGAGGAAGAAGGTGATCCAGAATCCCTCGATGCCTTTTTTCCCCGAATAGGCCTGGTATAGCAGTCCGATTATACCCAGCAGTAGCGGGAGCATGTAGTAAACGTTATGTCCCTTGTTATGGGCAATGTCATAGGGCAGGCCATCCGAGGGGCCTACCCTTGGCTCGTCTATGAACGGGATGCCGCTTATCCAGTTACCGTTTATAACTTCGCCCCGGCTTTGAATGTCGTTCTGGCGTCCGGAGAAGTTCCACATGAAGTAACGCCAATACATGAAGTTGAGCTGGTAGTTGAAGAAGAATCTCAGGTTTTCGGCGAAGGTAGGCATCATAACGGTAGTGTTTTCTCCGCACCGGCTATACGTCACGGGTACGCCTTTGATCTTAGCCCATTCCTTATATGCTGCCACATGACTGCCCTGCTTGCTGTGCATACGGGGGAAGAGCATGTTTAGCTTCTCCTCCATTTCGGGCGTCTGGGAGTAGTTTGAGACGTAGTAACGGTCTTTCTCGTTTTCAGACGTCTTGATGATGCGGCTCCATGTAGGCGCTCCGCTGGTATATGAAGGCGAGCAGATAGTCCCTTCGCGCTTGTATTTCACTTCGGAGACGTAGGTCTGGCCGTATATGAGCGGTACCTGTCCGTACTGTTCGCGCGCCAGGTAGGTGGAGAGGTTGAATATGTCTTTGGGAGAGTCCTGATCCATCGGGGTCCCGGCCGACGAGCGTATCATGATCATTGCATACGACGAATAGCCTGTCACAATCACCAGCATGGATATAAGGATGGTATTAAGCAGCTTGATATTAGTTCTCCTGTTTACGAACATGAAGATGACCAGGGCGGCTATCAGCAAAGCTCCCAGCCAGTATCCGCTACCGATAAAGGGGATGCCCAGCAGTACGATAGAGAGTATAAAGGATATCTTCATCCGGTTTTCCTTCACTTCCGATCGCATGGTTTCGTATATAGCCCATGACAGTACGCCGCCCAATATTATAATGTAAGCAAACACACCCGAATTATAAGGCATACCCAGTACATTGACGAACAGGAGTTCAAACAGTCCGCACACTTCTACAAGTCCCTGCACCACGCCGAACATCATCAGGGCTATAATGACAAAGGAGACGATCAGGGCAACGATGGTTCCTTTCATCGTAGGATTCCTGAACCTCTTATAATAATAAACCAGCACGATAGCGGGGATACAGAGCAGGTTCAGCAGGTGGACTCCGATGCTGAGCCCCATCAGGTAGGCTATCAGTACGATCCAACGGTCTGAATGAGGATGGTCGGCAGCGTCTTCCCATTTCAGTATGAGCCAGAACACAAGCGCTGTAAACAGGGATGAAAGAGCGTAAACCTCGCCTTCGACGGCGCTGAACCAGAACGTATCGCTGAAGGTATAAGCCAGGGCTCCCACCAGTCCGCTACCCATGATGGTTATGGTCTGGGCGGCGGTAATTTCTTTTCCGTCCCTTACAACGACCTTACGCGCCAGGTGGGTGATCGTCCAGAACAGGAACAGGATGGTAAGTCCGCTGGAGATGGCCGACATGGAGTTCACCATCCGCGCTACGCCTTCGACGCCTGATGCCAGTTGCGTAAACAGGTTGGCAATAAGTATAAAGAAAGGCGCCCCGGGGGGATGCCCTACTTCCAGCTTATACGCTGAGGAAACAAACTCGCCGCAGTCCCAGAAACTGCCCGAAGGCTCTATGGTCAGTAAATATACCGCAGATGCTATTAAGAATGTGATCCATCCTAATACGTTGTTGAAAAGTCTATATGTTCGCATACTTTAAAAAGGATAATAGTTTGTCCGCATAAAAAGCCCTTATATGCAAGTGAGGCATATAGGGGGTGAGAGCCGCAAAGATAAGAATAAAACGTATCAGAACGCTAAGTAGTATCCCTCACGGGATTTTTATGTGTGTTGTGGGATAAGCAGATGGCTCTCCCGTCATGTTCCGACATGACGGGAGAGCCATCTTAATTATTTGACGATAAATACGATGTTGAAATATGTGGCCGAGGTGGTATTGGTAGTGTTTACAGTATAACTCATCAATCCGGCGGCGTTGATGCTAACACCGGTGAAAACGCTGGTATCGTAATAAGTGATCACGTAATCCAGTTCGTTTGCCGCATACAGCCTTGTGAGTTCAGGGGAAGGTACGTAATTAATACTTGAGTTACTTGTTATGAACGTGCCGTTTCCCGACCTGGTGAACTGTCTCACGTATTCATTATACAGGTTGAACGTCTTGGTACCCGTACTTGCCACCTCAATATTGCATGAAGGCATGTAGAAATACCTGATCCCTTCTCCGGTGGTAGTCCACTTAGTGCCGTTCCACACGTAAACTCCCGGTTTGAAGGGCGAAGTAGTTGAAACGTTATAGACCATCAGGCCGGCGCGCGCTTTCATTTCGGCCGCAGTTGCAGAAGGCAGGAATGGGGCTAACGTTGTTTCGCTTGTTAACACCACGCGGGGAAGTCCCAGACCACCGCCTGCCGTCCCCGTTGTCGTTGCATTAGTACTTGGATCGGCAGCCTGCGACTTAATATCCAGTAAAACTCCCGACAGGGGAGCGATGTCTGAGCCTACGGTTACCTGTCCCATTGCCTGAAAGCAGGAAAGTCCCAGGGCAATCACAATGAACAGAAACATGTTTTTAAAAGTTTTCATGAGTCATTATTTTTTAATTGGATTAAGTTTATTGTATTAGACATTCGTATTGTGTTTTTGTTATAGTATGCAGAGCAAATATACCGGATATGAAAAATACACCCCTGATGTTATTATTAGAACTTTACATGTAGATCTCATTTCACAACGTCTGAATTTGCGCAAACAGATATTTAGGCGCAAATGTAAATAAATAATCGAAAAACAAAAGCAAAACAGGTAAAAAATATAACGAACGCAAATTATGTATGAAGAAAAAAACCAGTGACGGTCTTCCCATACCTTTTTGCGTACTGAAGCCTTAGCAGAGGTTGCATCTGCTAAGGCTTCAGAATTATGCCAGGTTAAAGTAAACGAGAGCTTGTATTATTACTGGCACTTACACATCAGAGGTTTCTGATTGCACCGATGAAAAAGATTGCATCACAAATCTTTTCCTTTATAATAAACAGGAACGGACGGTCAACGTAAAACGAGGTAGTCGTGGGTTCTCCCGGAGAAGTTAAAACGGTCACCAGCGTAACGGAGGCAGCTTCGGACCCTTCTTCCGTTATTTCCACAGATGTTTTTTGCAGTATTTGGTCTACCGACAATGGAACTGTAGGATTGATAAGTGAAAAGTCTGCACCTTCACTTAAATTGACTCCTAACGATGTTATATCGCCCAGCAAATCTTTCCCGTATTCAATACTGAAGCGGGGTAATTTAACAGCAAGCTTACTCCCTCGCAAATGGCTCAGACTTTGAGCCCACTTTTCTGCATTCAGTCCTTCAATAACCGACGACAGAGGTACGTCCTTGTGGGGAAGGAGTATGTTAAAGCTAAACGATTCGTTTCCGTAGGGCAGTTCGAGCAAGTCAAACGTCTCTTCCCGCGAGTAATTGAACGACGATTCTATCTGCATAGTTGGAACAGCCGTATCGCTGCGGTCGCCGTTATGGAAAATCTCGTCCTTAGTGTCTTCCTTCTCGAAAGGAACCGTCCATGCGCCTTTAAAGTATAATGCGTTAATCAGCATAAGTAATGCGTCTGAAGGTTTGTCAATGATTTCGGATATCATTCCATTCGTATGGGCGCTGCACCAATCATTGATCAGTTGAACGGTTGCCATGTCGGAAAGGTTTTCATTCCGTACTTCCGCGCCGTACCATTCATTATTAACCTTTACGAAAGCGTCTAATACAGGAAACGAAGGATCAATCCATATTGAATTAGCATTTCCTAATGAGATACTGGCATCGGCTTGTTGAGCAGTGGACATCATTCTTCGGAAAAACTCATTTAGCTCTTCCTTCGACAAGTCCGCATTATTCATCAATACCTGTTGTATCTCTTTCTGTGTTTGCCCCCCGGCTCCATTGTTAAGCATTCCCAAAGCCAAACTTGCGCTTATTGGGGAGATGACAATGTTTCTGTCCGCCTCTTCATTTTTTGTCACCGTCTGCAATAAACGAAATGCAAACACATTAGTCTGCCCGGCAATAGCTTTATCTTTTTCCTGGAGCTGAGTCACAGTTTCGCTCTTTTCAGCCGGTGTATCTTCTTTGTTTAAATCGCTTTGACAAGCGGTCATACATGTTATGCTTAAGCATAAGCAAAAAATAAACTTTTTCATGATGTTTGATATTTAGTATTTTCTAATGTCGGGGATGATGTGAAAGTTATAATTAAATACATAACTGCCAGTATCGAATGATGGTGAACTTGCTGAAATATAATACCAACCATTAGAGGAACCATTCCAACCCCAATTTATATGTAGATTATTATAGTCAGAACCTCCATACCAGCCGTCACATACAAACGCATGCCCACCCTCTAGTGCAATACCATCCATGTAAACAACCCTACTATTAGATAAGCTGTTAATTATTGTCGCCAACGAATAACTTTGGAGCCCCCCATGAAGAAGTCCATACGATGATAAAACACTTGGAACAGATGCTGAGTTTGAAACTCCTGTGCCATTACAAGAGTAACTTACTTGAAGCGCACTCCCTATGCTGTAAATTAGCGCTCCTACCTGGTTTTGCACAGTCGCAGAAGAATTTGATGTAACATAATAACTAGATAAAACAGAACTCCAACTTACACTGGATGGAACTTGATAGTATGCTAATATCTGTGCAACTGCGACAGGGACACAACCTGCAGGATAATGTCCATTGTACGAAGGATTAGTGCAAGTTGCAGTTGGGCAATTTTTATTATATGGGTAAGTTTGCCCCCATTCAGTTGGGAGAAAACATTCATAATACGACTCATCACCAACTCTGGTTGCCAATGTTTGTTCGGGTGGAATTATCCCGTAATGAGTAGCCAAGTCCATTGTTAAGATGTGAGGGATAGCACGCATGTATTCTTTTAGTGGTTCAATAAATAAGGTATCATCTAAGCTGCCATATTCGACAAATGACAAAACCTTTTTTATCCTGTCGTCACCAACAACAAGAGCATATCCATCTTTGTCTCCAGACTTAATATCATATTCATACACAGAAATATCTTCTGATTCCAGGTCAATAGCTCCATCTTCAATACCAAAACTCGTATACGTTACGGTTTTATAGTCACCAATAGTAACATCATTTCCACTCTTTGTATTAATATCACAGCCGTCAATAAAGTCAATTAATAATGCTGTAACTTCTTTCTCGGGAAGTTTGTGACTTTCTGTCACTTGGTCCGTACTTTCTATAAACCCGTCATTACTACAACTATAGGATAGTAATCCGCAGAATAAAATAAAGCCTCTCATTAAGTTCATGTCTGTTTTCATAATAATGTTTTTTAATTTATAAAATATTTTACTTGGTCTATTAATATATAAAGGTGTATATGGCATAACTCGTTGGCACAAACATATAACTTTTTCGCATTTCGCATAATGTATATATGGCTTTTTTCTGATTATTTAACTGTTTGTCGCAGGCATAAATGAAAACCCGCAAAGTAGTTCGTCGCTTCGCAGCAATAATGACGGGTTAAAAGGGCAGAGGTGGGAGGCCGGGCCTACATTCTGGGCATAAGGGAGCGTTCGTTCAGGAAGTCGTTGAACCTCTGGCGGTAGCTGTCGGAGATGGGGATATGTTCTTTTCCGAAGACAATGCGGTTGCGGTCTATCACCCTTATCTTTTCAGGCTGCACGATGAATGAGCGGTGCACGCGGACAAAGCGGCTGGAGGGCAAAAGGTCTTCCATCGTTTTCATGCTCATCAGCGAGATGACAGGGCGGGGTTCTCCATCGATGTATATTTTTATGTAGTCTTTTAACCCTTCGATGTAAAGTATCCTGCGCAGCTCTATCTGTATCAGTTTGTATTCGCTTTTGATGAAGATGGTCTCCGCTTCAACCACGCAGGGCGGCGGCGGGGCGGCGGCGTTTTTTGTTTCCTGCCTTTGGAGCAGTTCGTACCACTGGAGAGCTTTGTTGGCCGATTGCAGAAAGTCGGGGTAGTTTATGGGCTTTAGCAGGTAATCCAGTGCATTTACCCTGTAACTGTCCAGGGCGTAACGTCCGAAGGCGGTTGTAAATACGATACGCGCGTCATCGGCGACGATGCGCGAGAACTCCAGTCCGCTTAGTTCGGGCATCTGTATGTCGATATAGATCAGGTCCACGGGCTGTTCACTCAGCCGGGCGAGGGCGTCGATGGCGCTGTTATACGTCCCTTTCAATTGCAGGAAGGGGGTCTTGTTTACGTAGCTTTCCAGCAGGCTGACGGCCAGCGGTTCGTCGTCTATGATTGTGCAGCTCAGTTCCATTGCCCGGTGGTGTAATGGTATGGGAGGTTATTGTCCGTCATCATGATGAGGCTCACGCGGCAGTTCTTCAACCCCGCTGCCGGCGACGGCCCCGTTATGCCGGCTTTCCCTGAAGTCGGCTATGAACTGTTGCGTCTTCTTGTCGTTGCGCAGTTTGCCGACAGCCATCCTGGCTGCGTTCTGCTGCGATTCTTTTTTTGAGTAGCCGGCGCCTACGCCTATCTGGCGGTCGAGCAGGGTTACTTTGCTCTGGAACATGGGGTTCCCGTCGTTGTCGACAAACGATTCTATCAGGTCAAACGATACTTCAAGTTTATTCTTCTGGCTCCATTCGATGAGTGACGACTTGAAGTTCACCTTCTTGCGGGCGATGCTGTCAAGGTCTACGTACTTCCTGATGATAACGTTGTCTATAAACTTATAGCACCTGCGGTAGCCCTGGTCAAGGTAAACGGCGCCTATCAGGGCTTCCAGGGCATTGCCATATACGTAGTTGTTGTGCGTATGCAGCCGCGTGGTCACGATGAGCATCTTATGCAGTCCCAGTTTTACGGCTACGCGGTTCAGGTTTTCGCGCTGAACGATTTTGGAGCGGGTGTTGGTGAGGAAACCTTCACGGTAGTTGGGAAAGTGTTTATACAGTATGTCGGCTATCACTGCGTCGAGGACGGCGTCTCCCAGAAATTCGAGCCGTTCGTTATGATGCCGCCTGCCGTGTCCGGGCTCTGCCGCCGATGTGTGCAGGAAGGCTTCTTCATATAATCCGATATTGCCGGGATAAAATCCAAGCAACTTATATAAAGACCGATAAGGCTCCTTTTTTTTATTCCTGAGAAGCCTTATCATTTTATGTATACGTTTTAACAACGGTGTGTGGTGGTAGGTGGGTTATTTCTTAAATTTTTTTACAATAATGCTTGCATTGTGTCCGCCGAAGCCGAAAGTGTTTGATAATGCCGCTTTTATTTCTCTTTTCTGCGCTTTGTTGAAGGTAAAGTTCAGTTTGTAATCTATCTCCGGGTCTTCGTCTCCTTCTTCGTGGTTGATTGTCGGGGGGATGATGCTTTCCTTCACCGCCATTATGCAGGCGATTGTTTCCAGCGCCCCTGCCGCTCCGAGCAGATGGCCTGTCATTGATTTGGTTGAACTTATGTTCAGTTTGTATGCATGCTGTCCGAAGACTTCTTTGATTGCTTTGGCCTCCGATATGTCTCCCACCGGCGTAGACGTTCCGTGTACATTGATGTAGTCGATTTCTTCGGGCTTCATTTCCGCATCTTCGAGGGCATTTTTCATTACAAGCTTGGCTCCCAGTCCGTCAGGGTGTGAGGCTGTGAGGTGGTAGGCGTCCGCCGACAGCCCTGAGCCTGCGATTTCGCAGTATATGACGGCCCCTCTTGATATTGCATGTTCCATCTCTTCCAGAATCAGGCAGGCCGAGCCTTCTCCCAGCACAAACCCGTCACGGCTGGCGCTGAACGGGCGCGAGGCTGCTTCAGGAGATTCGTTGCGGGTGGAAAGGGCGTTCATGGCATTGAACCCGCCTACGCCGGCGGCTGAGATAGCTGCTTCGGCGCCTCCGGTGACGATGGCGTCGGCTTTACCCAGACGGATGTAGTTGAATGCATCGGAAATGGCATTGGTGGAGGATGCACAGGCGGATACGGTGGCGAAATTAGGCCCTCTGAACCCGTATGTCATGGATATTTGTCCGGCGGCGATGTCGGAGATCATTTTGGGAATAAAGAAGGGATTGAAGCGCGGGCCGCGTTCTTCGTCATATCCGTTTACCTCTTCTTCAAATGTTTTTATCCCTCCTACGCCGGAAGCGAAGATGACGCCTATGCGGTCGAGGTTTTCTTTCTCCAGATCGAATCCCGCATCTGTTATTGCGTCTTTTGCCGCGCTGAGGGCCAGCAGCGCATAGCGGTCGCATTTGCGCGCTTCTTTCCTGTCGATTATTTGCAGCGGATCGAAATCTTTTACTTCACAGGCAAAACGCGTCTTGAATTTTGATGCGTCAAACTGAGTAATAGGCTTTGCCCCGCTCTTTCCCCTGATAAGGCCTTCCCATGTGGCGGACAGGCTGTTACCAAGAGGAGTAACAGCTCCAAGACCTGTTACTACAACTCTTTTTAACTCCATAATTCGAAATGAAGAAATTATTTCTCACCCGGCTTATTTGCTTCGACATAAGCGATGGCGTCGCCTACGGTAGCAATCTTTTCAGCCTGATCATCGGGGATGGATATCCCAAATTCTTTTTCAAATTCCATGATCAGTTCCACAGTGTCAAGGGAGTCTGCTCCTAAATCGTTCGTAAAGCTCGCTTCGTTTGTTACTTCTGTTTCTTCGACACTCAATTTGTCAACGATAATAGCTTTTACTCTGGATGCAACTTCAGACATAACTTTTTGAATTTAGATTAATAAATAAGAATATAGTTTTTAAATTTGCAGCGCAAAGAAAAGAATTTTTTGTATTACCAAACAAATATAAAAACCTAAAAATGCGCAAAACTGCGCATTTTTTCTTTTCTTGTGCATATTAATAACGTGAAAGATGAGACGGATTGCTGTTTTTGCCTCCGGTGCAGGCTCCAATGCAGAGAATATTATACGGTATTTTGCGGATAGCGACTTTATAAGGGTGGCTTTGACGCTGTCGAATAACCCCGGGGCGGGCGTGCATGCGCGTGTTAGGGCCCTGGGGGTGCCTTCTTTTACCTTCACCGCAGGCGAGTTCGCGGAGGCTGCGCCTGTCATAGACAAACTGGCCGAATACGGGGCCGACTTTATTGTCCTGGCGGGGTTTATGAATAAAATATCCTGGCGGCTGACCGACGCCTTCCCCCGGTCGATAATCAATATACATCCGGCGCTCCTCCCCATGTACGGGGGAAAGGGTATGTATGGCATGCATGTGCACGAGGCGGTAGTGGCGGCGGGCGAAAAAGAATCGGGAATCACTATACATTATATTAATGAGCATTACGACGAGGGGGAAATCATCTTCCAGGCTTCATGCAGGCTTTTGCCCGGCGATACGCCCGAAAAGCTGGCCGAAAGGATACATGCTTTGGAACATGCGCATTATCCCCGTGTTATTGAAGAACTTTTGCGTCCTTTGGACGATTAATTCTCTTTCTTAATCCCATAAATCATTTGTGTTATGAACAGACGACATTTTTTTAAACAGGGCGGCGCGGCTTTAAGCCTGGCTGCCATTTCCGGCGTTTCTGTGCAAAAGGCGCAGGCCGTAACTTCGCACAGGGCGGCGAACAAGCAAATAGGGCTGCAACTGTACAGCCTGCGCAAGGACATGAGCAGCGACCCGGACGGGACGCTGAAGGCTGTGGCAGGCATGGGCTACCGGCTGCTGGAAAGCTACGGCTACAGTGCGAGGAAGTATTTCGGCAAATCGCCTTCCGACTTTAAGAAGCTACTGGCCGACCTCGGGATGCGGATGACAAGCTCGCACACCGGCTTCGGGGTATATGCAAACGACACCGCCGAGGCCTGGGATGCGGTGAAACTGAATATGGAAGATACGCGCACCGCCGGAGCAAAGTGGATCGTGCAGGCCGGATACCCGGGCGGGCGGTATACGAAGCTGGATGAGGTGAAAAAGCTGGCGGAGACGTTTAACCGCATAGGCGAACTGGCTAAGGGTTTCGGACTGAAATTCGCCTACCACAACCACACCGAGGAGTTCGCCCCGATAGAGAGGCAGATCCCTTATCAGAAATACATTGAGCTGACGGACAAAGAGCTTGTGACGTTCCAGATGGACATAGGGCATGTGGCGAACGTGATGGCTGATTACGTCGGATACCTGATGGAATACCCGGGACGTTTCGGCGTGCTTCATATCCGCGACACCAACCTACGGACAAGGGCCGCGACTGAGTTTGGCGAAGGTAATGTGAGGATGAAGGAGGTTTTCGACCTCTTCCCCACCCCCGGCTCAGGTCTTGAAGATTACTTCGTCGAGCAGGAGGAATACAAATACGAGCCGCTCGTTTCGGTCGGAAAGTGTTATGAGTACCTCGACAAAGCTCCTTTTGTTAAATGGTAATAAGTGGCGGCGCCACGGGCAATATCCAAAATGCCCGTGGCGCTTCTGTTATCCGACGACTACGGACATTTCGGCCGACCAGAGGCCTTCCTGGAGGCGGGGGTTGACCCAGGCTGCCGTGAGGATGATGCGCCTGGTTTCGTCTTTGTCGTCGAAGCTGAGGGTGTAGCGCAGGCGGGTGGATATTTCGGTGCGCCAGTGGGTTTCGTCTTCAAAACGCCAGCGGAGCCTGAAGCCGAAGTAGTGTTTCACCTGAACGCCGTGCGTCGGATGCCCGTTACCAATTCGTTTGGCGCACACAATGAGCTTGTCGTGGACGCGTATGACGTTGATAGCCGGCGTTTCGACAGGCGGGGGCAGCGGCTGCCGCGAGTGCTGCCTGCGGGGGCGCAAGTGCATCTCGGCCAGTGCGTAGTCGGGCACGGTTGTGCTTCCTGAAAGGTAGTTTATAAAGCCGGACAGGAAGCGCTTCAGTTCGCCGAAGGCTGTCTTTTTGGTAACCGTTGTTATCTGGTTGCGTGTGGCGTGGTTGCCACTTGCCTGGAACGCCACGTCGGCAGCGGCTACCAGGACCGCCAGCGAGTCGAGGCGATCCCTGTCTATTTGCCACTCTTCCGAATGTTTACGGCACTGTTCATTGATGTTCTTTGCAAATGACAGGAAGTCTTCGTCCGGCTTCTCAAGTATTGCTGCTCTATGCATGGTAATTGTGTGTTTAGTGGTTAATAAATCAGTGTATAAGGTAATAAAACGGGGGTAAAGATAAATAAATCGTTCAAAAATTAAAAGAAAATGGCATAAACGTGCGCACGTTTGTTGTATTCGTGCGCACGTTTGTTGCGTTCGTGCGCACGTTTGCCGTATTCGTGCGCACGTTTGCCATATTCGTGCGCACGTTTGTCGTGTTCGTGCGCACGTTTATCGTGTTCGTGCGCACGTTTGTCGCATTCGTGCGCATGTTTATCGCATTCGTGCGCACGTTTGTCGCATTCGTGCG
>JAISBL010000085.1 GCA_031266215.1 Tannerellaceae bacterium | reverse complement strand
AATGACATTGCACCAACGGCCCCTTCGTCAGGCGGACTGACTTATTCACTGGCTGCCGGCGACCTTACCAACAACGGCCGAAGCTTCTACCTCTACCCCACGGTGCTGGGGGCCGGCGCAACGGGTACGACGGTTAAGATACGCTCGAAGTTGAAAAGCAGCGGCGTCGATAAGACGTTTACCGTAATGACGGGCGCAGATCTTGCGATAGAGGCAGGCAGGCTGTACGGCCTGAGCACAGACACCGTCGTCTTCGTCACCGAAGAGGCCGTGGTCGACTTCGCCGGCGGCGTGCATACCTTCACCGCTCCCCGAGACGGCGTTTACACGCTTGAGGCCTGGGGAGCACAGGGCGGTACCGGGGGCAGCGGCGGAGCCGTCGGAGGCAAAGGCGGATATTCCAAGAGCACTCGTACGATGAAGGCTGAGGAGACACTGTATATCTACGTAGGATACGGAGGAGGAAGCGGGGGCAGCGGAGGTCTCTCATACACTGGCGGCGGCGGAGGCGGAGGGGGTACGGACTTCCGCACCGTCGGGGGAGACTGGAACGACGCCGGGTCGCTTGCTTCGCGCATCCTCGTGGCCGGCGGCGGAGGAGGAGGAGGCCTCTTCGGCGCCTTCGGCACTGGCGGAGGCAGAGGCGGCGTCGGAGGCGCGGGCGGAGGCGGATCCACCCAGGGCAGCAACGGAAGCAACGGAACTGCAGGTCAAGCTACTCCTGTAGGCGCTGGAGGCGGAGCCGGAAGAAACGGCAGCGGAGGCAGCGGCGGGGGCGGGAACGCCACCGGCAACAGCGGCAGCAGCATAGGCGGCGGCAACGGAGCCAGCAACGCTGCCAGCGGCACCGGAGGAGGAGGCGGTGGCGGAGGAGGCTATGGCGGCGGCGGTGGTGGCGGCCAGGGCGCTACTGACGATAACTATAACCCCAAAGGCAGCGGCGGTGGCGGAGGAGGCGGTGGCGGCAGCTACGGCGCCTCGAGCGGCTCAGCGGGCTCAAACTCCGGCGCTGCCAAAGCGCGCGTGTCATACAGCTTCCGCATCCGCCAATAAACACCCTCGCGGGGTAGCAGATACATTGCCCGGCATCAGACAGACGCCCTGCCTGAATGTCGGGCAATTGCCTGTGTGCCGGAGCGGTATCGATATGAAACAGATTTCAGACTTTGTTCGACATACATATACATGGCAATATCGGCGCGCCGGCGGTTTTTATTCCTGGCCGGCAACCTGGCCTTTACAGCCATCGGCATATTGGTTTCAGGCCGCACCTCAAAGACGGAGGCAGGCGCCGGCCGGATCAGTGCCGTCACTATGCCGATGATGATATTGTCGGGCGTTTTCTTCAGCTATCACAGTTTCCCGCAGTGGGGCACAGGCATCATCAGGTCACTGCCCCCTGACGGCCCTTTCGATCCCCGGCGTGATATGCTTTGAGGCAGGGATGCGCATGTTCAAATGGTACCGGTCATATAGAGCATCTCTATCCTGCATAGAAATTATCTGTTTGCAGCATACGATTTCCTGCTTTATCTTTGTGTCAGATAAAAAAAAGAAAATGATTATAAACTACAAAAACGAACAATTATGAAAACATTAGATTTTATTCACCTGGATGCTTCAAAAACAAGCAAAGTGATTGCAGGGTACCAACAGTTACTGGCCGATTACCAGTTGTTGTATGCAAATCTGCGAGGGTTTCACTGGAATATTGAAGGGCATAACTTTTTTGTACTCCACAGCAAGTTTGAAGAGTTGTATAACGACGCCGCCAGTAAAATAGACGAAATAGCCGAACGCATCATGATGCTGGGCGGCAAACCGGTAAACGCCTTAAGCAAATACCTCGAGGTATCCCGTGTAAAAGAAGTATCAGGGGTCTCATGCTGCGACGAAGCGGCAAAGAGTATACTTGACGCATTCAGCGTTATTATAGAAGAAGAGCGCTCGCTTATAATCGCTGCTTCAGAGGCAAAAGACGAAGCGACCGGTTCAATGATAAGCGATTATCTGAAAGAACAGGAAAAGACGGTATGGATGTTAGTTGCATTCTTAACTGCCGACTGTAAGAAATAATACATAAACTCCCGAAGTAAATAACTTTTCATAATTCATTGAGTGGTGAGGGTGTACGGAGAAATTCCGTACACCCTTTTTCCTGTTTTTCCATAGGCAATGGTATAATCCCAAATCTGACCGGATGCTGTTGAACAGCTTCGCAGTTCGGCAGGTGGGGGGTGCATATGCTGCGGGTTGCACCCGCAGTTACCCACATTTGACGCCTACGGCGTCGGCATACACCGAAGGCCTTTACCGGGTCGGTGTCTTCTTGCCGGGCAATCAGGCGCCGGAGTTTAAGGCCGGCGGACTTACCGATACGCTGCGCCGGCATGGTTGGCAACATACACAGGTCTGCGGACTCACTGATACGCTACCGACGCCTTCCGGCGTCAGCCAACATTGAAAGACAGTGCACAGGCGCGTTCTACATTGCCGCCAGCGCCTATTGTTGTGCAGTCTTTAAGACTTAAAGTCATTAGAGACTTAATGCGAGTAATGCGAGCTGCGCCCTGAAGGGCTTGCAGGGTTATCCGTCTCAGACGCCTACGGCATCGGCACACACTGAAGGCCTTTACCGGGTCGGTGTCTCCCTGCCGGGCAATCAGGCGTCTGACTTCAAGGCCGGCGGACTTATCGGTCCGGGTTCGACATAAGAGCCCCCCTACTCTTTCGTATGAAATGGCCTCACGCAAGCGTGTGAGGGTGGTCTCCCTTTTGCTTTCCTTATCCCTAACTCAGCTCACGAAAGGCCGCATGACGCGGTGATAAGGGAGATATATCATACAGAGTCCCGGTTTGATGAATGATTTTACGGAAAAGATGGTGGAAACGGTGAACATCGGGTCGCTTCGGAGCGGGATAAAATGAATTATTAGATCGATTTGATGAATTAAAAGTCCGTAATGTGTATTAATTTTGCAGCTATAATAAAATCACTTTAATAATCGCCTATGAAACATTCCGGTTTATGTATCCGGCCGGCGGCATCCGTCGCCACCGTAGCCTGCAATGAGGCAGGCTGTGAACACGACAAGACCAGTGATGGCCTTGTTACCTACATCTTTAACGTTGCCGCCGGGTTCGCGCAGCGTTTCAATCCATCTTTTTAACCCATATATTATCTCTTAATTATTAATCAATTAAATCTATCAATTATGGCAAGATTCCTTTGGAAGGCGTGGTTGAGGCCGAACAAACTGACGCCCGACCTTACAGACTTCATCGCAGAAGTAGACACCGCAGGCAGCACGCGCCGCCAGCAAGACATTATCAACCGTATAATGGAAGAAGGCAGCGAGGTGAAAGCCGAGACTATCAAGGCTATCCTCGACAGGGCCAACGTTGTAAAACAGCAGTTTATTCTGGACGGGTACAGCGTGTTTGACGAACTGGTACACCTCACACCCCGCATCACCGGCACGTGGACGGGCAAGGAGACTTTCACCAAGGGTAAGCACCGGCTGACGGTGGATGCCTTCCTGTCTAAAACCATGCACGAGGAGTTGCATCACGTAGGTGTAGAGGTTCTGGGCGTGGCCGACTCCGGTGCACGGATAATGCTGGTGACCGACGTGGCCACGGGAAAGACCGACGGCACGGTAACGATGGGTGACGACATTGTAATCGCCGGGGACAAGATCAAGGTTGCCGGCCTGCCACAACCCGACGGTTCTATGGAGCCTGGCATGGGCGTCTTTTTCGTAGAAGACGGCAGCACGCAGGAGGCTGACCGTATCAGTGAAAATCAACCCTCGCGCGTGGTAGCCCGCACGCCCTACTTTATGGGCACCCGCGAGATGAAGCTGCGCATTGTCACTCGCTACGGCGGCTCCAACCTGCTCAAGACGCCCCGCGTAATAGAGTATGACCTGATACTTACGCTGAAAGCCTCCGGCAATGCCCCGCAACCTACTGTACCCGGCGGAGAGGATTCGCCGCAGCAATGAGTTCCACGGCAAGGTGTTTACCAGGGGCTTTTGGCAAGCCTCACACCAAGTCTTTGGCAAGCATCTTACCAAGCCTTGGTAAGCACCTTACCAGCCCTTGGTAAACACCTTACCAAGCGTTAGGTAAACACCTTACCAGCCCTTGGTAAGCGCCTTGCCAAAAATGGGATATACACCCTGCCGGACGCGGGGGAAAATTAAAGGGGGCAGACCTGTATGGCCTGCCCCCTTTTTTATTTATATGCCTGTCAGCCTCAGTTGGAGGTAGGATTCTGCGTCAACGTGCCTGCGTAAGAATCGATGGCTGTCTGCGGGATATAGTAAACGACGCGGTAGTCGTTGGGGAATATCTCTTCAACAGCATTGTGCGGGCCCGGATACAGGCGCGTCAGCGAACGGCCGTTACGATATACGTCGTAGCTGCGTTCGGCCTGATAGGCCAGTTCAAGGGTACGTTCCTTCTCGATACGGTCGGCGGCGTCGGCGGCTGTCAGCGCGGTGTAGCCTTTACCCGGGAGGGAGCGTTCGCGTACGATGTTGAGGGCCGTAAGGGCAGAGCCGTAGTCGCCTGTCTTGGCGGCGGCTTCAGCCTTATTGAGGTACATCTCGGCCAGACGGGTGATGACGGGCGAGTGGAGGTGTGAGTTTTCGCCCTCGCGCGAGCACTTGACGATGTAGAACATCGGGTATACGCGGTTGAGGCGGATGAACTGGTCCATGTATCCGGTGTAAGTCTCGCCGTCGTCATATTTGACCGACCATACGCCCTGTTCCACGTTTACCGGAGTGAGCTGGAAAGTTTTTTCAACATCTGCGATCACTTCCTTACAGGTGGCGGTATTGCCGTTGACGGTTACGTCGGCCTGTACGTAATTGAAGTTAGTATGGTCGCCGTTTGCGTTGTACACCTTTTTGATGAAGCGGAAGACGGGATGCTCAGCCTCCTCGTACTGCGGTTCGATAAAGGCGGCGCGGGCGTCTACGATATTGCCTTTGCGCCAGTCGTTACGTCCCGTTTCGTCAAGCAGTCCGATATACTTTGCGCTGGCGTACATTTCGCCCCAGCCCATACCGCCGATATTGGCATACATACCGCCGATACCGTAGTAGTGGTCGGAGCCGGAGAACTCGGAAGCCATGCGTTTAACCACGAAGATGGATTCTTTGTTGCTTTCAGGCTTGAAGGTGTTATACTTCATGAAGTCTCCGCGGCTGAGCATGCTGTACTTTCCGCTGTTGATCACCATGTCGGCGTATTCGATACTCTTTGCGGCGTTAGCGGTGTTCGGGCTATCCCATGTGCCGCTCATATAGAGGTATATGCGGCTGAGCAGCGCCCATGCGGCTTCGCGAGAGGCGTAGGCCGGTCCGCGGTCGGCTGTGATGAGGGAAGCGGCTTTTTCCAGGTCGGCGATGGCCTGTTCGTACGTTGCCTTCACGGTAGAGCGGTCGGGCAGTTCCAGGTTGAGGATGTTTTCAGGCGTGCCGTTGACAATGGGGAGGCCCAGGTTGGTTTCCGGGCTCTGGTAGTAAGGCCGTCCGTAGGCGCGGCAGAGGTAGAAGTAGAGCATGCCCCTTAGGAAGTAGCACTCTCCTATCTTGCTGGTAATCGCGGGGTCATTGTTGTCGCCTATCATGGTGATGATGTTGGATGTCTGGGCTATGGCCATATAGCTATTGCTCCAGAAGCTGTTCAGGCGCGAGTTGCTGGGTGTACGCGAGTATGAGATGAACTGGTAGAATGCGTCTGTGGAAGAACCGCGTATCATCATGTTGTCTCCGGCGTATTCGCCGCAACGGTGCATGACGTCCGACCAGGTTTTCGTCTGTGAGTAGGCCCCGTTAAGCAGCTCGTCGATCATACCGGCAGGGTTTGCCTTTATCTGTTCCGCCGCCATAGAGGTAGAGGGGAAGCGGTCGATGTCGCAGGCCGTGAGTAAGCATACGGCCATGAGGAAGATATATATATTTTTCATCGTCTGTTGTTTTTAGAATGTTAGGTTGATACCAAGCATGTACTTGCGTGTGATGGGATAATTGCTGGCGTTGGTTACGCCGGTTATTCCGTAGGCCGGGTCGATATTGACGGGTATTTCAGGGTCTACGCCGGAGTATCCCGTGAAGGTGAGCAGGTTTTCAGCCGACAGCGTGAAGCGGAGGTTCTGTATCTTCCATTGCTTCAGCGGGAGGTTATATCCGATGGTAAGGCTACGCAGCTTGAGGTAGTCGCCTTTTTCAAGATAACGCGAGGAGGTGCTGTTGGCTTTCGACGAGTTATTGTAGCTGGCTACAGGGTGCGTAGCGTCGGTTTGCCCGGGCTGCGTCCAGCGCTTCCATCCATCGATGAGCTTCATCTGGTTGCGGTCGGTATATGTCCCGTCGGAGTCGTACTCCATGCGTGCATAGTTGTATATCGTTCCGCCTACGGAATAGGCGAAGACGGCGCTGAGGTCGAACTGTTTCCAGCTCAGCGATGTGGAGAAGCCTCCGAAGAAGTCCGGCGTATACGATCCGCACATCACCTTGTCGGCCTTGGAATAGTCTTCGGTGATAACGCGCGCGCCGTTTTCATCCGTAGTGTACCACTGCGGGGCGCCTGTTTCGGGATTTACCCCGGCCCATTCGTATGTGTACCACGTATCGCTGCTATATCCGGGTTTGAGCAGGCGCTCGATACCTCCGGCTATGTTAGTGGCTCCGTTTACTATCTGCGGGTTTGCGTCTTTGGTGTTGTAGAGCTTCTTCACTTCATTATGGTTGGTACCGATGTTGAAGTCCACGCTCCAGTTCCAGTCTTTACTTTTTATAATGTCAGCGCCTACGACGGCTTCAAAACCGATATTGCTCAGTTCGCCTACGTTCTGCCAGTTTGACGTGACGCCGGTGAGCGCCGGTATGGGGACTTTGAAGAGAACGTTGTCGGTGTTCTTGTTGTAATAGTCCAGGTTGATGCGGAAGCGGTCGAGGAAGCTGAAGTCTATCCCTACGCCAATGGTTTTTGTCTTTTCCCAGGTAAGGTCTTTGTTTCCTATCTGGTTGATAACGGCAGAGAAGACGTCGTCGTAGCTGCCGGATACGCTATACAGGTCGTACTGCGGATAAAGGTCACGCGGGCGGTTACCCACCGTTCCATAAGCCACACGCAGCTTGAGCAGGTCTACCCACCGGGCGGTGAAGAAGTCTTCCTTATTGATAAGCCAGCCGGCGCTGATGGAGAAGAAGTTACCGTACTTGGCGTTTTCGCCGAAGTTGGAGGCTCCGTCACGGCGGGCCGATACCTGTGCCATGTATTTGTTGTCATACGCATAGTTGGCGTTGAAGAGCAGCGACTGGATAGCCGAAGTATTGATGTATCCTTTGGCTTCTTCGGGTGTGGTGCCCACATTGAGCACTTCAAAGCCCTGTACGAAGTTGGTAGCCGCCGTTTCCGTCCTTTGGAAGCGGTAGTCGCTGAACTCGTATGCAGCCAGGGCGTTGATGGAGTGTTTGCCGAAGACTTTGTTGAAGCGCAGTATCTGGTTGGTATACCTCCGCTCGGTCTTATCGGTCAGCTCCTTGATACGTCCTTTTACGCCGGAACCGCCGTTGGAGCGCGGGTCGGTGTAGGTGTTTTCGGTTATGTTATCCCAACTGAAGTTGTTGACGGATGAGAAAGTGAGCCAGTCGGTGAAACGGATGTCAAAATCGATGTTCCCCATAAACGAATAGCGTGCGCTTCCCGACTTGTTCCATTGCAGGTCGTAGAGGTAGTTTGTCCCCGTGCTCTTTACCCATGTGGATGAGCGGTGGGGCGTAGGTGTAACTCCGTCTTCCAGATAAGGGCTGTCCCAGGGGAGGTTGGAGTACATGGCGGTGGTTGAGTACTGCCTGTCGTCTACGTCGCGGCGCGATCCTGAGACTGACGGTTTGACGGTAAGCCATTGCAGCGGCTTGTACTCAGTACGGAAGCGCATGCTGTAGCGGCTGAATTCGTATCCTTTTACCGCACCTTCTTCGTCGTAGTACCCAAGTGAGAAGTAAGACTTCATGGTTTCACTTCCTCCGGATATGGAGACGTTATAGTCCTGCGCCATGCCGGTCTGGGTAGCCAGGTCCCACCAGTTGTAGTTGGAGTTCCTCAGTTGCTCGTTCCAGCGCGGGAAGGTTACCATTTCCTGGTTGGAGAAAGACTTGTAGTAGTCGTACAGCTCGGCGCCGTTCATAACTTCCAGCTTACCGTTGTCGAGGTTGCTGACACCGAACTTGGCCGATACGTTTACGGTCACCTTGTCACCCATCGCCCGGTTGGTAGTCACCACGATAACGCCGTTGGCGCCCTGCGAACCGTAGATAGCGGTAGAGGCGGCGTCCTTGAGGATGGTCATCGTTTCGATGTCACTGGGGTTGAGGGTGAAGTTGGACGCGGTGCCCACGATTACGCCGTCGATTACCCATAGCGGGTCGGTGCTGCCGTTGATAGACGACCGTCCGCGGATGATGATATTGCCTCTCGAACCGGGTTGTCCGCTACCGGGAGCGACATAAACGCCCGGCGCCTTGCCCGAAAGCAGGTTTTCCACCGACGGAGTAGTGGCAGTCACAATCTTTTCGTTTTTAAGCGTCTGCAAAGAGCCGGTGAGGCTTTCCCTGCGTTGTGTGCCGTATCCTACTACTATTACTTCGCCCAGCGCCTGCGAATCTTCTTTCAGAAGTATGTTCATAGCTGACGATGATGCCTGAATTTCCTGGTTTACATAGCCAACGTAAGAAATTGTCAGCGTAGCGCCACGGTTAACATTCAGCGTAAATGTTCCGTCAAGGTCAGTTATGTTCCCATTTGTCGTTCCTTTTTCCACCACATTAGCCCCAATAATTGGTTCTCTGGTGGTTTGATCCACTACCGTGCCACTTACCCGTATCGTCTGAGACTGGGCAATGACTGCTCCGGGACTTAAAAGCATAATCCCTAACAAACATGTGAAAAAGCCTTCACATGCTTTCTTTAAATAGCTCATCTGCATAAAAGTTAGATTAATAAATTGATTATTTATAATTTGATAAAAAAGCGTTTCTCATTATAATTGCGGCGATATAGAGTTTAAATATTTGATCTTTTGTTATACCTGCGCTTTTCGCGCAATGTGTCATGATTCCCATAAAATCCAGATTCAGACAGCATAAAGTAAACCGTCGTTTTAATTCTTCGCAAACATAGGAATAAATTTTTGATCTTTCTAAAGAAAGATACATATTTTTTTGCATTGCCTCACTGCTCTGTAATATTGCTCTATACGCGGATGTAACCCGTATAACGGATCGTGATGCATACCGGCAGTCGCCATGTAAAACATTATGTTGTTTATGTATAAAAAAAACGACCCTTTTCTTTTTACAATCAGCATCTGCGAGTTTTCAGCGTTCCTTTTGCCGGCAGTATTATTATATGTTTGCGGTGCCTTACCGCGTAGCCATGATCGCTCAGGAAACGGCATGTAAAATCATCCGGCAGTAAAGCTTAGATTTATTCGTCATTTGATCATTGATAGCGGCCAATTGATATGGTAAGGGAGGGTGAAGGGGCAAAAGCAGGTCAAATAAGAAAAGAAATGTCGCGATTTAGCCTTTTTTATGTGCTGCAAAACATTATTTAGCATTTTTGCTATTGCCGATCACAAAAAGCCCTATATATTTGCACTGTGGTTTTTTCATAATAGTATTAGATTTAAGGTTAACAAAGTTGGTTAGGGGATGTCGTGAGACACCCTCTAATTTTTTTATACCCCCCCCATACTACTTCTCCTGTGAGTTTACATCCGATGATTATAAAAAGGCTTTTGCCGGTAAACACCGGTTTGTCTGTTTTGTTTTTGCGTGTGATAATTAATATGTATTTTCGTCCCGGTAAATCTGGACAGGAACCAACATCCCGGTTTCTGATCCATAACCCAAAAAATAAAACAAATCATTATGAAACGAGCATGTAAAAACTATGTTACGCCAAAGGCGATAAATAAAACGTACTGCGAGTTCCATACCTACATTGAATTAAACACTTTATTCGTATGAAAACAAAAGTATCAAAGATTTTTATGCTGTGTATAGCTATGATCGCAGCGTTGAGTACTACCACACTTGCCCAGGATAATGAACTGAAAAAGATGGAAGGCGAATGGACATTTTCGATGCCCGACATGATGGGCGGAGGCGACCCGATAGCGGGAACGTGCAAAATTGCCACCGTAAGCGGTGAAACCAAAGCGACCCTCGCCAATCCGATGGGTGAGGTGACAACAACAGCGCTTAAACCGGAAAACGGCAAATATGTTGCAATACTGGAGATCCCTGATTTCGAGATGAAAGTTGCTTTCTATTTTAATGAAAGCAAATTCATGCTTAATATGATCTCTGATTTCGGCGAAATGCCGCCCATGGAGATGACCCGTGTTAAATAACGGGCGCACGAAGGTTAAAAGGGAGGAGTTGATAAGGGATGTTCAACTCCTCCTTACACAATTACACAATAGACAATAGCGGGATTAACCTTCGGCCCTGACGATAAATCAGAGCCGGGCGCCTGTCTGAGCAGATATATAAATACGCAACAAAAAAGAATATTATGACGACATTACTTATTATCATTGGAATTATCGTGCTTCTTGCCATTATTGCAGGTTCTATGTACAACTCGCTGGTAAGGCTGAGAAACAACAGGGAGAATGCTTTTGCCGACATAGACGTGCAACTAAAACAACGGCATGACCTCGTGCCCCAGCTTGTAGAAACGGTTAAGGGATATGCCGCCCACGAAAAGGAAACTTTAGACCGGGTGATAAGCGCCCGCAACGGAGCCGTAAGCGCAAAAACGATAAACGATAAGATCGTTGCCGAAAATGCGCTGAGTTCCGCCCTGGCCGGTATGCGGATAACCCTGGAAGCATATCCTGACCTGAAAGCCAACCAGAACTTCATGCACCTGCAGGAAGAGATCGCCGATCTGGAAAACAAACTGTCGGCCGTCAGACGTTACTTCAATTCCGCCACCAAAGAGCTTAATAACGCCGTTCAGACCTTCCCGTCTAATCTCATAGCCGGCATGTTCGGCTTCC
The DNA here is from genome assembly GCA_031266215.1 of Tannerellaceae bacterium. Classification (GTDB taxonomy): domain Bacteria; phylum Bacteroidota; class Bacteroidia; order Bacteroidales; family Tannerellaceae; genus DFXE01. The sequence goes on along the minus strand of JAISBL010000085.1, from coordinate 23,941 downwards.
ATAAAGAGATGATGTTCGACCTGGGCGAACAGCGTAGCACCTACGAAGAAGCGCCTAAAATACAGTTCTGAGGTATGAAGTACGTAGGGATACAAACACAGCAGCGCAGAAACAACTTCCGTTCTCTGCTCCTGCTGTTGCTTTTTCCGTGCCTAGTGGCAGGGCTGGTTTATCTGTTTTGCTTCCTTGCTTTCCGGTTTGATATATTCGGAACGGAAGCGAGCCGGGTGTCCGCCGGCCTGTTGTATTCAACAAACAGCCTTTTCGTACAGTTGGCCCCTTACGTCGCGGGAGGTGTTTTGCTGTGGTTTGTCATCGCTTATTTCGCAAATGCTCAAATCATACGCAATGCTGCCGGCGCACGTCCGCTGGAACGGAAGGAAAACAAGCGGGTATATAATATAGTAGAGAACCTTTGCATGTCTCAGGGCATGAAGACGCCGCAGATAAATATAATTGACGACGACTCGCTCAATGCCTTCGCCAGCGGCATAAACGAAAAGAGTTATACTGTCACCTTTTCGTCCGGTATCATAAGAAAGCTTGACGACGAGGAGCTGGAAGGCGTCGTTGCCCACGAGCTTTCCCATATCCGCAACCGCGATGTCAGACTGCTGATTGTGTCTATTGTCTTTGTGGGGATATTCGCCATGCTTTCGCAGATATGCTTCCGTATGATCCTGCATGCCCCACGCTCTTCGCGTAAACAGGAAAAAGGCAATAGCGGGGCTTCTGTTCTTATCATTTTGCTGCTGGCCCTCGTTGTCGCCGTCATCGGATATTTCTTTTCCACACTGATGCGCTTTGCAATATCGCGCAAACGGGAGTACATGGCTGACGCCGGAGCGGCTGCGATGACGAAAAAGCCTTATGCACTGGCAAGCGCCCTGCGGAAAATATCTGCCGACCCTGACATTGAAGCCGTCAGACGCGAAGATGTCGCCCAATTGTTTATAGAACATCCCGGACGCCAGGCGCGCAGCATGCTCAGCGGACTTGGCGGTTTTTTCTCCACCCACCCGCCTATCGGGAAACGTATTGAAATATTAGAGCAGTTCTGAATCCTGCGCCGGCCTGTGGCCTGTAGCCCTGCGTATGGCACGTGCGAAGTTCTCGGCCAGGGTATGCATATCATGAAAAAGCAGGCTGGCTCCTTCATCCAGTAATATCTTATCAGGTAGCGGACCTGTGTTTACGGCAATAGTAAAGATGCCGGCGGCAACGGCTGACCTGACGCCCAACGGGGCGTTTTCTATCACTACGGCTTCATCGGCCTGCACTCCTGCTTTTTCGAGCCCCATAAGGTATGGTTCGGGATGTGGTTTGCCGTATTGCACGTCGAATGCTGTTACCATCTTTTCGCGCTGGAAGTATCCGGGGAAGTCGTTGTTGAGCTTATCTATCAGGGTATGTTGCCCCGAACCGGTCACTACCAGCGTCTCAAGGCCATAGTTCCCGACCTGTTGCAGTACCTCCGCAGCGCCGGCCATCATCTCGCCGCTGTTGATCTCATTGAATATGACGACTTTCTCCTGATAAATATCGCGCTTCTCTTCTTCCGTAGCGTCGCGCCCGAAGGTCTGGCCGAATAGAATATCCAGCGTGCTGTCTCCCGTGCGTCCTTCGTAGAGGTAGAAATCTTCCGGCGCATAGCGCAGGCCGTACTTATCTGATACTTCCGACCAGGCGCGGACATGGAACGGCATAGAGTCATACAGGACGCCGTCCATGTCGAATAATACGGCTTTTATCATTGCATACGGGCTTTGATGGCTTCTGATTCCTTTTCAAATCCGGGCTTGTTAAGCAGTGCAAACATATTTTTCTTGTATGCTTCCACGCCCGGCTGGTCGAATGGGTTGACTTCAAGGAGATAGCCGCTGATGCCGCATGCTTTTTCAAAGAAATAGAGCAATTGCCCGATGTAATATGGCGTAAGCTCGGGGATGGATATACGAATATTGGGAACTCCGCCGTCTACATGCGCCAGGCTCGTTCCCAGTTCCGCCATCTTGTTTACCTCGTCAATACGTTTGCCGGCGAGGAAGTTCAGCCCGTCAGAGTCGGCTTCGTCTGCCGGTATAAAGACGGTCCTGCCGGGTGTTTCCACTGAGATGACTGTTTCAAATATGGAACGTTCGCCATCCTGTATCCATTGTCCCATCGAATGGAGGTCGGTTGTCAGGTCAACTGAGGCCGGGAATATGCCTTTATGGTCTTTTCCTTCGCTTTCGCCATACAGTTGTTTCCACCATTCGGCTACATAATGCAGTTTAGGATGGAAGTTGGCAAGTATCTCTATCTTCTTTCCGCCTTTGTATAGCTCATTACGTGTGGCGGCATAGATAGCTGAGATGTTTTCTGCAAAAGGTACACCTGCGCCTGTCGCCCTTTCCATATCTGCGGCTCCCCTCAGCAGGTCGCGGACGGATACGCCGGCAACAGCTATCGGGAGCAGGCCCACGGGTGTAAATACGGAGAACCGTCCGCCTACGTTGTCGGGGATAACGAATGTCTTATACCCTTCCCTGCCGGCCAGTGTCCGCAGGGCGCCCTTGCGTGCGTCGGTAACGGCCACGATGCGATCCCGGGCTTTTTCTTTGCCTACGGCGTCTTCCAACTGCTTTTTCAGTATACGGAAGGCCAGGGCCGGTTCGGTTGTCGTGCCTGATTTGGAGATATTGATAAGTCCGAACGATCTGCCTCTCAGCGCTTCGCTCAACTCGTACAGATAATCTTCGCTGATGTTATGCCCGGCATACAGGATGGCGGGGTTTCCGCGTTCTTTCAGCAGTAAGTCGAAGCTGCCTTTCAGCGCTTCCAGCGTCGCTCTGGTCCCCAGGTAACTGCCGCCGATACCGATAACCACCACAACCTCGCATCCTATGCTCAGCAGGCGGGCCGTATGTTCTATGTCGGCAAGCTCCGCCTCCGTTATTGAAGACGGCAGGTTGAGCCATCCCAGGAAATCACTGCCTGCGCCACTGCCTCTGTGCAGAGCTTCCGTCGCCGCTTTCACCCTGTCTTCACAGGCGTATACCTGTTCCCGTGATACGAAACCCAGCGCCTTGTCAATGTTAAGAATAATACCTTTCATAATAACCTATTTGAATGTTTCTGTCAATCTTTGAATAACCGTAGTGGGAGATTTCTTCTCGTACAGTATGCCGTAAAGGGCATCCAGTATGGGCATGTTTACCTTGTATTTCTCGTTTATCTCATGGATACATTTCGTTCCGTAGTAGCCTTCGGCTATCATCTCCATTTCGAGCTGGGCTATTTTCACGGAGTATCCTTTTCCTATCATTGTCCCGAATATACGGTTGCGGCTGAAGCGCGAATAGGCCGTCACGAGGAGGTCTCCCAGATAAACCGAGTCGGTTATGTCCTGCCCCTTATCACCTGTGGCGTCAACAAAGCGGCGCATCTCCTGTATTGCGTTTGAGAGGAATACGGCCTGAAAATTGTCGCCGTATTTCATCCCGTGGCATACGCCTGCTGCTATGGAATAAACATTTTTCAGCACAGAGGCGTATTCGATGCCGGCGACGTCGCGGCTGATGGTGTTTTTGAGGTACTGGTTACTGAAAACCCCGGCCAGAGGTGCGATCTTTTCGGTATCGGTACACCCCAGCGTTATGTAAGAAAGGCGTTCAAGGGCTATTTCTTCGGCGTGGCATGGTCCTCCTATCACGGCGATATTGTCTGCCGGCACCCTGTAGTATTCGGAGAAGTAATCGGTTATCAGCATGTTCTCGTCGGGGACAAGTCCTTTGATGGCCGAGACGATGAACTTATCACTCATCGGTCTTTTTATTTTTTTCAGATGCTGCTTGAGGAAAGGTGAGGGCGTGGCGAATATCAGTGTGTCGGACTCTTTGATCACCTGGTTGATATTTGAATAAAACGTAATCCGGCTTATATCAAATTTGACGCTTGTTATATAGCTCGGATTATGCCCCAGCTGCCTGAATTCTTCAATCTGATCGGGGCGGCGCATATACCAGTTGATATGCTCCTGGGTAGACAGCACTATTTTCGCCAGGGCCGTAGCCCAGCTACCACCTCCCATGACAGCGATTTTCCCGGGCAGTTCCATGTTTTTAGTCCTTATTTTCGGGCGTTAGGCTCCATTCGGGACGCATCTGGGGGAAGAGTAATACCTCCTGTATGCTCTCCTGCCCGGTAAGAAACATCACCAGACGGTCCATCCCGACACCCATACCGCTGGTTGGCGGCATGCCGTATTCCAGGGCGCGAAGGAAATCCTGATCGATAAACATCGCTTCGTCGTCTCCCTTTTCGCTCAGTTTCAGTTGTTCTTCAAAGCGGGCGCGCTGGTCGACGGGGTCGTTAAGCTCCGAATAGGCATTGGCTATTTCCTTTCCGCAGACCATCAGCTCAAAGCGTTCGGTCAGGTGCGGATTGTTACGGTGTTTCTTCGTCAGCGGCGACATTTCTATGGGATAGTCCGTTATAAAGGTCGGCTGTATATAACCCGCTTCGCATGTATGGCCGAAGATGGCGTCAATAAGCTTTCCCCTGCCCATCGTTTTGTCCTGCTCTACGCCTGTCTGCCGGCATACTTCACGCAGTTCTTCTTCGTCCATGCCGGTAATGTCTGTTCCTGTATTTTCGCGGATGGCATCCGTTATCGTGATGCGCTTATAGGGGGCTTTGAAGTCTATCTCGCACCCGGCGTACGTCACACGTGTGCTACCGTTGACTTCGAGGCATATCTTTTCAAGCATCTGCTCGGTCAGCGACATCATCCAGTTGTAATCCTTATAGGCTACATATATCTCCATACATGTAAACTCAGGGTTATGCGTGCGGTCCATTCCTTCGTTGCGGAAGTTGCGGCTAAACTCATATACGCCTTCGAAGCCTCCTACGATAAGTCGTTTCAGGTACAGTTCGTTGGCGATGCGCAGGTAGAGGTCTATGTCAAGGGCGTTATGGTGGGTCACAAACGGGCGGGCGGCCGCTCCTCCGGGAATACTTTGCAGCACCGGCGTGTCTACTTCTATATAGCCGCGGGTGTTGAAGAAATCGCGCATGGAATTAAATATCCCGGTACGTTTGACAAATATGTCTTTAACGCCTTCGTTTACTACAAGGTCTACGTATCGTTGGCGATAACGCTGTTCGGGGTCGTTAAAGCCGTCGTACACCACGCCGTCTTTCATCTTCACTATCGGGAGCGGGCGCAATGATTTTGACAATACCGTAAGTTTAGAGGCGTGAACGGAGATTTCTCCCATCTGCGTACGGAACACGTAGCCTTCGATACCGATATAGTCGCCTATGTCAAGCAGTTTCTTAAACACCGTATTATACGTCTCCTTATCTTCTCCCGGGCAGAGGTCGTCGCGCGAGACGTACACCTGTATCCTTCCCCTTGAGTCCTGCAGTTCCATAAACGAAGCCTTACCCATTATGCGGCGGCTCATGATACGTCCTGCAATGCTTACATTGCGTTTTACGGTATCTTCGTCTTTAAATGATTCTTTTATATCTTTTGACCAGGCATTGGTTATGTATTCTGCGGCCGGATAGGGTTCTATCCCCAATCCTCGCAGTTGTTCCAGGCTGTTACGCCTGAATATCTCCTGTTCGCTCAATTCTGTCTGACTCATTATGATTATAGTTTTTATAACATCGCACAAAAGTAAAAAACTTTTTCAGAAAGTTATGACGCCGTCTCCTGCCGGGCTTTATCTATACTGTCAAAACCGATGATGTTATTTTTTACATCCCGCACATATAGCTTTTACAAAAAAATAATTATGTTTGTCTCCGTTAATTTTAACCCCGCTTAAATCACAATGATAACTACCTATTTTACCGGTTCTTTATGGTTAGTCAACAACTACACGGCTCCTAACACACACACACACACACACGTGCGCGTACGCACGGCGTTATAACAAAAATCAAATTAACAAGCAAGAAAGACGAGGCCTGTTTTCTTTTCTTTCGCTCTCCTCTTTTGCTGCAAAACGTATAACCCGTCCGCTGGAAGATACCCATCTTCTGCGGGTGGGTTTCTTCTTTACTCTACTATTTATTAATTCTTTAATTCTTTTCAGTTATGGCAAATATTTTTCACAAGATCAGGGCAAACCTGTACAGGAACTATCTCACCGAAGACCCTGATGACTATTCCATCCGTGTAATTGCGGACCGTTCGCTAAATATCAGCGAAGTATGTGAGATCGCCGTCGCACGCGGAGGGGCGGACGTAACGGCCGCAGCTATGGAGCACGCCGTAAAACTGTGGCTTAAGGAGATGGGCTACCAGCTCTGCGACGGTTATTCTATCAACACCGGATGGTTCACAGCCTCGGTACACATCAAAGGGGTGGTCGACAATCCCCTCGGGCAGTACGACCCTGAGAAGCACACCATCATCTTTGAGCTTCATCAGGGCGCCCTTATGCGTAAGGAAATCCCCGGCATCACGGTAGAGATACAGGGGGCTCCCAGTACCGACGGATACATCGCCCAGGTGCTCGACGTCAAGACCGGCTCCATCAACAATCTTCTCACCGTCGACCGCAACCTTCGCATCAGCGGCAGTAAGCTGAAGATCGCCGGCGACGGCAAACACGACTCGGTAGGCGTCTATTTCCACGGCGACAGCGGAGCTACTGTAAAGGTCGATCCCACGGACATAGTGATCAACAACCCCTCGGAACTTATGGTCGTCATACCGTCGGTGCCAATGAGCACTACCTGTACGCTGGAAATAATCACGCAGTACACCGTGGGCTATATCCTTAACGAGCCTCGCAGCATCACCTTTGATCAGACACTGACCTTCGCATGACGAACGGGAATTTTCAACACCGTGTTGACTGAGCTGTCAACCCGGTGTTGACACCTCAGTCAATACCATGTTGACAACTCAGTCAATGCAGGGTTGACAGCTCGGTCAATATCGGGTTGAACGCTCAGGGAAGACCGGCTTCCCCGGCGACAACAAAACAATTCGCAGTAAATATCAACCAAATATTAAGAATATGAATATATCTGTACTTATAAGCAAACACGTTCAGGGCCTCTTATGCAAGAGGATATTATTACTTTTTACCGTCCTGCTGATTACAGCGTCGGCGGCTGAGGCGCAGTTTTTCAGGGTTGGCGACTTTGCTTACAGGGTAAACCCCGACATCCCTAATACTGTTGCAATTTCCGGCAATGGCCGTGACAATGTAAAGGGTAGTATTACCCTTCCTTCGGTCTTCAGGCATGAGGGTGTGACGTACGCAGTGAAAAGCGTCCATGTAAATGCTTTCCGTGAATACAGAGACCTGATTTCGGTGGTTATCCCTCCGGGCATTACGGACATAGGCGAATTTGCTTTCTATTATTGCCTCAATCTGGAGTCCATAGTGATCCCGCCGGGTGTGACCGGTATCGGCAGGGATGCTTTCAGCAGTTGCAATGGTCTGACCTCCCTGGTAATTCCCCAGGGAGTGAAGACCATAGGTGAGAGCGCTTTCTTTTATTGCCGCGGCCTGGCCTCCGTTTCAATACCCCAGAGCGTGACGGACATCGGCGAACTTGCCTTTGCCGGCTGCAAAAATCTGAAACAGTTAGAGGTGAAATGGTCTGTGCCGCCCGACGTCCCGTCCAACATATTCGCCGAGATTGATCTGAGCGGCGTAAAGCTGATAGTCCCGCCCGGCGCCGAAAGCCGATACCGTCAGGCCGAATTATGGCGCAACTTCGGGACCATCGAGTAATACCATCAAAGAATCAAACAACAGGAATATGAAAACAGTTATACACAAAGACAAACAGTTCCCCACGCCCCGGCCCCCTTTCCGCCATAAGGCGCTACTCCTCCTTACCGCCCTTCTCCTTACCACCGTAGTAGCGCAGGCGCAAATTTTTACGGTTGGTAACTTCCGTTATGATGTTATTCAGGGCGGCAATACGGTTTCCGTTTCTGCCGCCAACACAAATATAAGAGGGGATATTACGATTCCGTCAAGCGTTACGAACGGGAAAACATATACGGTGACAAATATCCCTTTTAACGCTTTCAATGGCTGTAGCCGCCTGACTTCTGTTACTATTCCAAACAGCGTGACAAGCATTGGTTGGAGAGCTTTCGATGGCTGCAGCGGCCTGACTTCTGTTACTATCCCAAACAGCGTGACAAGTATCGGCGACAACGCTTTCAATGGTTGCGGCAGCCTGGCTTCTGTTACTATCCCCAATGGCGTCACAGTGCTTGAGATTAGCACATTCTCAGGTTGCAGTAGCCTGACTTCCATTACTATTCCAAGTAGTGTGACAAGTATTGGCCAAAGCGCTTTCGATGGTTGCAGCAGCCTGACTTCTGTTACTATCCCCAATGGCGTCACAGTGCTTGGGACTAGCACATTCTCAGGTTGCAGTAGCCTGACTTCCATTACTATTCCAAGTAGTGTGACAAGTATTGGCCAGAGCGCTTTCAATGGCTGCAGCGGCCTGACTTCCGTTACCATTCCTGGAAGCGTTACAGATATCGCTTACTTGGCTTTCTATAACTGCAGCAGCCTGAGTTCTATTACTCTTCCAAGTAGTATCACAAGTATCGGAAACCAAGCTTTCTCTGGTTGCAGCAGCCTGACTTCCGTTACTATTCCCGAAAATGTGACAAGTATCGGGACCAATGTATTTTACGGTTGTACGGCTCTGCATACCGTTGAAGCCAAAATGATACAACCACCGCATATATATTCCTCTGTTGTGTTTTATTCGGACCTTAGTAAAGTCAAATTAATTGTACCCGGCGGCATGGTGGGAATTTATCAGAGGGCAGGATGGGGTGATTTCGGAACTATTGAAATGGACGCAAATACTCCCACCCGTTTTGTGATTAACGATTACGGCACACTAACTACGTATACTGGTCCCGGTGGTAGCGTAACAATCCCTGACGAGGTAAAAGGGATTGCTGAATATGTGTTCTATAATAACACAAGCCTGACTTCTGTTTCAATTCCGATAAGTGTGACAAGCATCGGTAACAGAGCTTTCTCAGGTTGCACTGCACTGCGCACGGTTGAAGCCAAAATGGTTAAGCCTCCGAGTATATCTTTATCTTCTGCGTTTGATTTGACAGACCTTAGTAATGTCAAATTAATTGTACCCGGCGGTACGGTGGAGGCTTATAAGAGGGCAGGATGGAGTGGTTTCGGAACTATTGAAATGGACACAAATACTCCTACCCGTTTTGTGATTGATGATTCCGGCGTATTAACTGTATATACTGGCCCCGGAGGTGACATTGTAATCCCAAATGAGGTGAAAAGCATTGCAAATTATGTGTTCTATAATAATACAAGCATAACTTCTGTCGTCATCCCGGGTAGCATGACTACTATCGGAGGCCAAGCTTTCTCTGGTTGCAGTAGCCTGACTTCCATTATTATCCCAAGTAGTGTGACAAGTATTGGCCACAGCGCTTTCAATGACTGCAGCAGCCTGACTTCCGTTACTATTCCCGAAAATGTCACAAGTATCGGCGACTATGCTTTTGCCGGTTGTACGGCCTTTCGGACAGTTGAAGTCAAAATGATCCAGCCGCCACGTATATCTTCCGTTACATTTCATTCGGTAGACCTCAGTAAAGTCAAATTAATTGTATCCGGCGGTACGGTGGAGGTTTATAAGGCGGCAGGATGGGGAATTTTCGGAACCATTGAAATGAACGCAAATACTCCCACCCGCTTTGTAATTAATGAGTCCGGCATATTGACGCAATATATCGGCCCCGGTGGTAACGTGGTAATACCGAACGAGGTAAAAAGCATTAATAACAATGTGTTTAAAGATAATACGACCATAACATCTGTTGTCATACCGGGTAGCGTGACTACTATCGGAAACCAAGCTTTCTCTGGTTGCAGCAACCTGACATCCGTTTCAATGCCTGCCAGTGTGACAAGTATCGGTAACGAGACTTTTGAAGGTTGTAGTAGTCTGACCTCCGTTACAATACCTGCCAGTGTGACAAGCATTGGCTACCAGACCTTTGAAGGTTGCAGCGGCCTGACTTCCGTTAATATTCCCGACGGATTGACAAGTATCGAAAGCCGAGCTTTCTACGGTTGCAGCAGCCTGACTTCCGTTTCAATGCCGGCTAGCCTGACACGTATCGACGACAATACTTTTCATGGTTGTACGGCCCTGCGTACGGTTGAAGTCAAATGGATACAGCCTCCACCATTACAAACATATTATGTATCTCCCAACGCATTTGGTTCGTTAGACCTGAGTAAGGTCAAATTAATTGTACCCGGCGGCGCACAGGCAGCTTATCTGTCGGCAGGTTTATGGAGCAATTTCGGAACCATTGAAATGGATACAAGTACTCCACACCATTTTATAATTAATGGTTCCGGTGTATTGACACAATACGTTGGCCTCGGTGGTAACGTGGTAATCCCGAACGAGGTAAAAAGCATTGCCGATAATGTGTTTAAAGATAATACGAGCATAACATCTGTTGTCATTCCTGGTAGCGTGACAAGTATCGGCAGCAGCGCTTTTCAGAATTGTAGCAGCCTGACATCCGTTTCAATGCCGGCTAGCCTGACACTTATCAGCGGCTATGCTTTTTATGGTTGCAGTAGCCTGGTTTCCATTACTATTCCGATTAGTGTGACAAGCATTGGCATATATGCTTTTGATGGTTGTACGGCGCTGCGTACGGTTGAAGCCAAAATGCTAAAGCCTCCATATTTATCTTTCGACACATTTGATTCAGTAGACCTGAGTAAGGTCAAATTAATTATACCTTACGGCACACTGGAGGTTTATCGGGCGGCAGGATGGATAAGAGGGCCGGGTCAAATGTATGTGCCTGGTTTCGAAAACGTCGAAGTGAGCGCAGATGTCTCCACCTTTTTTGCGATTAATGAGTCCGGCGTCCTGACCCGATACATCGGTACCGGAGGGGATATTGTAATACCCGACGAAGGAAAAAGCATTGCAAGCAATGTGTTTAAAGATAATACGACCATAACCTCCGTCGTCATTCCGGGCAGCGTGACAAGTATCGGCAGTCAGGCTTTCTATGGGTGTAGCAACCTGACTTCCGTCACAATCTCTAACGGTGTGACAAGTATCGGCAGCAGTGCATTCTACGGGTGCAGCAGGCTGACGTCTGTTACTATCCCTAATGGCGTCACAGTGCTTGAGGCAAGCACCTTCTCCGGTTGCAGTGGCCTGACTTCAGTAACTATCCCCACGAGTGTGACAAGCATCGGCGCCGCAGTTTTCTCCGACTGCACTGGCCTGACTTCCGTTACTATTCCCGGTGGCGTTACGTATATAGGCGGCGGCGCTTTCTACGGCTGTACTTCCCTGCGCACTGTTGAAGCCAGGATGATGCAGCCCCCGTCTTTATTCCCCGACACATTCGGCTCAGTAGACCTCAGTAAAGTCAGACTGATTATACCCGGCGGCACGGTGGCGGTTTATCAGGCGGCAGGATGGAACGGTTTCGGAAACATTGAAGACAGCGGAGCAAATGCGACCCTCGGCGCACCCTCGGCAGCCAACACCCTGCGTGCCTATGCAGCCAACGGCTTGTTGCACGTCAGCGGTCTGACCCCCGGCGAACGTTTCTACGTCTACGACATGCAGGGCAGGCAGGTATACGCCGGACTGGCCACAGCCACTGACCACAGCGTGACGCTACCGGGAGGACGGGGCATATACATCGTGGCGTCGGGCGGACAAAGCGTAAAAGTGATATATCAATTAATTCAATAACTCAATGACAAAAAGATCAATTTATTCATTAGTCGTAACTTATCAAATTTATTAATCTACCTATTAATTAAACAACAACATCATCATGAAAAAGTATTTGATTGTATCTGCGCTGGTCGCAGTGAGTATGACGGCCGGTATGGCTCAGGAAAGCAGTTTCAAACCCGGAGCAGGCAGCCTGACGCTGGAAGTCGGTTTTTCTCCCTTTAACGTTGATGGCGACAATATCCAGCTCAGTGACGGGCAAATAAGGGGGATATATTCCGTTACCGACAATATCGGGTTCCGCTTAGGGCTTGGTGTAGGTATGATCTCGGAGTCGAACGACAATGCCATGACGGAAGATGATTGGCAGCAGATTACCTCCAGCACTTCACGCATATCGCTGTCGCCGGGTATCATCTACAACTTCGGCGGCACCGACAGGCTGACGCCTTACATAGGCGCCGAATTGAACTTCGCAACCATGTCGGCTAAAATGACCATAGAGAGTAAAAACAGTAAGTCGATAATCAAGAATGGTGGCGACATGTTCAGCACCATAGGTCTGGGCGTGTTCAGCGGCTTCAACTATTACTTTGCCCGGAACCTGTACATAGGAGCGGAGGCCGGTCTGGCCTTTGAAAGCAGGTCGCTTAAGAACATGGTGACCGAAACGACCGCAAACGGTGTGACGACAACAGATGAGCCTAAAGACAGCAACAGTCAGACTGTTATAGGGATGATCGCCCTGCCTACGCTGCGTCTCGGCTGGACGTTTTGATCTCGCCACTCCGGCAATGGCGTCCACCCCACCCCACCCGCGTAGTGGTGGACGCGCCGGAAGCATACCTCCCGGATTTTCAGAACAAGAGAGTATGGTAATACCTTTAATAAACTCATATTTAATCGACATGAACAGATTTTTTATTGTAACAGCAGTTACCCTCGGACTGACATTGACGTCTTGCGGGTATAACCCGGATAAGCCGGATCCGGCGTATCATGGGAATTTAGACGGATGGCTTTACGAACTGGAAAAGTACGAAGGCAAGGTTCCCGAAGGTTATTCCCTCGGAAAAATAAGCGAGATAGACACCGGTGAAGGCCTCGGTTCGAAGTCCGGCGATGTATGGAGTGTAAAATATTACGGACTGGGACACATCAGTGCAGGATACCTGACCCTGCCGAAGTCGAAAGTCAGGAAACTTGGCTTGCACAAGGGAGATGTCATTGCTGTAAGCCGTGATGGCAAAGACGTCAAAAAACTTCCGCTTTACATAAAAGCTAAACCGGAAATAAAGAAATATGACGCTGAGAAACTGAATGAAGCTTACGGGGGAAAGAGTCTGAAAGAGCTTGTCCCGGACTGGCCAAAGTATCCTTTTGAAAAACTGGTACACTTTTATCGAATAACATCTGTCAGCGTATCAAATTACGGAGAATACGACTACTCATTTACAGGCCCTGACGGATTTTCCGGGACAAGGTCGGTGGAGTATGACAACGAGACTTCATTCGAAAAAAACTGGCATGTCGGGGATATTATAAAGATGACTTTCACGAATTTCAAGAGTGACCCCATGAGTAAAACAGTTCTTGAGAAAATGAACGAATATCACCTGATATCTTCAGACGAGTGGAAGAATATGAAAGATAGAAAGAACAGCGAAGGGGATAGACTCCAATCGGCTCTTGAGTCGGGGCCTTTCCCGGTAAAAGCGGAGGATTACAGGTAGCGAAATTTTAAAACAAGCTACCTTCCCGTCATTGCCTCCACTGCAATGACGGGAACAAAGGCAATATGATATTTACTAATATGATAAATTATGAAAGTTAGAATGAATGTATTGAAACACGCAATAGCGCCAGTGGCGCTGGCTGCACTGATGGCAGGCTGTGGCGGACCGGGCGGCCCGCAGGAAAAGAACGTATGGATACCGGTATCCGACGGAGATACTTATTACTATCTGGACAAGAAAGGTGACGTGGTCACGCCGGAAGTGGCCGTGAAGGAAACTTCCGTTTTCTACGATGACTATGCCGTGGTACGGGTAGATGGCCGGTCAGGCTACCTCGGACGCGACGGTAAGCTGGCCATACCGGCCGAATACCTGAGGGCTACCCGGTTCAGCGAAGGGCTGGCGTTTGTAAGGAAAGAAGACAAGCCGCCCATACAGGCCATTGACAAGGCAGGGGAAGTGGTCTTTACCTTTCCCAATGAAGTGAGCGACGCGAGGCGTTTCAGCGAAGGCCTGGCCGCTTTTGAAATGGGTTACAAATGGGGATACGTTGACCGGATAGGTAAGGTGGTGATTGAACCGGCATACGCCAAAGCCGGAGACTTTTCAAACGGACTGGCTTTCACCAACAAGGGTTACGTAGACAAGAATGGGGCGCCGGCTTTTGAGGCAGACCTTGATACCGGCGGGCCTTTCTCGGCGAAAGGCTATGCCGTAGTCAGCACCTACGACAGGCGTGGTGTACAATATGGCGTGATCAACCGCAAGGGTGAGTATGTGATAGCGGCGTCGGATATATATGCTAATATACTGGCCGACGGAGACGAGTTTATCGTATACGAGAACGACGGCGATCATTATCTGGCCGGACGCATAAACGAGGCCGGCAAGCCGTCGGTAGATTTTGATTATGAGGATATCAAACCCTTCGGAGGAAGTAAGTACGCCGGCGCCCGCCCAGAGTTCGACGACGCATTCGGCATCATCGACCTGAAAGGGCAGATTATAGTAGAGCCGCAGTTCGCACAGTTCGTCTCGTCATTCAAAGGCGGCATGGCGGTCGTGCGTAACGGTTACAGGAGCGGCGACGGGATGAAGATAATCAACGAAAAGGGCGAAACGCTGATGGACCTGGAATATCCGGCAACCGTATCCGAAGATTTTATCACCGGTGGCCGCTACGACTCCATATTTTAAACAACCTTTATTATCAACCTATTTAATACTCAGACAAAATGAAAACATTAGGTAATTTAATCTGGCACATTCCGTATCTCGGATTCCTTAATGCCCTTATCACCTTCCTGATAGGCGGGCTGTTTGTACTCAGCGTAGTAGGAGCTCCCATCGGTCTGGGGCTTATACAACTGTCAAGAATGTACCTGGCCCCTTTCTCCTACTCAATGGTAGACAAAAGCGACCTGAAACAGCTTAACCCCGACGCCGAAGAGAACCAGCTATGGAAGGCGTTCGGCATTATCGTATGGATATGCTATCTGCCCTTCGGCCTGCTTTTGTGCCTGGTCTCACTGTTTCAGATAGTAGCGATGTTCGTCACCCTGATAGGGATACCGGTAGCCCTTGTGGCGGTAAAATCATTGGGCACATTATTCAAGCCCGTAGGTAAGACATGCGTACCGGCAGCCGTCAGGGATGAAATTGATCGCCGGAAGGCTGCCGCTCAGGTACAGAAGTATGTGAGGTAATATTCTTCATTAACACTGTGGCTGAACTGATCGGAGCCGTTATTAAGTATGTGCTTAGTAACGGCTCCTGCATTATTATACGCTCGAGTAAAGGGTTTTCATGTGTCGAATTAAGGTTGCATTATAATGCGTACTGCGTTGCAATGACGAGAGGGGGGGCGCGTTTATTTACGGGATTCGCCAATGCCGAACAGGGCAAAGTCATATTTTACAGGATCCTCAGGGCAATACTCGCACAGTCTGGCAGTCAATTGCTCAACGGCAATCCGGTCGTTCTGGCTTCGCCCGATCAGTCCCAACTCACGCCCGGTACGCCCCACATGCACATCAAGCGGAATCATCAGGCGGGAAGGCTTTATCCCTTTCCATACGCCAATGTCAACAATGCCGTCGTCGCGGCACAGCCAGCGCAGCATCAGATTGATGCGCTTGCACGCCGACCCACCTTTATATATATAGCCGTTTGACCGTGATATGTGCTTTGTGTATTCTCCATTTGCCGAGTAGAAAGTCTCACGCAGGCACATTATGCCATCCCATACGTCTTCCTTTTGGCAAAAGATATCTTCAAGGCTGCCATTGCGCTGATATACGTAGAACAGCCCATTGCAAAGGTAAATAAGGTCGCGGCCGAAAAATGTCCGGTGAATATTCATGCACGGGTCTATATCGCGCCACCCCTCGCTCATTATAAAGTCGTACGGATGACCTTCCATAATCCTGAAAAGCATCTTTTCGCAGGAGCTGATTATCTGTTTACGGTTACCCCAGGCAATGGTGGAGGCAAGGAAGGCGGCAATCTCTATATCGCGTACCGACGAGAACCGCCGGGGGAACTGCACAGGGTCGTTATCGGCAAACTCCGGGGTATTATACCTGTCCGCCATCTCATCCAGATACTTCTTCAAATCACTCATTGTTGCAGGCGTTAAAGTTTCCGGTTGAGGATGCGGACAGAGTTCAGTATCGCCAGCAGGGCTACGCCTACATCGGCGAATACGGCTTCCCACATAGTGGCCACGCCAAAGGCCCCCATCACCATGACGATAAACTTGACGCTTATGGCCAGAACGATATTCTGCATCACAATCCGCTTTGTAATCTTTGCTATCCGTATGGCGGCGGCGATCCTTGACGGCTGGTCGGTCTGTATCACAACGTCGGCAATCTCTATGGCGGCGTCCGACCCCATCCCGCCCATAGCGATGCCGACGTCGCTGAGCGCCAGCGCCGGAGCGTCGTTGATGCCGTCGCCCACGAAGGCGATGACCTTTGAGCGGTCGGACTTCAGTCTTTCCATATGCTCCATCTTCCCTTCGGGCAGGAGGTCGCCGTACGCCGTATCTATCCCGATGGCTGCCGCTACCTGACCGGTGATGGCCGAACGATCGCCGCTCAGCATAATGATCTGTCCGATTCCAAGAGCGTACATATCCTGTACCGCCGCTTTTGCATCATCCTTCACCTCGTCGGCCACGCTTATGTATCCGGCGTACCGGCGATCGACAGCCACGATAACAACCGTTTCCGCCAGCGCATCTATGCTATCGTCGTATGGTATGGAATATTGGTGCATCAGCCTGCGGTTGCCGGCCATTATTTCCGTTTCTCCCATATATCCTCTTACTCCCATACCGGCTAACTCTTCTACCTGTCCGACCGTGACCGTACCGGCTTCCGTAGCAGACGAGGCGGCAACGATAGCTTTGGCTACAGGATGGGCGGAATGTTTCTCTATAGCAGCGGCCATACTGAGGAAGTCCAGGCTGTCGTACAGGGGCGATACAATGTTCTGCACCCTGAATACACCCTTTGTCAGCGTTCCCGTCTTATCCATCACGACCGTATTTACGGATGTCATAAGGTCAAGGAAATTAGCGCCCTTAAACAGGATACCGTTACGCGACGCCGCGCCGATACCTCCAAAATATCCCAGCGGGACGGAGATAACCAATGCGCATGGGCATGAAATGACCAGGAATATCAAAGCGCGGTACAGCCAGTCGTTAAACACATAGTCGGTCACGAACAAATAAGGAGCGAAGGCGATAAGCACAGCAAGCAGAAAGACGACAGGCGTATAAACCTTTGCGAACTTACGAATAAGCAGTTCTGTCCTGGCTTTGCGCGACGACGCCTCCTGCACCATCTCCAGTATACGGGCGAGCGAACTGTCGGCATAGGCTTTCTCAGCCCTTATCTCCACCGCCCTGTCGATGCTGATCATACCGGCCAGCACAGCCTCGCCGGCGCGTATGGTCCTTGGGCGGCTCTCGCCTGTGAGCGCCGAAGTATTAAAGCTGCCGGAGCCTGACATGAGCGTCCCGTCCAGTGGAACCTTTTCCCCTGCTTTGACCAGCAGCATCTCTCCGGGGGAGACTTCCTCGGGCCTTACTTCCAGATAAGTCCCGTCCCTAAGCGCCGTTGCAGTATCCGGGCGAATATCCAGTAACGCCTTTATACTGTTTTTCGCCTTGTTCACCGCCGACTCCTGGAATAGCTCTCCGACCGAGTAAAAGAGCATAACCGCCACGCCTTCGGGATATTCGCCGATAAAGAAAGCCCCCAGAGTGGCGGTCAGCATGAGCGTATATTCATTAAAAACATCCTTTTTCCTGATCACACCCCATGCTTCCCTGATCACCGGCAGCCCCACAGGGAGATAGGCGACTATATACCAGAGCAGCGGCATTTTCAGGATAATGCCTGCGGCCAGTAAAACCAGACTTACACCGGGAGGGATAAACCTTTTCCATTCCATTCCGGACTTCTCACCGCAACGATCCCCGTCGCAACTGCAACAAGTGGGTGTAACAGGCTGTATATGATCTGTCATATTCTCAATTTTAATAGTTCGCGGTCAAAGATATGGCAAAAGGGATGCAACTAAGTTGCAAAATCGGATGAAAGATTTATCTTTGCAACGCAAAAATATTTCGGGGTGTAGCGCAGCCCGGTTAGCGCACCTGCTTTGGGAGCAGGGGGTCCCAAGTTCGAATCTTGGTACCCCGACAAAAATAAGACACCGATACTCAATGTGAACAGTTGAGAATCGGTGTCTTATTTTAATCTATTACTGTCCACTCCCTATTTTTCTCTGTCTAAGCAGCCACGTTATCCAGAGGAGAGATTTCAATTTTACGAGAAATGAAACCTATCCCACGTGAGATGACACCTATCCCACGTGAGATGAAACCTATCCCTCGAGAGATGAAACCCATCCCTCGAGAGATGAAACCCATCCCTCGAGAGACGAAACCCATCCCTCGAGAGATGAAACCCATCCCTCGAGAGATGAAACCCATCCCTCGAGAGATGAAACCCGTCCCTCGAGAGATGAAACCCATCCCTCGAGAGATGAAACCCGTCCCTCGAGAGATGGGTTTAATTCTTCGAAAGATGGAATTCATTTCACGTGGGATGGAATTCATTTGACGGTAAATAAAAAGAAATAAAGCGGCTGTCAGGTAGAAATATGTACTTTAACTAACGTGATACTTTTGTTGTTTGCAGGTACAAAGCTATCGCTAAAGGGGCTGATACTACATCACGGAATATCAGCCCTTAATTATGAGGACAATTATGTTTTTAGCGGACAGTAATGATTTTAATCTTATTATTATCAGTCGGTATTTGCTACAATTTTACCGGCATATGCACTCCACCCGTTTGCCGTTTTATAGGCATTCAGACTGGCTGCCGGTACTTTAATAACGTCTATAGAGGCATATTCAAAAGGACGCCACGCCAGTGTGGGAGGTGTGACAGAGCGCATAATCAAAGTCCCGGAAGTAAATGCATTGTTAAATGCAGAGCCGCCGATAGAAGTCACACCGGCAGGTACTTCCAAAACCTTCAACGCTTTGCAATCCTTGAACATATCCTGTACAATTATTTTAAAGCTTGCGGGTAAGGAGGCCGATTCAAGTGACCAGCAACCGGAGAACAC
This sequence comes from Tannerellaceae bacterium, assembly GCA_031266215.1. Classification (GTDB taxonomy): domain Bacteria; phylum Bacteroidota; class Bacteroidia; order Bacteroidales; family Tannerellaceae; genus DFXE01. The sequence continues at coordinate 4,787 of JAISBL010000085.1, read as the reverse complement.
ACCTATCTCAAGATGCTCAATTCCCTCACCTATAACTACACCGGTCAAAGAATTATTATCGGCAAAGACATGAGAACCCCACTCCGCATCAGCCATAGATCCAGGTATGGTAATTGTAGTCAGTCCGCAAAACTGAAATGCGAACTTTCCTATTTCCTTCAGGTTTGCAGGTACGGTAAACGACGCCAGTTTGTTGCAATTATAAAAAGCTGAGCCATTGATACCGGTAATCGATTGAGGAAAGTTAATGTCACTAAGTCTCACACAGCTCCTGAAAGCCTCTTCATGTATCCCGGTAAGCCCTTCGGGAAGAGCGACAGACGCGAGGTTCTCGCATTCATAAAATGCATACTTACCTATCGTTTTCAATCCTTTGGGCAATGTTACAGCCACCAGATTGTTCATATCCAGAAATACACCGTAGTAAGTGTATGTCACTACAGTTCCATGAACTTCACGGTCATAATATCCCTCCGTTATAGTGGCGCCGGTACAACTTTGCAGGTTTAAGTCCACATATTTTGAGCCTTTTATGGCAAGGCTCAGGTTTACCCAGTTATTCCCGGCATCAAGGTTTACGCTTTTCAACTCCGCTTTATACGCCGTTTCGACTGTATTGGCGGATTGACCTGCCAGCCATGATCTCAACTCTGCAATTGATGTGAATACCTTATAATCTCCCGCACTTCCGGCGCTCCACCTGGCATACAGCGTAAAATTACCGGTTACCGGACTTACATCATACGGAAAGAAAACCTCATTGGTAAGGGCCGCTTCCCTGTACCAGCCGTCGAAGGTATTTCCTGCTTTTATGGGGGGCGCCGGTTCGGATAGTGTTCCGCCTTTTACCACCTGTGTTGCATGATTGTCGTCCGTTGCAGGCCATACCCCGCCGTTCAGTTCCCATGAAACCTGCCAGTATTCTACTTTAGCTTCCTCTTCCCATCTGGCCTGTAGGGTAATATCGCTATTTACGGGCGTACTGAAATTATATGCTGTTGATGTTCCGTTCAAATACCAAAAAAGGAACACATAGCCCGTTTTGGAAGGATTTGTGACGGGTACGGTCGCCGCGCTTCCTGCTTCCACATGTTGGGTGACAGGGACAGGACTACCTCCACCGGTATCGAAAGTAACTGTGTAGATTACGTTCTCATCATCTTTACTACAGGACATAAACGATAGTGCGCTTATAGTCATTACTATTGTTGTAATTTTTAAATACCATTTCATAATCATATTGTTTAAATTATTGGTTTACCGGTTTTATTGAAGCAAAATTATGGATGAAATGTTGTATACTTATCCCCTCATCAGGGGGTAAGCGGATTTTTTGAGATGATTAATTTTGCAGAAACATAAAGAAATATGGTAACAGTACACATAGCCGATGACCATGCTATGGTTGTGGAATTGTTGATCCCGGTAATCAACGATTCGGGTATTGCCCGTGTTACGGGTTCATCATTAATGCTATCGGAATGCCGGAAGACGTTAGCTTCGAACCTTCCAAACATACTGTTACTCGACATCAACATGTCCGATGGCAACGGCATTGTGTTCTGTGCGGAGGTGCATAAGCTGTACCCTGACCTGAAAATTATCGGTCTGACAGGGCACGATGAGTATTCGAGCGTAATGCTTATGCTGAAAAACGGGGCTTCGGGCTATATCGTGAAAAGCGAAGCCGTAAGTGAAGTACTTGAGGCAATTCATGCGGTAACAAATGGCGAAACTTATGTCAGCCGGAAAATGGAGCAGGTTATTCGAAAAACAACTAAAATGGATGTCAGCCTTACCCCCCGCGAAAAACAGGTTTTGCAGATGGTTGCCATAGGAATGAGTAATCCGCAGATTGCAGGGCAGTTAAAGGTAGCTCTCTCGACTGTCCTCTCATTCCGTAAGAAATTAAACCTGAAGCTGAATGCGTCTAATCCGGTAGAACTTATTTCCAATGCACGTAAAGAAGGTTTAATCGATTGAAAAATAAAGTAAAATAATATCAACCATGAAAAAAGCGATTTACCTGTTACTCTTCCTGTCGCCGCTCGTTCTGCCGGCCCAAACGAATGTTGATTCGTTGATAGATGTATCAGAGACGAAAAAACTTACTGTCAATGAACAGCTTGAACTTTATGATAAAATAAGCAGGGAACTTGCTTTTAATGATACTGAAAAGTCGGCAGTGTATTCAAGGAAAGGACTTGCTCTTGCAGAAAAAGAAAAGAATCTACCAATGGCCTCGCGCTTTAATGAGTACATCGGGGTTTCGTTCAACTTTATGGAAGAAGTGGATTCTTCAATAATTTATCTGGAACAGGCTCTTGATCTGGCAGTGAAAGCAAAAGATATTAATCAGGAAACAAAGCTTTATGTCAATCTGGGAGTTTCTTACCAGTCATACGACAGAATAAAGGCATTGGACTATTATCAGAAGGCGCTGGACTTATGCGACAAAATCGATAATAAAAATTACAAGGCGATGATACTTGCAAACATTGGCTCCATACACCTGGTTATAAACAATAAAAGGGCGATTCATTTTTTGGAGCAGGCAAGGGATTTGGCCGAAGAAATAGATTTCAAGCAGGCGAGAATCACCGCTTACTGCCATCTTGCCTCCATTTACAGTGTGGAGAATGATCATGATAAAGCTCTGGAGTATGGATGGAAAACTGTTGAGTTATGTAAGGAAACGGGGAATAAGAATTTTCAATCTTCGGGTATGGCTATATTGGCATCCACATATTATGAGCTTCAGGAATATGCTAAAGCGCTGGAGTGTGTTGATGAAAGCCTGAAGCTTGCTGATGAATTAGGCGATCCCTCCAAAAAGTACGATGCCCTTATGGTATTGTCCGAAATTTATCTGAAAGAGAAGCGGTACAAAGACAGCGAAACGATAGCATTGCAGGTATATCAGGAAGATTCTATAAGTACCAGGGCCAGAGGTTTGTCTTTCTGTATCGGAATGTCCAATATCTTTATGGGAAATAAGGAGAAAGCTTCTTACTATTTTTGGAAGTATAATGAGTTAAGCCGGGAATTAAATGAGCAGAAGTATGATGAAACGCTGATGGACCTGGAAGCTATCTACGAAACAGAAAAGAAAGAGATACATATTGCAGCTTTAGAAAAGGATAAAAAATTATATGACGGCCTGGGAGCTGCCAGTGTTACAGCCTTATTATTGGGTATGGGGCTTTTTTTCTATCGCCACCGATCAGCCGTACAGAAGCGAAAATTAGCGGAGCAGCAAATCAAACAATTGGAACAGGAAAAAGAATTGATCGCCGCCCGTTCGGCTCTGGATGCGGAAAAAGTCGAACGGGAAACCATCGCCCGCGATTTGCACGACGGGGTCGGTGCGATGCTTTCAGTGGTAAAAAACAACATGAATATCATGAAATCCTATTCTGTCATTGAGAATAAAGAGGCCGGTTATTTTAACAAAGCGCTGGACGGACTTGATAAGTCCATTGTGGAATTACGCCGGGTGGCGCACCATATCATGCCCGCTATTCTGGTAGAAAAAGGTCTGGCCCCGGCGTTGGACGATTTTTGCCGTTCGGTACCCGAAGCTGAATTTCATCATTCAGAGCCGGAACGCCGCTTCGATCCGGAAAAAGAATTAGTGCTTTATCGTTGCGCCTACGAATTGGTAAGTAATGCCCTGCGCCATGCCGGAGCATCCCGCATAGAGGTCCATTTCAACATGGATAAAGAAACGGCTTATCTTTCAGTCGTGGATAACGGTTGCGGCTTCGATCCTCAGGCCTCTCCGCAGGGAATGGGAATAGGAATAAAAAATTTGCACACCCGCCTCTCCGCTTTTGGCGGCAGCATAGATATCTACTCGGAGCCGGGAAAGGGTACGGAAGCTAATGTGGAATTGAAGGTATAAACCTGAGTAAGAAAATCAGCCTCACAAATACGTGAGGGAGCGCCGAAGCTTTCACCATCTCTGTACGGAACTGTTCCCGATATGGTAAGACCGACTTACCAGCTATGGTAAGACCAACTTACCAGCTATAGTAAGACCGACTTACCAGATAAGGCAGCACCAACCTGCCTGATAAGGCAGCACCAACCTGCCTGATAAGGCAACGCCAACCTGCCTGATAAGGCAACACCAACCTGCCTGATAAGGCAACACCAACCTGCCAGATAAGGCAGCACCAACCTGCCAGATAAGGCAACGCCAACCTGCCTGATAAGGCAACGCCAACATGCCTGATAAGGCAGCACCAACCTGCCCGGTAAGGGGGATGCCGGTTCACCCGGTAAAGGCTTTTGGTGTGTGCTGACGCCGTAGGCGTCCAATTTGCGAAGCCCCTTGCAAGCCCTTCAGGGCGCAGCTCGGGGTAGAGCGCCCCACACCTGAGGAACTGCGAAGCTGTTCAATCGGGGTGTGTTTTTCGGATGGGAGATGCCTTACGCCTCTCTGTTTTTAGCTTCCTGCCGGTGTGATTCGTTCATCGCGGACTGATGTTTACGGGTTTATCGGATTATGGGCTAAAAGACTGGTCAACAGCAGCCAGTGAGCGTCGCCGGCGATGGCGGAAATATGCGTGGGTTGGTTTGGTGAATATTTGTACCTGTCTGAGGCCGGGAATGATGAACTATCGGGGCGGGAATAGCACGGTGAAGGTGAACTTATGGGATGGTTTTCGTGAGGGTATTCGGTTGATATACAGTAGCTTTGTCACGTAATTTAAAATTATTCAATATGAAACATCTTGGTTTTTTTCTCGTGGCGATGCTCATCGCCACCTCCGCCTGCAGCA
>JAISBL010000044.1 GCA_031266215.1 Tannerellaceae bacterium | reverse complement strand
AACAAAAGAATTGTTGGAGGTGGCCATTGCGGATGCTTTAGATATAATTTCCGTATCGGATATTTTAGGATGGTTTGCCGAAGATGGATATAGTACACAATAAATTCAATTGCTATAATGTCTTCAAAATCAAATTCTTTTTTCATAAAAAAACTGTGTTAGTAAAAATAATAATTTATTCCTACTTGACACAGTTTAGTTTACAGTCTCGTTTTTACAGTAACCTCAGCGAGAAGAAGGATTTCCGACGCTTCTCAACTGCTTTTCTTACATCTGATAACATTATAAACGGGCGGGTGGAGTAGCGATGTTTAGTAGTCCGATCTTTTTTATTTCCTCCTCTATATCCGTCGCTTCATTAAGGTTGCTGCGTTTGATCTTGCTCCGGTAGTTGTACACCGTTTGTACGGAACAGCGCAGGAATGAAGCGATTTTGGATGAGTCGATAATACCCAGCCGTATCAGGGCGAAGACGCGAAGCTCCGTATTGAGCAGGTCGCCTTTACGGGTTTCAAACCTGTCGGCTTTTTTCAGCAATCCGTTCAGGGAGGATACAAACTCAGGGTATATTTTAAGGAAAGCCCTGTCGAAACTGGCATATAACCCTTTTATCTCGTTCCCTTTTTCACCCGAAGAAGAAGTCATGCGCAGGAGCTCGTCGAAGCGTTTGGCGGCAATCTTATTATTAACCATCTTGCGGAAGTCTTCCAGGTTGGCGATATACCCGGAGCACAGGTCGAGGAAATAGCCGACATATTCTTCTTTTATCAGATTGGCTTCCGACAGTTTCCGGTTCAGATTGTTGAGTTTATCGTTCATCTCGCCCAACTCCCGGTTTGTCTGCCTCAGTCCTTTTCGCGCCAGACGGAGGGCGACCATCTGCCTTTGCAGGTATATCAGCAAAACCAGCAGCATAACGGATAAAATGGTAAAAACAAGCAATACAGCCCTCATCGTCTGATTTTGCCGGGAGTTAAGCTGCTGGTATGCGCTTGTGATAATCGGCAGGGCTTTTGAAATCTCAAAGTAGCGAAAACGGGCGTTATAGAAATTGGCGTCATTCAGTGCATATTGAATGTAGTTAAACGCTTTCTCTATATTATTATGTTCATACAGCCAAATGGATAAATCAAGCAGGGCGCGGTTTTCCTTCACGGCATCTTTCACATCTGAGATGACAGCCAGAATCAGATGTTCCACCTGCAGGTCGCTATTATTCAATTGCTGATACAGGATAGCGAGGTTGTAATTCTTTTTGGCATACTCGTGCGTTCCCGGGTAAAGCGTAGCGAGGTAGGTTTCCAGATAAGTAAGGGCTGCGGCATAGTCGCCTTCGGAGTTGACTATGAGAAATTTGTAGAACAACCGTTCGGAAGAGTTCTCAGGCAGGTAATACAGTATGGAGTCCCTGCATGTACGTATCAGTTCGGGCAAATGAGAAGAAATGCCTTTGTCAGCCTGGTAGACCTCGATATTTACATATAGCATTTCCATACACTTGTAGTATTCGGCCCAAAGATTATTGTCGAGGTGTTTTTTCCCGATGCGTTCCATTACGTCTTTTGATTCTACGAACAATCCTGAAGACGAAAGAACGAACGAATATTGCAGATTAGTTTGTATATCCCATATTATCTGTTTGTTTTCAGCCGCCCGGCGCAGATTATCATTTATATATACCAGAGCCGAATCGCTTATGTAGCTCTTATATTCCTCTATTATATTGTAACAAAGCTCGTATTGCTTTTCAGTGGATATCTCTTGTTTCAGTTGCATTTTCAGCCTGTCTATCCTGTGTTCCTTTTGTCTGGTATAGTATTCGCCTTCTGCAAGCGCCTTATCCAGTTCGGTTAACAGGGAGTCTCTCCTGTTGTTTGCTGCCGGACAGATTATAGAAGCTGAGAATATGATTAGAATAAAAAAGACTCGTTTCATCTGCGTTTTTATGAATCAGGACATTTGTGTATAGGAAAAATGTTCGTTTTTTCTATACACAAATGTAGCATATTAAAGTACAGTTTTCCAAAATGAAAAACTACATTTCTAAAAACAGAAAAAGAAGCGCCCACCCAAACTTGTTAAGTGATCTAACGCGAGCGTGTGGGGGCGCTCGCTTTTTTGCTTTTCTTATCACGAACTAAAGCTATCAGCTAAAAGTACCCGCTCATAGCCGCAGACTGCTAAGTATAGTTATTAAAGCTCCGCTTACAGCATAGAAAAAACGAACATTTAAACGCATCAGCACGCTATATAATACCTACTGAAATGCAAACAATATAAAAATACAATCAGCAAACAACCAATATCTTACAGATACCAATAAACTACTCTGTATTTACTAATCCGTTACTCTAAGGTCTATTTGTAAAACGCCTGCACGCCCTTTACGTATTTTTGCATTTAAAACTAAAGAATGTTATTTTTCTATTCAACTTTAATTTATTAATATCTATGAAACAAGTAAAAGATTTTATTGACAAACCATGCACATTCCGAAAGCTCAGCATCCTTTCGCTCATGATGTATCTATGCCTTGCTGCTGCGTTTGCACAAACAACAGTCAGGGGGAAAATATTGGATGAGTTTGGTGAATCGATCATTGGCGCCAATATTATTGAAAAAGGTACGACGAATGGTACAATTACCGATCTGGACGGTAACTATTCGCTTACCGTTAATAACGCCGAAAGAGCTATTATCCAGTTTTCGTTTGTTGGCTACAACACCCGTGAAGAGGTCGTAAACGGGCGTGACATTATTAATGTTACTATGGATCCTTCCGCCATTAACCTGGGAGAAGTAGTAGCTATCGGATATGGTACACAGACACGCCGGGAAATTACCGGATCGGTAGCAAATGTGTCGGAGGAAAACTTTAATAAAGGTATTACCCGCGACGCTGCTGATTTGCTGCAGGGTAAAGTCGCCGGCCTGACGATTACAAGCGGTTCGGGAGACGTTACCCGCGGCAGTCAGATCCGGCTGCGCGGTACATCAACCCTGCAAAACGACCAGGGGCCGATGATTGTAATCGACGGCATTCCCGGAGGTGATATGTCGAGCGTATCGCCTTCGGATATAGAATCTATTTCGGTGTTGAAAGACGCTTCTTCGGCCGCTATCTATGGCTCGCGTGCAGCCGGAGGGGTTATTCTTATCACTACGAAAAGAGGGGCCGGCTCGAAAACGCAGATAAATTATGACGCTTACCTGGCGGCCGATGTGGTTGCCAATAAACCGGATATGCTGAACGCGGCTGAATGGCGGGATATAAACAGGAAGCTTGGAAATTCGATCGAAAAGCTTGACGGCTATACGGCCGACACCGACTGGTTTGGCGAAATGCTACGCACAGGGGTTTCGCAAAATCATTCGATTTCACTCTCCGGAGGGACCTCAAAGAGCAACTACCGCGCCTCTTACACGTTCCTTGACCGTAACGGTATTGCCCGCGATAACTATATGACAAGGCACAGTTTCCGCTTCCAGTTCCAGCAACGCGCCATTAACGACCGTTTACGCATAGGCCTGACAGGTTCGGCCACGCTGACCGATATGCGTATGCCGTTCCGCGATGACTTTATACTGGCATACAACCTGCCTCCGATATACCCCGTACGCAATGCCGACAATACCTACTTTACCGGTATGTTCGGGCAATACGACCAGGGCAACCCCATTCAGAACCAGGAAGAAAACTACCATATCCGCAAGAACAATTTCTTCTACGGGGCCGGTGATATTCAGTTTGAGATAATAGAAGGACTTAATGCAAAAGTGCACCTGTATAAGAGCCAGAATAACAGCGACAGGAGCCAATGGTACAAGCCGGGGAATTACCGTGGTCTTTCAGACAACGGACTGGCTGTCAGGCAGGCTGAACTATGGGGACGCGACCTGATGGAGTGGACGGCCGACTACGACCGGACTTTCGGCGCAGGCAACCAGCATAAAGTAAATGCCATACTTGGTTATTCATGGGAAAATAACCTGTATCAAAACCAGGAATCACGAGCAAGTAATTTTGCCGTAGGTTCGATGGGAGCCAACAGTATTCAGACCGGTAACACGCTGAAGCCGGGAGAAGTAAAATCAGGTAAAAACGAATATAAACTGATTTCTTTCTTCGCACGCGCACATTACAGCTATGCCGAAAAATACATGGTTACAGCGACTGTACGCCGTGACGGTTCGTCCAAGTTCGGATCTAATAATAAGTGGGGAACCTTCCCCTCCATATCTGCCGCCTGGGGTATTTCGCAGGAAAGCTTCCTGAAAGACGTAAGCTGGGTCAGCGACCTGAAACTGCGCGTAGGATATGGCGTGACGGGTAACCAGGACGGACTGCAGCCTTATAAATCGCTTGAATTATACGAAGCCAAAGGGACATACTACGATGACGGTAATTTGCTGACGGCCTTCCGTGTTTCGCAGAATGCAAACCCCAACCTGAAATGGGAAGAAACGGCGATGTTCAACATCGGTCTTGACTTCTCCCTTTTCAACGGCCGCATAGGAGGAACTGTCGAATGGTACGACAAAAAAACATCAGACATGCTATATACCTACAAAGTGTCCACTCCTACATATGTATACGACCAGATACAGGCAAACGTTGGCGACATGTCCAACAAAGGGATTGAACTACTGCTTAACATAGACGTCGTTCGTAATAAGAGTTTTAACTATACCACCTCCCTTAACCTGGCGCATAACAAAAATGAAATCACACGTCTGTCGAATGATTTGTACACAACCGAACGCATTTACGTAGGCGACCCGTGGATTCGCGGGGCTTCCGGTGTAACGTCGCATGTGGTTGAAGAAGGACGGCCGGTAGGCCAGTTCTTTATGTTGCATTGCCTGGGCATGGATGAAAACGGCAAATTAATCATGGAAGACAGAAACAGCGACAAGCAGATCACAGACGACGACCGTACATATGTAGGTAACGCGCAGCCTGATCTTACCTTTGGGTGGAACAATACTTTCAGTTGGAAAAACTGGGACGCCGGCTTTTTCATACGTGGTACTATCGGGAATGATGTATTAAACAATCCGGTAGCTGCCTATGGTAACAATACCTATGTCAGCGGGGCGAACGCCATGAAAAATGATAACCTTCTTAAGTTCCGCGAAGCATCCCGCGTCAGCTCCTTCTATCTTGAAGACGGCTCTTTCGCACGCCTGGACAACTTGTCTGTAGGCTACACTTTCAACACGAAAAATATAAACTGGCTGGAAAAGGCGCGCATCTACGTAGCGGCTCAGAACCTGTTTGTTATAACTGCTTATACCGGCTTAGACCCGGAAGTGGAACTTTTTCGTGGTGAAGCTTCTGATCAAAACGCAGGATTATCCCCCGGTATCGAAGCGCGTAACTATTTCCCGAAAGCCCGTTCATTCTCGTTCGGTTTCAACCTGACATTCTAATCTTAAAAAATGAATAAACATATGAAATGAGCATGTAAAAACTATTTACGCCAAAGGCGATAAATAAAACGTACTGCGAGTTACATATCTACATTAATTAAATATTTTATTCGTATGAAAAAGAAAATAATATCACTTATTATAAGCGCCGCCTGGATTGTATCAATACCGTCGTGTACAAATCTGGACGAAGAAGTATATGACCAGTTGCCGGCTAATGATTTTGGAAACACGACCGTTGAAGTGAACGCCCTGATGGGAACGGTGTATAATACATTAAAAAACTACTGGCCCGACCGTTTCATGTATCTTCAGGATTGTGGAGGCTCAATGTCTGTCACCCCCACGCGTGTTGGAGGAGACTGGTACGATGGCGGACAATACCGTGAAATATATATGCACACATGGACTGCCCAGACCGGAGTAGTAAAAAATTCATGGAGCGCGGCATCCTCGTCCATAGGAACCTGCAATGCTACAATTGATATGCTTGAGAAGTCCGCCGTAATGGCTGATGCCGCAAAAACGCTGGCCATTGCTTCAATGCGCGGGATCAGGGCGTTCTGGATTTACGCCATGATGGATATCTGGGGAAACATCCCTCTGGTAACCGCCTATCAGGCCACAGGCAAAGTATTACCTTCCATCTCGCCACGTCAGGAAGTGTTTGGCTGGCTGGTAAAGGAAGTGACAGAGATTGCTGAGCAATGCCCGGAGGCGTCGAGCGCTAATTACGGAAAATTCACCAAAGGCTCCGCCTACGCCCTGTTGGCCAAACTATACCTGAACGCTGAAGCCTGGAAAGTAAATTTTTCCGGTAACGCCTACCAGCAGGCCATAGACGCCTGCGACAAGGTCTTAGGCATGAACTATTACGTGCTGGAACCTGACTGGAAAACAAACTTCGGCATATCCGACCGCTCGCGTGAAGGTATTCTCACAATTTGCTTCTCCAATCAGGACACTGATAATCAGAATCAGATGATGAACCGTACCCTGCACTATGCCGACAACCTGTCCGACGGGGCCAGTTATGGAGCATGGAACGGGATATGCGCCCAGCCGGATTATGTCAAACTCTTTGATACCGAAGACCCGCGCTATGAAGGCACTTTCCGTATAGGACAGCGTTATAATAAAGCGACAGGCGAAATCCTTTTGACCGGCTATCAGGACCCGCTGAATTACACGATAGATATTTCTTTTATCGAAGGAAGCCGGCGCGACGGCACACCGTGGGGAGACGTTGTACAGGAAGCCGGCGCACGCTGCCAGAAATGGCCGTATGCAAGCAACCTTACCAACGCAATGGGCAACCATTTCCATATTTTCCGGCTGTCTGACATTTATCTGACTAAGGCTGAGGCATTGCTCCGGGCAGGAGGCGACGTAGCCGAAGCCACCCGCCTGTTAAACGCTATCCGCGAAAGGGCCTATGGCAACGCAACGCATAATTACGAAACGGCAGACCTGACAAAAGTGGCTTTGGAACGCAAGTTTGAGTTAGCATGGGAAGCCTGGTCACGCCAGGACGACATCCGTTTCGGCACATTCGAAACGCCGGCATGGTCCTCCTCAGACTGTCCGAGAAGCACCGGCGAATACCTGAAAGTATATCCTATCTCACAGGATGCCTGGCAAACAAATAATAAATTAGTGCAAAATCCGAATTACCCTGCGTTTTAATTCAAAATAATTTTATATTTGCAATCGCGAAAAACAATCTCCCTTTAAGTATGTTTTGCATGCAGAAAGGGAGAATGTTGTTTGAGTGTTTTTAATCTCTAAGTTCCATTTTTTAAATTATTAAAACAAACTATTATGGATAACATTTCAAGAAGATCTTTCCTGCAAAGAGGAACTGCTGCCGCGGCAGCATTAACGATCGTTCCTAATTCCATTCTGGGAAAAAGTCATGGGTTCACGGCTCCGTCAGACAAGCTCAACATCGCTGCCGTTGGTATCGGAGGACAGGGTAACAGCAACTTACGCGCAGTAGAAGGCACCGAAAATATCGTTGCCCTTTGCGATATAGACTGGAAGTACTCAAAAGCTGTATTAGACAGATTCCCCCAGGCTAAGAAATACTGGGATTATCGCAAAATGTACGACGAACTTGGCAAAGACATTGACGCTGTCATTGTGGCGACCGCCGACCATACGCACGCCATCATTGCATCAGACGCAATTACACTGAACAAGCACGTATTCGTACAAAAACCATTGACCCACTCGGTCTACGAATCTCGTTTGCTGACCAAACTTGCTGCCAAATACAACGTAGCAACCCAAATGGGTAACCAGGGGTCATCGGGCGAAGGCGTGAACCTGATGTGCGAATGGATATGGAATGGTGAAATCGGCGACATAGTAAAAGTAGAAGCCGCCACCGACCGTCCTATCTGGCCGCAAGGTTTGGTTACACCGACCAAAACGGATAAAATCCCGTCCACACTGAACTGGGACTTATTCACAGGCCCGGCAAAAACAAGACCGTACAACAATATCTATCATCCCTGGAACTGGCGTGGCTGGTGGGATTATGGAACGGGAGCGCTGGGCGACATGGCCTGCCACATCCTGCACCCCGTATTTAAAACCCTGAAACTTGGCTATCCCATAAAAGCCGAAGGATCTTCCACGCTGTTGCTGAACGACTGCGCACCGCAGGCTCAGCATGTAATACTGACATATCCGGCACGTCCGAACCTGCCCAAAGTAGCATTACCCGAACTGGAAGTTCACTGGTACGACGGCGGCATGATGCCTCCCAGACCGAAAGGATTCCCGCAGGGACGCCAGTTGATGGGCTCCGGTGGCGGATTGGTAATCTTCCACGGAACCAAAGACACCCTGCTTTGCGGTTGTTATGGGGCCGGCCCGTGGTTACTCTCAGGCCGCACGCCAAGTGTTGCCAAGACAGAACGCAGGGTAGAAACCGGACGCGGCGCCCACGAACTGGATTGGGTACGTGCTTGTAAGGAAAGCCCGGCCAGCCGTGTTAAATCCAAATCAGACTTCTCCGAAGCAGGACCTTTCAACGAAATGGTTGCTATGGGTGTATTAGCAGTACGCTTGCAGACCCTGAACAAAGTGCTGGAATGGGATGGAGAAAGCATGCAGTTTACGAATATCGGAGCCGACGAAGAAATAAAGATCGTCACCACAGACGGATTCACTATCACAGACGGTCACCCGACATTCAACAAACAATACACAGACCCTGTGAATGCCAAAGCATTTGCCGCAGAGCTTGTTAAACACAATTATCGCGAAGGCTGGAAGTTGGTTGACATGCCCTGATGGCTTTGCCTGATAACGAATGACCGGAACAGACCTTTGTCTGTTCGTATAAATTATAGAAACTGTCGATTGTTTAAAAACATTCGGCAGTTTTTCTGTTTTTAATGCCAGGGGGAATGAAAATCCAACGTATATGATGAAACCGGACACATATGTACTGAAGCCAACCACGTATGGGGGTATGAAACGAAATGGGTATTATAGAATACATGCCCCATTTTAGGCAGAACTCCATGTAGAACGCCGTCCGTGATGTTGCGGAATTAATCCCGGCGCCGGCGCACTACGCGAATAGGTCGTTTTACATGAGTGCCGCCTCAGGTTGGATAGTTAACAGGGTACCTTGTGAAGAGCTAACAAGGTACCTTGTGAGGAGTTAACAAGGTACCTTGTGAAGAGCTAACAGGGTACCTTGTGAAGAGCTAACAAGGTACCTTGTGAGGAGCTAACAAGGTACCTTGTGAAGAGTTAACAAGGTACCTTGTGAAGAGCTAACAAGGAACCTTGTGAAGAGCTAACAAGGTACCTTGTGAAGAGCTAACAAGGTACCTTGTGAAGAGTTAACAGGGTACCTTGTGAAGAGTTAACAAGGTACCTTGTGAAGAGCTAACAAGGTACCTTGTGAGAATCTAATACAGTAGCGTGTGGAACTATCCACACAGGGCGTGTGTATTCTTCACACAGTAGCGTGTGAGCTCTTCACAACCCTCGGGATAAGGAATTATAAGAGAAAGGAAATATGTGCTCGTATTATTGTGACTATTCCGCCGGTAACAAACGGAATACTGACAGAAATTACCGGAGTATTAAATGCGTCTGCCCTGGCTATGTTGACGGCAATGCCCGTTTTGTTATGTTTTTTTTCATACTTTTGGGGGCTTTAATCAATATGTAATATTATGAAATTAAGAATACTGCCTTATGTGATCATTTGTCTGGGACTGTACCCGGCAATGGCGACTGACGCTCAGGAGACGCTGCCGGGATATGACAGGGCGCGACGCTTTACTCCGTCTAATGCCGAACAACTGTTGTTTTCTTATACCATTACACCTCATTACTTTAACAACGGAACTAACTTCTGGTATGAATATAAGACGAGCGAGGGGAAAAAGTGGTACGTCGTCAATCCGGAGACGGCACGGAAGCAGCCGCTTTTTGACCTTGACGACCTGGCGGCTCAGATAACCCTGACGGTGAAAGATCCGTTTACCGCACGGCAACTGCCCATTGAGAGTCTGAAGCTGGAGGATGACGACCGGACGTTTGTTTTTGATATTGCCTCGTCTGTCAGGACTTTCCACTTTTCTTACGACTACGTAACACGGCGTCTGACGGAACGCGACAAAAAGCAGACTGATGCGGTGGCATGGGCAAACGTCTCGCCCGACAGCCTGCGTGTTGTGTATGCCAAAGACCTCAACCTCTACTGTATGAGTTATGCCGACTTTGAAGGTTTGCAGGAAGCCGGTGTGCCGGCTGACACCATAGTGCCGAGCGAAAGGGCGCTTACGTCTGACGGAGTGGCTTATTTTGCCTTCGGCATGCCGCGCAACCTGATGAACGCCGATTCATTGTATGATCACAAGCGCAGGGCGGTGCAGGGGTTCTGGTCGCCCGACGGACGTTATTTCGTGGCCACCCTGACAGACCAGCGGGCTGTGGGAGACTTGTGGGTGATCAACTCCGTAGCCAAACCGCGCCCTACGCTGGAGACTTACAAATATCAGCTCCCCGGTGAGGCCGGATCGCCTGTCACGCACCTTTACCTCTTTGACCTTGAGGATGGGAGCCGCAGGGAGATAAAGACCGAGTGCTTCGCAGACCAGACGCTGTCGGTTGGCGGCAAGCCCAGGGACAGGGCCAAAGATCCATCCGTATGGCTGGGAGGGGACGAAAGGTTTTTCCTCACCCGCGTCAGTCGCGACATGAAGCGGGTAGACATCTGCTCATATACTTTGGGAGAAGATTCCATAAAGGCTGTAATAAACGAACGTCTGAATACTTATATCGAAACCCGCCCCCTGTCTGTTACCGCTAATGGCGACGAACTGATACACTGGAGCGAACGCGACGGCTGGGCGCACCTCTACCTGTACGATGCCGAAGGGAGGCTGAAAAACAGGATAACCCAGGGCCCCTGGCACGTAGACAAGATACAGCATGTAGACAGCAAAGGGCGCGTTGTGTATTTCGTTGCCAACGGCAGGGAACCTGATGACAGCACTCCTTATTACGAACATCTTTACCGCGTGAATTTCGACGGTTCGGGGCTGAAGCTTATTACCCCGGGCGACGGCTTTCACCTGACGACGATGGACAGGGAGGGGCGTTTCGTGGTGGATAATTATTCAAGGGTCAACACCGTGCCGGCAACCGCCTTATACAATAACCAGGGAGTGAAGCTCATGACGCTTGAGGAAAGCGACTTCTCGCAACTGCTTGCCGCCGGCTACCGCTTCCCGGAGCCTTTCAGCGTAAAGGCAGCCGATGGCGTTACCGATCTGTACGGCGTGATATACAAGCCCTTCGACTTTGACTCTACCCGCCTTTATCCCGTCATCAACTACGTATATCCGGGGCCTCAGCAGGAGGGGACGAATTTCCGCTATATGCCGATGAACCCGCGTACCGACCGGCTGGCGCAGGCTGGTTTCGTCGTGGTGTGCGTAGGTCACCGGGGCGGTCATCCGAGCCGCTCCAAGTGGTATCACAATTATGGATACGGTAACCTGAGAGATTATCCGCTGGCTGACCATAAGGCCGCAATAGAACAGTTGTGCGACCGGCACAGGTATATGGATATAAATCGCGTCGGGATACACGGACATTCCGGCGGAGGGTTTATGTCTACAGCCGCCATGTTGCTTTATCCGGACTTTTTCAGGGTGGGCGTCTCGTGCGCCGGCAACCACGACAATAACCTGTACAACCGCAGTTGGAGCGAAAAACATCATGGCGTGAAAGAAATATCCGACGACGAGGGGAATGTAACGTTTGACATCAAAATGCCGACGAACCAGGAGCTTGCCGGGAACCTGAAAGGACACCTGCTGCTCATCCACTCTGAGATAGACAACAACGTCCACCCGGCAAATACCATCGTGGTGGTGAACGAGCTTATCAAGGCCGGCAAACGCTTCGACATGCTTATAATCCCGGCCCAGCGCCACCATTTTGAGAATTATAACGAGTATTTCTACTGGCGGATGGTGGATTATTTCTCAGAACACCTGTTGGGCGAAAAGGAAAAGGGCGCCGACATAAAAGACCTCCGGCTGGGCCATTGGTTCCAGGGCTATCAGGATTAGCGCCCCCACCTTTAAACCGGGGCTGTGGCCCCATAATTACCTAAAAACAATAAAAGAATGGATTTCAAACTATATAAAGGCAGTTGCTGCATGTGCCGGAAAGGATGCAGCAGGGTACAGAACAGCAAGCTTAATACGTATGACTGGCTGTGCGACGTACCCGACGCCGACAAGGCTACCGACTACGTGGAGGTGCAATTCAAGAACACACGTAAGGGATACTACCTGAACAGTTCGGGAATAGCGCTCGAAAAGGGAGATATTGTGGCCGTGGAAGCAACGCCGGGGCATGACATCGGCACGGTGACGCTTACAGGCCGGCTGGTGCTCCTCCAGATGAAGAAGAACAATGCCCGCACGGATGGCGTGGAAGTGAAACGCATATATCGTAAGGTCAAACAGGCCGACATGGAAAAATACGAAGAGGCCAAGTCGAGAGAGCATGAGACGATGATACGCTCGCGCCAGCTTGCCGCCGGTCTGGGACTGAACATGAAGATAGGAGATGTGGAGTATCAGGGAGACGGCAATAAGGCCATCTTTTACTACATTGCCGACGAGCGTGTTGATTTCAGGCAGCTTATCAAGGTGCTGGCCGAGGCGTTCCACGTACGTGTCGAGATGAAACAGATAGGGGCCAGGCAGGAAGCCGGACGTATCGGGGGTATCGGCCCCTGCGGACGCGAGCTTTGCTGCTCCAGTTGGATGAGCAGTTTTGTGTCGGTGGCCACAGGAGCCGCCCGGTTGCAGGATATATCTATGAATCCCCAGAAACTGGCAGGACAGTGCGCCAAGCTGAAATGTTGCATCAATTATGAGATAGACTCCTACGTGGAAGCGCTGAAGTATCTGCCATCACGTGAGATAGAACTGGAAACGAAAGATAACACTTACTATCATTGCAAAGCAGACGTCTTCAGGAAGGAAATAACTTATTCAACCGACAAATTTTTCGCAGTTAATCCGGTTACCATAAGCGCCCAGCGGGCCTTTGACATTATTAGTATGAACAAGAGAGGCGCCAAACCCCTGACGCTGGAAGCCGACGAAAAACCGCAACAGTCAAAACGCGAGTCTCACGATATACTTGGACAGGAAAGCCTTACGCGCTTTGATACTGATACCTCAAAAAAGAAAAAGAGAAAAAGGAAACATGACAGACCCGGTATCAAAACCAAATCACAGGGAGAAGGGTAACCTCAGAAGTACACGTCTTCTATGCCTCCTCTGTCTTATATGCTTTTCCTGCGAAAACGGTGTGGTCTACAATCAGTACCGTGAAACTGATCACTCTGTATGGGAAAAGGATAAGGAGTACTATTTTACCTTTATGATAGATGATGAAACGACGCCGTACAATATCATGTTTGAGGTGAGAAACAACAACCTGTATCCATACCAGAACCTGTGGATATTTTATACCGAAAATCCGCCGGCCGGGCCTGTCAGGAGAGATACGGTGGAATGTGTGCTTGCCGACGAATTCGGCAAATGGAGCGGGAAGGGTATTTCGCTTTTCCAGTCAGGGTTCACGTTACGCCAGGGTTACAGGTTCCCGGTAAAAGGGCAATACTCGTTCGGTTTCAGGCAGGGCATGCGTAACGATGCGCTCAAAGGCATACAGGAAATAGGACTGCGGATAGAGAAGGCCGGTTAGCCGGGCCGGACATGCCTCTCACCTCTCTTTCCTCGACGCATCAAGCCGGAGGAAGATGAAAAGCAGTATGGTAAATCCCCAGAGCGACGATCCGCCATAGCTGAAGAACGGAAGGGGAATGCCTATCACCGGCGTAATTCCCGTCACCATGCCTATATTTATCAGTAAATGGAAAAAGAAGATAGAGGCCACGCTATATCCATACACCCGTGCAAAGACCGTCTTTTGCTTTTCCGCCAGATTAATTAGCCGTATGATGAATACGGCGAATAATACCAGTACGGCGGATGCGCCCAGGAAGCCCTCTTCCTCTCCTACGGTGCAGAATATAAAGTCGGTATCCTGCTCCGGTACATATTTCAGCTTGGTTTGCGTCCCGTTCAGGAATCCCTTTCCCGTCAATCCGCCGGAGCCTATGGCTATCTTGGACTGGTTCACATTGTATCCCGCTCCGCCGGGGTCGTCTTCCAGTCCGAGCGTCACCTTGATACGCATCTGCTGGTGGGGTTCAAGCATCTCGTCGAATACGTAATCTACCGAATACAGGAATCCGACAGACAGGGCGGCAAACAGAATAACAAGCAGGTGATGCCACACCCATTGCTTAATGGAAAGAAATATCAGATAACAGGATGAAGCCAGTATCATACCGATAACAGCCCATACAAAGTTGACGGGAATAAACAGTGACACCACATAGGCAATGAGCAGAGAGGCGGCGACTATCCCCAGCAGGATATTCAAAAGCAGGGAGCCGCGCTGCTTGATGTAAGTCAGGACTATCAGCATCGCCTGGATGATGGATAGCGTTATCAGTTCTCCCAGAGGGGTGATTCCGGATACGACGTCGGAATATTTTGTGCTTATAACAAAAAAGGTCATTGCGCAGAGGCCCGTCAGCAACACATAGCCAGTCATCCCCTCGCGGTACAGCACAAAAAAGAACGCCAGGAAGACCAAAGCCGAACCAGTCTCCTTCTGTAACAATATGCACAACAGGGGCAGGAAAATCAGCGCCAGTATAATAAGGAAATCGCGCGACTTCGTAAGGTTGAAACCATACGAACTCATCAGTTTGGCGATAGCTAAGGCGGTGGCAAACTTGGCAAACTCTGCCGGTTGCAGACGCAAAGGCCCAAACACCAGCCAGGAGTGTGAGCCTTTGATGTCGGGGGCGAGAAAGATGGTGGCTATCAGAAGCAGGATTATGAGGGCATAGATAATATAGGAGAAGACGTTGTAAAAATCCGATTCCAGCATCATGATGATAAATACCAGCACAAAGGACAGGCTTATCCACACAAGCTGGGAGCCGGGACGCCCCGAAGGATTGAACCAGCCCAGACTGTCATAGTCGTAACTCGCGCCACAGATGCTGAACCATCCTGCCGCCACCATTACAAGGTACAACAGGATCGTGATCCAGTCCGCCGTTTTCCATATATTTGCTTTCCTATAAGACATTCAGGACATTTTTCGGCAGTAAAACGGTATTTACTATACGCTCTTCAAGGTACTTGTTTTCGGGTGCTATCTCGCCTGAGAAGTATTTCTGCAACATAAGTTTGGCGATAGGAACTGCATACGTGGCGCCAAAACCTGCATTTTCTACCAGTACGGCTATCGCCGCCTTTGGCTGTTCATACGGCGCAAAGCCCATAAAGAGGGAGTGGTCTTTGCCATGCGGGTTTTCAGCCGTACCTGTTTTACCGCAGACAGCTATATCCGGCAGGGCCGCCCCGCGGCAGGTTCCGCTTGTCACCGCGCTGCGCATGCCGGCGGCGATAGATTCGTAGTGGCTCCTTTCTACGGTTGTATACCGCCTGTTGGTGTACATGGTATCCAGGTCGTTATCCTGTATCCTGCTTACTATGTGCGGGGTGTAGAAGTATCCCCTGTTGGCTATCTCCGCCGATATATTGCATATCTGGAGCGGTGTGGCGAGTATTTCTCCCTGACCGATAGCGACGGATATGATCGTACTTGACGACCACCGCCCGTTATATATCTTGTCGTACGTCTTGCTGTTGGGTATATACCCGGCCTTTTCGCCCGGCAGGTCCACCCCGAGGCGGTAACCGTATCCCATACTCACCAGATGGTCTTTCCATATATCAAGACCTTCCTGAACGGAGGAGTACCGCCGGCGACTGTCGAGCATATCGCGCAGCCCCCAGCAAAAATACGAGTTGCACGAGGTCGATATGGCCGGGATCAGGCTCAGGGGAGACGCATGTCCGTGGCAGGCCGGTTTGCCGCCCAGCACAGGGTATCCGTAGGAGCAGGAGTAATAGGTGTCTTCGGAGATGACTCCCTCCTGCAGGTAGACCAGTCCCATTGCCGGCTTGAAGGTGGAGCCGGGCGGATATATACCCATGAGGGTGCGGTCGAAAAGCGGGTTCAGGGGGTCTTTCTCCAGCAGGGCGTGATTTCTGCCGCGCTGGCGTCCGACCAGCATGCCGGGGTTGAACGACGGTGCAGAGACCATGCAAAGTATCTCGCCCGTGGATGGCTCTATCATCACGATGCTGCCGATCTTATTCTGCATCAGCATTTCGCCGTAAGCCTGCAAATCTATGTCCACCGAAAGCGTAAGGTTTTTTCCAGACACGGGATTGACGTCATGGCGTCCGTCTTCGTATTTGCCCTGCGTCCGTCCGTGTGCATCGCGCAGTAGTATCTCAACGCCTTTCTCGCCCCTGAGCACGTTCTCATAGGAACGCTCCACTCCTGAACGTCCTGAATAATCGCTCTGTACGTAGTAGTTGTCACGTTCGATATCCTGCTTGTTTACCTCTCCGATATTGCCGAGCAGGTGTGCGGCGTTGGCATATTCATATTCCCTGAGCGTACGGTTCTGGATGTAGAATCCGGGGAACTTATACAGTTTTTCCTGCAATACGCCATAGTCCTGGGCTGAGAGCTGATTCATGAACACCTGCGGGACATATGAGGAATAGCCGGGATTAAGGCGCCGGTTTTTTATATCGGTGATCCGTTTGTCAAACTGCGCTTTGGTGATGCCCACCGTCTGGCAGAAGTCCAATGTATCGAAAGGTTGTATTTCGCGCATTATCAGCATCACGTCATATGCCGGCTGGTTATATACCAGCAACTGTCCGTTACGGTCGTAGATCATCCCGCGCGAAGGGTATAGCGTCTTCTTAAGAAAAGCGTTACTGTCAGCCCATTGCTTGTATTCGCCGTCTACTATCTGAAGGTAAAAAAGCCTGATGATAAAGATAAGCGCCGACAGTATCACTGCGCCTATTATGATATAGCGCCTTGATTCCAGCGTATATTTCTGGTTAGTCTTCATTTTTGCGGGTTCTACGGTTGAATGACTCTGCGACACAGATGAAAGCGGTAGTCATCGCTATGCTTCCCAATATGCGGATTGCAAGGAACAAGGGGTCAAACAGGGT
The DNA here is from genome assembly GCA_031266215.1 of Tannerellaceae bacterium. Taxonomy (GTDB): domain Bacteria; phylum Bacteroidota; class Bacteroidia; order Bacteroidales; family Tannerellaceae; genus DFXE01. Next base: position 10,178 of record JAISBL010000044.1, on the reverse strand, counting down.
GAGTGATTCTATAACGAACAGGGCTACGTGATGCAGTATGACAAACAAAAGCGCAAAGCGAACAAAATTGCCGTACCCAAACGTCCTGAACGAAGGGATGGTGTTCTCCGGCAGATTCTCACGCATCAATACATTTATGATATACGGGCGGGCGAACCCTGCCAGCGTACAGGCGGCGGCGTGCATGCCGGGCGTATTCGAGAGCATATCCATAACAAGTCCCAGAAGGAACGATAAACATGTAACACGGACGGAAGAATATCCTGTCGGCAGTTTTATGATGAAGTATATATACAGTAACGGCGTTACGAGCCTGAGAAAATGGATATTGTTTAGTATCAGTATCTGAACCAGTACCAACAGCACGAAATAAAGCAGGCTTCTGACGATATTAACCATTACTCCTGGCCTCCTGCTCTACTTGTATTTGTTCGCTCTGGCGGAAGTTGCGTATCACCATCACACTGCTCAGCCGGTGGAAGTCAGTGGTAAGGCGCACGGTCAGGGAGTAGAAATTATCGTCGCGCTGACGTTCGAAGGACGAAACATAGCCTACCATAATCCCTTCGGGGAAGATAGCTGAGAAGCCGCTTGTCACTATAGTGTCGCCTTCCTTGAATTCCACATGCCGGGGCAGCTCGTCCAGTTTGGCGTACTGCGTGCTGCGCCCGTCCCAGCTCATCGAACCGAAGTAGCTGCTCCCAAGCACCTTGCAGCTCAGGCGCGATTTGGGGTTAAGCAGCGGCATAACCACCGAATAGTGGTCTGATACCGTTGAAACTATCCCCACTACGCCGTTTTCAGACACCACGCCCATATCCGGCGATATGCCGTCGTTGCGTCCTTTGTCTATTGTGATGTAGTTGGACAGGTACGTGACGCTGTTGTTGACAACCTTGGAAATAATAACATCATATGGGAAGTGATCTTCAGGGGAGCCTCCTGCGAATCCGTGGAAAGAAGTCGTGTCGGCAGCCATCATCTCTATCCGCCTCTGCATGCGCAGGAGTTCTATCTCAAGCTGTCCGTTGCGTTCTATCAACGCCCTATTCCTGTCGCGCAGGTTGATATAGGATGTGACGGAGCCGGCAAGCGATACTATATTAGCCGTCATAACGTTCGCCGTACTGAGCATCACGCTTTGCTGGTATGCGTTGCTGCGGTAAATAAGTACAAACGATAACAACTCAAGCAACAAGAACAAAAACCAATGTCTTTTTGCTATAAGAAAGTCAAGTAACCGACGCATTGAAAGCTTCTTTATAAGAACGTTAAGGACTGTGCCGCTTCCCGTTCAACGTTTCATCTGATGAGGAAGTTAAATCTGTCTATGTTTTTCAGTGCAATACCCGTCCCTTTGGCTACGGCGTGCAGGGGGTCTTCAGCTACATGGAACTGTATATTGATTTTCTCCGTCAGGCGCTTGTCGAGCCCCCTCATAAGAGCGCCTCCGCCTGCGAGGTAAATGCCGTTGCACACGATGTCGGCGTACAGTTCGGGCGGTGTCTGTTCCAGTGCGCTCAGTATGGCAGCCTCCATCTTGGAGAGCGATTTCTCCAGGCAGTGCGCTATTTCCTGGTACGAGACGGATACCTCCATCGGCAGGGCGGTCATCTGGTTAGGGCCGTGTACTACGTAATCTTCCGGCGGGTTGTCGAGGAAGGTAAGGGCCGAGCCTACGTTTATTTTTATCTGTTCAGCCGTCCGTTCGCCCACTTTCACGTTGTGCTGCCGGCGCATATATTCCATTATGTCGGCCGTCAGGTCGTCGCCGGCTATGCGGATGGACTTGTTTGAGACGATGCCTCCAAGCGATATTACGGCAATTTCGGTAGTACCTCCGCCTATATCCACAACCATGTTTCCTTCGGGGGCCTCTACGTCTATTCCTATACCGATAGCGGCGGCCATAGGCTCGTATATCATGTATACGTCACGCCCGCCGGCATGTTCGGCGGAGTCTCTTACGGCCCGCAGTTCCACTTCGGTGCTTCCTGACGGGATGCATATCACTATCCTGAGCGACGGAGAGAACCAGTGGCTTTTAGACCCTATCATTTTGATCATACCGCGTATCATCTGTTCTGCGGCGAAGAAGTCGGCTATCACCCCGTCCCTCAGCGGGCGGATAGTCCTTATATTCTCGTGTGTTTTACCATGCATCTGGCGCGCTTTTTCGCCAACTGCCAACACTCTCTCCGAGCGTCTGTCCAAAGCTACTACCGAGGGTTCGTCTACCACTATCTTATCATTAGAGATAATGATGGTATTTGCCGTACCCAGGTCGATAGCTATTTCTTGTGTCAATGAAAATAATCCCATGTAGTTTGTTTTTTTAGAGCTTTAATGTTTAAAGTGACGTATTCCTGTCTTAACCATCGATATTCCATGTTCGTTGCAATAATCAACCGACAATTTATCATTTATCGAGCCTCCCGGCTGAATAATAGCCGTGATACCGGCTTCGGCGGCCATTTCCACACAGTCGGAAAAGGGGAAGAAGGCATCCGATGCCATTACGGCTCCTGAGAGATCAAAATGGAAGGCGCGCGCCTTTTCTATCGCCTGCCTCAGCGCGTCAACGCGCGAGGTCTGACCTGTGCCGCTGGCGCAAAGCTGCTTGTTCCTGACCAGCGTAATGGCGTTAGACTTGCTATGTTTCACCACTTTGTTGGCAAACAGCAGGTCGTCTGTTTCCCTTGCCGACGGCAGGGTTATTGTAAGCGGCTCGAGGTCTCCGGCCGTCTGTACGCTGAGGTCTTTATCCTGCATCAGGACGCCGTTCAGCAGCGAGCGATACTGGCGCGACGGCCGGCCGGCCGCTTTGCCGATCAGTATTATGCGGTTCTTCTTCTGCATCAGTATTTCCAGGGCGTCCGTGTCATAATCGGGTGCGATGATGACTTCGAAGAATATCTTGTTTATCTCTTCGGCTACGGCTTTGTCTATGTCTGTATTGGTTATCAGTATGCCGCCGAAAGCCGATACGGGGTCGCCTGCCAGCGCATCCTTCCATGCTTCGAGCACGGTAGGGCGCGAAGCTATTCCGCATGCGTTATTATGTTTGAGGATAGCGAACGTAAGGCTGTCGAACTCATCTATCAGGCTGGCCGCCGCGTCTATATCAAGCAGGTTGTTGTATGATATTTCTTTGCCGTGTATCTGGTCGAATGCTTTGCCGAAGTCTCCGAAAAAGCGCGCCTTCTGGTGCGGATTTTCCCCGTAGCGCAGCAGCATAGGATCGTCTGCGGCCATGCGGAAGGCCGAGGCCTCGCCGTTGTCGAAATAATTGAATATCGAGATGTCGTACCCCGACGATACGGCAAAGGCTTCCCTTGCAAACCAGCGCCGGTCTTCAAGTGTTGTCTCCGCCCCCTTTTCCTCAAGTATATGCAGCAAAGGCGTGTACTGCGCAACGGATGCCACCACTACAACGTCTTTGTAGTTCTTGGCCGCCGCCCTTATCAGCGATATGCCGCCGATGTCTATCTTTTCTATCACGTCTGCTTCGCCGGCCCCCGATGCTACTGTTTCCTTAAACGGATACAGGTCTGCTATCACCATGTCTATTTCTTCTATACCGTAGGCGAGCAGTTGTTCCCTGTCGGCCTCGTTGTCCCTGCGTGCAAGTATGCCGCCAAAGACATTGGGATGAAGCGTCTTGACGCGTCCTCCCAGAATCGACGGATACCCCGTTGTTTCTTCCACTCTCAGGCATGGCAGGCCAAGCGATTCTATGAACACCTGAGTACCGCCGGTCGAAAGCAGTTGCACCCCTTCTTCGTGCAGCTTTTTCAATACATCATCCAGTCCCTCTTTATGATAAACAGAAACCAGGGCGCGCTTCACTCGCTTCGATGCTGTCATTCTATATATGTAGTTGATTATTGTTTAGCCGCACAAAAATAGCATTTATTTCCATGTACTGATTACAAACATATAGTAAACAGCTATTCAGCGATTAAAAATTCCTTCGGCCTGGTTCTGCTCCCGGATAAAATGTTATTTATCGTATTATCGTGGCGGCCACGGGCATCATCCTTTCAGCCGGGCGATGAAGACGGTGCCCAATAATAATTTATAACGGCAAACTCAGGACAATGCGGGATTTAATTCTACGGAAAGCCCTAAGGCATTAACAATCCGGTAGAAAGTTGCCACGCTTGGAACTATTATACCTTTTTCTATGCGGGAAATATACGATTTATCAACCCCTATACGTTTGGCAAGCTCTTCCTGCGTTAATCGTGCATTTTTACGGGCATCATGTAAAATTCGACTTGTATAGAAAGCATATGCTTCTTCGTCAAACTTAGCTCTTTCCGGCGTTCCATGAGCGCCATATTTTTCTTCCAGCGCCTTACTGTAATTTCTTGTTTTGTGATCGTTTGTCTGCATAATATGCCTCCTTTATTTTTAATGCTTTATCTATTTCACTTTGTGGCGTTTTTTGTGTTTTCTTTTGCAATCCATTGAGCAGTACTACAATATTCCCTTCGTCAAAGATAAAAAACAGGCGATATATGTTTCCGTTATATTCCATCCGGAGTTCATATAAACCATCTCTTATATATTTGATGAATTTGGCGGGAATCCTGTCTTCCGTTTCAAGAAGCGATATAATTGAATCAAGTTTATTTAATTCTTTTGGTAAAAGCGTCTCTATAAACAATTCAAAATATCCTCCGTATGTAGTAATTGTTCTTTTCATGCGGTAAAAGTAGAAATAATTGCATGATTGTACAATTTATTTTAGTATGGTAGAGATTGGTCGGTTTTACCATTTTTTCCATACTGATTACAAACATATAGTAAACAGCTATTCAGCGATTAAAAATTCCTTCGGCCTGGTTCTGCTCCCGGATAAAATGTTATTTATCGTATTACCGTGGCGGCCACGGGCATCATCCTTTCAGCCGGGCGATAAAGACGGTTCCCGATTTATAATAATAATAGGAATTGCTGTAGGCGTCCAGGGCCTGCAGGTTGGATATCCGGCCGGTTTGGTGGAAGTCGTCGTTGAATCCTCCCGCTACCTGCCATGATTTGCTGCTGTCACGGTCAAAACAGAAGGTGTAGTCTTGCGCCGGGTCGGCCGGGTTGTGGTATGAAGATAGCCAGTAGCGGCGTCCGAAGCGGAGGGGGTAAACGGAAACGTCTCCGGCGTAAAGCGAATGGCCGGGCGTTAATTGCCTGCGGCGAAGCAGTAAGCTGTCCTGCAGTAAATGGTCGGGCGTAAAATGAGGAGAGTAAGCATAAATGTTGCCGGTGTCTTCCGCTATGGCCAGTTCCAACTGAAGGAAAGAAGGGAATAAGGGTTTATCGGTAAGGTCGGCAGCCGATAGTTTGTATGCCTCAACTTTCCGGAAAGAGGAGTCATACTTCACGGCCTGCTTCTCTATGCATAGTTGTCCGGCGGATGGATCGAAGCGCACGTTTTCTTCGGTTGTCCAGATATAATTATCATGCATAATGATGGAGTGTATCCGGTGAAATTCGTCGCCGGTTATTTTCTTCCTGTCCAGCAGCTCTCCTGTAAATGAGTAATAATGTATATCATCTTTGTTGCCGAGCACGATAAGTTGTTTTGCCTGCGGGTCGATAACATATCCGGCCACCTGCATTATTTCGGGACTGGTAATCCGGCAAATGAATGTTCCCGATGTGTGGAAACGATAGAGAATACGGTTACTTACAAGGAAGAAGTTGTCTTTTTCCTGCCGTAAACAATTTATGGCGTTTATCGGTTCCTCTCCGGCAGACTGCAAAGGGATAGCCGTTACCGTTTCGGCAATATCGGACAGCGAACCTGAAAGCGAGCTTTCCGGCAGACAATCGTCCGTAAATAACTCGTACCCTAACCTGCCATACAGGGCGATCATAAAAAGTGCCAATACAAGGAAAGCTCGTTTCATAAATACCGGTTATTTCACATATTACAACGCGAATATATACATTTTACTGACCGTACTTCACAAACAGGCGAATACCTTCAGGCGGTCTGTTTCTTCGCGTTCAAATTCTTTGACAGGCGGGCTTCCCATTGCCGCCTCTTCGTTGCGATAGGTCATCTCGCTGTACCTCATACTGCGGGCGGAGGTGTGAAACTCCCTGGCGCCGGTCTCCGTCTCTATGCGACGTATGTTACCGGGCCTGACGCCGCATCCGGGCATGACTATTATACGGTCGCCCGCTTTTTTTACCAGTTCGGCGATTAGTGGTATGCCGCTTTCGGCGTCGGACTTTTGTCCGGAAGTCAGCACCCTGTCGCAGCCACAGTCGATAAGCTGTTCCAGTGCTACGAAAGGGTCGCGGCATACGTCGAAGGCTCTGTGGAATGTGACCGACAGTCCTCCGGCCGCACGTTTCAGTTGACTGAGCAGGGCCGTGTCTATGTCGCCCCCGGATGTAAGGCATCCCAGCGCCACGCCGTGCAGTCCGAGGTTCCCGGCCATCTCTATATCGTATAACATTGATCTTACTTCGGCCCGGCTGTACAGGAAATCGCCGCCTCGCGGACGTATGATGATATTAATGTCTATCCCGCCGCCGGTAAGTTCCTGCGCCGTTCGTATCTCGCCATACGACGGCGTTGTCCCGCCTTCGGGTATCGATGCGCATAGCTCCACCCGTGCGGCTCCTCCGGCCTTCGCTTCAACGCAACTCAGGGCTGAGTTGGCGCATATTTCAAGTATTCGTCTGGCTGTTTTATCCGTCATATCATGCTTCTGTTTTGTGGGTTTGCGCAAAGATATACTTTTTACATCAGGTCCTTCCCTGACGACTGATGCAGAGTGTACCGGTGGTCCCGGCCAGAAGGCGGCCGGCAATAGCAGGGATAGTGGAGGGCTTAATAACAAAACTCATGCAGCATTGGCGTTAAGGTTTTTACGCCATACACACGTTAACTCACGTTTGCGATAATAATAAACAGATAGCGGCCATTTCATTTTATTTCAGTACCGCTTCTTAGTAGTAAGCGGTACTGAAAGATAATTTTTGCGGCTACAAATGTGCAAAAGAATTTGTAATCAGCAATATAATTCAATAAATATTTTTTGTACAATCGGGCCGAATATGCTATAATTTGTGCATAATGTGCTGGTTTATTGCTGTTTAAAAAATGTTTATAAAAAAATATATTACACCGGCTTTATACTATATATATGTAAGTAGCAGTATTACTGATGATTGCACTCGTAAAAATTAACGTCTTACTGAGTAAAAACCATGAAATTTCTCCATTTGTTTTGAAAAATGTTTAACAAAAACTTTCCGGCAGTTTTATTTACCCTCGTATACTCCTGATTATAACCATTATAAACACAGGCGTTTTTTCAGTACCACTTCCTACTAAGAAGCGGTACTGAGAAAGAATAAAAAGCAACCCATTCTGATTATCCATACTGTGATTCAGTGGCTTTTGAATCACTATTAAAAAGGTAAGAGATCATTTATGTTTCACGATATAAAAAATACAATTCATGTCAGAGAAAACTAACCTCATGAAAAATGAAACCCGTCCCGAAGGAAATAAAGCACATCTCATACGCGATGAAATCCATCTCATGTGAAATGAAACCCGTCTCACGTGAAATGAAACCCGTCTCACGTGAAATGAAATCCATCTCACGTGAGATAAAACCCGTCTCACGTGAGATGAAATCTGTTTCACGTGAGATGAAATCTGTTTCACGAGAGATGAAATCCGTCTCACGTGAGATGAGATCTGTTTCACGTGAGATGAAATCTGTTTCACGTGAGATGAGATCTGTTTCACGAGAGATGAAATCCGTCTCACGTGAGATGAGATCTGTTTCACGTGAGATAAGTCCCTGTTTCACGAGAGATAGAAACCGTCTCACGTGAGATATGAACAAATTCCAGGGTAAATAAAAAAATCCCGTGAGCTTTTTAATCCCTCTCACATAATATAACACATTGCTAATCACTTAATTAAAACAACATGAACAGCTTAATTGAAATTTTCGCCAGTCTTGCCGGCATCCTTTTTGAGCATGTCGGCGCATTCTTTTCACTGTTTTCAGACTCCGGGCTGCTGCCCTCAGCCGGCGGCGGCGTCACGTTAGCTTTAGCGCTCGGAGCGACCGGGCACGGGAATATAAGCGAAGGAGTACTTGCCGACATCCGCAAGTGGCACGGTAGCATCAACGACCAGTACGGCAGGATAGACAATATCCTGATACAGTCCGAATCACAGACTTCATGGTCGCTGCCTATGACAATGGCCGCCGAGCTTACCAACAACCGCGACCGTCTGCAGACGCTGATCTCCAGATGCCGCTCCAGCCAGTCATCCAAAACCGAACGTGAAATGCGCAACGCCCTCCTCAGGTCAACCGTAGGCTACTGCCTGATGGATGTAAAGGTATGGGCTCACGGCGAATTTACGGCAGGACTGATGACTGCCGAAGACGTTCACCTGCTGGGCTTCCTGCTGCCGGGTGAAACCGGCGGCTATCACAGGAAGGTCGAAGCGACCGATGCGGTTGCCCAGGTAAAGGTAAAGGTAATAACCGCCGACATCATCCGCGTAGTAATAGATCACTCGTCAGGGGAGAACGCCGGCCCGGTAGCGCACGGATGGCCTCCGGGAGTGAGGCATGCGCTTATAGTTATAATTTCCGACGACGGTAAAACGGAAATATACCGGCAGCCAACCACCCGCCTTCATAATGACATCCGTATGCCCGACGGTTCGCACGGTAAACAGTTCATGATCAAGGCTTCGTTCCTGAAGCACTTAAATGACGAGCCGCGCTTCGGCGCCGAGCCAACCTTCTCAATGCCGCTGACAACCGAAGAACTGGCTGCACTGCATGACCGCCAGCATCACGAAGAGTTTGAAGCGCAGATACGTGAAGTAGAACGCCAGCGTCTGGAAATAGAAGCCCTCCACGCTGCTATGAACGCTAAAAAGTAACCTAACAACAGGAAAGTCCGTGTCGTTAAAGAAGAACGTAGCATATAATACCATTCTTACTGTTTCAAATGCGGCTTTCCCGGTCATTACAACCCCTTATATCTCGCGGATATTAGGGGTTGAAAATGTCGGGATCGTCAATTTTGCAATTACATATGCATTGTATTTTACTTTGTTTGCAGCCCTTGGTATACCGAAATATGGAATACGCGAAATAGCAAAATGCAACAATGATAATCCTGAAACACGTCACACTGTATTTTCAGAACTGTTTATTATAAACATTTTAAGTACAATCATCTTTTCATTTGTTTACCTGATTACAGTATTCACTATACCTGCACTTTATAATGAAAGAGTTTTTTTACTGGTTACCGGGATTTCTGTATTTCTTGCTCCGCTTAATCTGGACTGGTTTTTTGCGGGAAGAGAAAAATTCGGTCTGATTACTATACGTTCATTACTTACCAAAATAATATCACTGGCAGGGTTATTTATTTTTGTAAGAACACGCCAGGATATAATACCGTATTTAATCCTTACAGTATCGGCAAATTTATCCGGCCAGCTATGGAATTTTGGATATATGCTGAAAAAAGAAGTGAAAATACGGTTAAAAAACCTCCGGATAAAGAAACATATTAACTCCATACTTGTCTTATTCGCTTCAAATGTAGCAATCAGTATATACACTATGCTAAGTACATTACTGCTGGGATTTTTATCCGATTATAAACAGGTTGGATACTATACGTCAGCAATTAAAGTAATCAATATCATATTACCTGTTATTACATCAATGGCGCCTGTTATGATTGCAAGAATAAATACGATCAGAGGAGAGAAAGACTCACAGGAAAAAATACTGAAATTATTAAACAACTCATTTGGATATATGATGCTTCTGGCAGTTCCTGCAACAATCGGACTGATAGTAATTGCACCACGGTTTGTCCCGTTATTCTTCGGCGTCGAGTTCATTCCGGCAACTGCTTCAATGCAGTTACTATCTCCGCTAATTATTATTATCGGACTTAGTAATTTGTTTGGCATACAGGTATTAGTCTCTATGGGTCATGAAAATAAATTTCTATTTGCTGTATTATTTGGAACGGCAAGCAATTTTTTAATAAACCTGTTGCTTATTAGTTCTTACGGGTCATTTGGAGCATCTATAGCTTCAGTTATAGCAGAAATATTAGTAACCATTGCTACCATTGCATTTGCCTTAAAA
>JAISBL010000038.1 GCA_031266215.1 Tannerellaceae bacterium | reverse complement strand
AAGCGGTTTATCTTTCTAAGAGCTTTACCGTTACGGTCAAAGATGAAGATATTGCCGTCGTTGATGCGGTTTGTAACCACTATGATGTCTTTGCCGACGGCTCGTACAGAGCCCTGGGTTATAAACTCGTCGGATGTTTCCAGCGGGATGTATTCCACGTCCATAAAGTCCTGAAGGATCAGTTCTGTTTTAGGATAATCTGCCGTTACGTCGACTGTTATTAAGTCGCCTGCCGGCTGTCTGCTCTCTCCGCATCCCGCCAGTACGAGCAGGATTGTTGCTGAAATTATAAATGGATTCTTCATACGGATAAGAATGTTTAATTAATGTAGGGTAAAGGACGGCGCTAAAGGTATAATATTTGTGCAGCAGCGCAAAATATCCCCCGGCAAAGTATGCCGGCCATGCAAAAGACGACTTATATATAGCATGAATGGTAATACGGAACGCTCCCGTTGCGCCTTCCTTACGCCAAAACGTAGGTTCTTTTAGCCGAAACGTAGGTTCTTTTAGCCAAAACGTAGCTACTTTTAATCGATTCGTAGCTACTTTCAGGCAAAAAGTAGATACTTTTAGTTGATTAGTAGCTACTTTAAGCCCGCCGCAACTACTTTTAATCGATTCGTATCTACTTTTAAGCAAAAAGTAGATACTTTTAGTTGATTAGTAGCTACGAATCGATTAAAAGAACCTACGTTTCGCCTAAAAGAACCTACGAATTTGCGGATCATGCCCGGATTTTTACCGGCAAATACCGGTTTTTACAGTACACCCTTTACCTTACCCCCTGCTTTGGGCACTACAGCATTCGCCGTAGACACGTAACGGCCGCAACCGGCGCCAGACCCTGCACCTTAATGGAAGGCGGGAGGCGGGTACGGTTATTTCGTATATCTTTGCGCCGCAAACCGGCATACCCCTCCGGATATAAAACCGATGAAACAAACCGGAACTACATTCAGTATCCTGATCGCACTAAGCGCCGCCCATTGCATGAACGACACACTGCAATCGATCATCTCTGCCGCCTACCCGATACTTAAAGACGACATGGCGCTGAGCTTCGGCCAAATAGGACTAATTACACTGGTATATCAATCCTCCGCCTCAGTCTTCCAGCCGCTTACCGGGCTTTATTTCGACAAACGGCCATCGCCCTGGTCGCTGCCCGCCGGCATGGCTTTCACACTGGCGGGACTGCTGTCGCTGGCCTTTGCGCCTACCCTCCCCTGGGTGCTGGCATCGGTCTTTACGATAGGCATAGGCTCATCGGTGTTCCATCCCGAAGCCTCGCGGCTCACCTCGTTAGCCTCCGGCGGAGGCAGGCGGGGGCTGGCGCAGTCGCTCTTCCAGGTGGGCGGAAATCTGGGCGGCTCGCTTGGCCCTTTGCTGGCCGCCCTCCGGATAGCGCCGTACGGACGCCGCCACATAGCCGACTTTGCCATAATAGCCGTAATAGCCATATGCGCCATGCTGCCGGTCAGCCGGTGGTATCGCAGGCGGCTGACGGCGTTGAAGCAGGGCGGGGAGGGTATGACGGAGGCCGCCACAACGGCGTCGCGGCCGCTACCGGTGCGCAAGACCGTCACCTCAATACTCATACTGCTTATGCTGATTATTTCCAAGTACATCTATACCGCCAGCCTGTCCAGCTTCTACACCTTTTACCTGATCGAGAAGTTCGGCGTCAGCGTACAACGCTCACAACTGCTGCTCTTTGTCTTCGCCATCTCCACCGCCGCCGGCACGCTCCTCGGCGGGCCCCTGGGAGACAGGATAGGGCGCAGGTATGTCATCTGGGCCTCCATACTCGGCGTCGCCCCCTTTGCCATTATGATGCCGCACGCCAGCCTTGAGTGGACGGTCGGACTTACCTTCTGCATCGGCCTGATAATATCATCAGCCTTCCCTGCCATCCTTGTATACGCCCAGGAGCTGCTGCCTTACAGGCTCGGACTGGTATCAGGCCTGTTCTTCGGCTTTGCCTTCGGGGTAGCCGGGATAGCATCTGCCGTACTGGGCAATATGGCCGATATATACGGCATAGAAGCCATCTACAACGTATGCGCCTATATGCCGCTGGCGGGAGTTGTGGCATGGTTCCTGCCCGACCTTAAAAGGTCGCAGGCCCGTTCTGCAAAGACAGGAGGGTGATAGCAACGCCGCGGGACGCACGTACTGATGGGGGCGGAGGAAAAAACTTACATCAAATGTTGCGCCGCCCTGTGACGTTTCATACCTTTGCGTCATGAAGATAGCTATCGTAAAATACAATGCCGGAAACATTTATTCGGTGGATTACGCCCTTAAGAGGCTCGGCGCAGAGCCGGTAATTACGGCCGACGCCGACGTGTTGCAGAGGGCCGACAAGGTGATCTTCCCAGGCGTAGGAGAAGCTCATACTACTATGGCACATCTCAGGGAACATGGCCTGGACGTGGTTATACGAAACCTCCGCCAGCCGGTGCTGGGCATCTGCCTGGGTATGCAACTGATGTGCCGCTTCTCGGAGGAAGGTTCCGTGGATTGCCTCAATATCTTTGATACTGACGTGAAGCGTTTTATCCCGCAGGGGGATGATTACAAAGTGCCGCATATGGGGTGGAATACCCTTGATAATGTGAAGGAGGGGGGAATCTTCGACAGCCGGCAGGAGAGTCGATATGTTTATTTCGTCCACAGTTATTACGTTCCCCTGAATGCATATACCTCCGCCGCGACAGATCATATCCTCCCCTTCAGCGCAGCGCTGCAAAAGGATAATTTCCATGCCACACAGTTCCATCCCGAAAAGAGCGGGCCTGTGGGCGAAGCTATACTGAGTAACTTCCTCAGACTTTAATCCGGCACCCTGTACGCTCCTCCCGGAACCTCCGAACATAACATCAATATAATAATATGATAGAACTGATTCCCGCTATTGACCTTATCGACGGTAAATGCGTACGCCTGCAACAGGGCGATTACGGTACGAAGAAGGTATATAACGAAGATCCTCTGGATATGGCAATGCTTTTTGAAGACTGCGGCATCAGCCGTCTTCATGTGGTAGACCTCGACGGCGCACGTCAGGGACGTATAGTGCACTACCGTACGCTTGAACGCCTTGCTGCACGCACCTCGCTGATGATAGACTTCGGCGGAGGACTTAAGAGCGCCGCCGACCTGTCGATAGCCTTCGACAGCGGGGCGCAGATGGTGACGGGCGGAAGCGTGGCGGTGAAAGACCCCGAAACTTTCGTGTCGTGGGTCGAAACCTTCGGGAGCGACCGTATCATCCTTGGCGCCGACGTGAGAAACCGAAGGATAGCCGTCAGCGGATGGGAAGAAACTACGGGCGAGGAACTGATACCCTTCATACAGGCGTTCCACTCCCGCGGCGTCGCCAAAGTGATCAGTACAGACATAGGGTGCGACGGAATGCTTCAGGGCCCTTCCGTGGATATGTACACAGAGATACTCCGTGAGGTGCCGGCGGTATACGTCATAGCCAGCGGAGGGGTATCGTCCGTCGGCGACATTGAACGGCTGGAGGAGGCCGGCATACCGGCCGTTATCTTCGGGAAGGCTTTTTACGAAGGGCGTATAAAGGCTGATGAACTCCTGCGCCTTGCATTGAGGAACAGATAAAATACAGACACAATATATGCTTGCCAAGAGAATTATTCCCTGCCTGGACGTGAAGGACGGTATGACGGTGAAAGGTGTCAACTTTGTCAACTTCCGCGACGCCGGCGATGCAGTCGAACTGGGCGCACGGTACAGCCGCGAAGGGGCCGACGAACTGGTCTACCTCGACATCACCGCTTCGCACGAAGGACGAAAGACGTTTACACAACTGGTAAAGAACGTGGCCGCCAGACTCAGCATCCCCTTTACCGTGGGCGGGGGGATCAACGAAATGCGCGACGTGGACAGGCTCCTGAGCGCCGGGGCCGACAAGGTGTCGGTCAACTCGGCTGCCCTGCGCAATCCGGCGCTGATAGAAGAAATAGCGGCGAACTTCGGAAGCCAGGTATGCGTCGTAGCCATTGACGCCAATTATGAAGACGGCCGATGGATGTGTTACCTTAACGGGGGCCGTATCCCTTCGGGCCGAGACCTGTTCAGGTGGGCGGCCGAAGCCCAGGAACGCGGGGCGGGCGAGATACTATTTACCAGCATGACGCATGACGGGGTGAAAGACGGGTACGCTCTGGAAGCCCTCTCGGAGCTGTCGGGGCTGCGTATCCCGGTCATAGCTTCGGGAGGGGCCGGCCGTAAGGAGCATTTCCGCGACGCCTTCCTGCACGGGAAGGCCGATGCCGCACTGGCCGCCAGCGTCTTTCACTTCGGGGAGATTGGCATCGGCGAACTGAAGGCTTTCCTTGCCGGCGAGGGTATTAATGTCAGACAGCAACAGGTAATTTAAAAACAATGAATAACGTGAAGATTGATTTTGAAAAGATGGGAGGGCTTGTTCCCGCCATAATACAGGACGACAAAACCGGCAGGGTACTGATGCTGGGTTTCATGAACGAAGAGGCTTTTATCATGACAAGGGAGACGGGGAAAGTGACCTTCTTCAGCCGGACGAAGAACCGCCTGTGGACTAAGGGCGAGACCAGCGGGAACTTCCTTATTGTGACCGGCATAATGCAGGACTGCGACAACGACACGCTGCTGGTGAAAGCTCAGCCGCAGGGCCCTGTCTGCCATACGGGAGACGATACCTGCTTCGGGGAGCGGAACACGACGGACGATATACTGTTCCTCAAATGCCTGCAAAACGTCATCGAACAGCGGAGGCAGGAGATGCCCGAAGGTTCGTACACCACGACATTGTTCACCAAAGGGGTCAACCGTATGGCGCAAAAGGTGGGCGAGGAAGCTGTCGAAACTGTTATCGAGGCGACAAACGGGACTGAGGAACGCTTCATCTACGAAGCCTCAGACCTGATGTACCACCTCATGGTATTGCTCACAAGCAAAGGTCTCAGGCTCGAAGACCTCTGCCGCGAATTGAAGAAAAGACATAAAGGATAAAACACATGCCGGGTATGGAAACAAATGAATCTGCGCCGCTTCTGAGGCTTGAAAAGATAGAGATAAAGCTGGACGAGAACGTCGTCCTGCGGAACGCTTCGTTAACGCTTCGCGACGGGGAGTTCGCCTACGTCATCGGGAAAGTGGGATCGGGTAAAAGCACCCTGCTCAAGGCGCTATACTGCGAGACGCCCATCAACCACGGCCGGGCGCACCTGATGGAGTATAACCTGCGAAGGATAAAATACAAGGAGATCCCTTTCCTGCGCCGTAAGCTGGGTATAGTGTTCCAGGACTTCCAACTGCTGATCGACCGCTCGGTTGACAGTAACCTGGAGTTCGTGCTGCGCGCCACGGGCTGGACTAAAGAAGACGAGATCGAGGGCCGTATCAGCGATGTTCTCAACCGTGTAGGCATGAAGGGCAAGGGGTACAAGAGGCCGCATGAATTGTCCGGGGGCGAGCAACAGCGCATCGTCATCGCCAGGGCGCTTCTTAATAACCCGAAGCTCATACTGGCCGACGAGCCGACCGGGAACCTTGACCCCGAGACCAGCGCCCAGATCGTACAACTGCTGCACGACATCAGCAGCCGGGGAACGGCCGTCCTGATGACAACGCACAACTACAACATGGTGCGCGACTTCCCGTCAAGGGTGGTGAAATGCGAGAATGGCGATCTGACTGATGTTGAGGATTGAAATCTTTGTATAACTTTGCCTCCCTCTTTTTGAGCAGCAGCAGCAAAACAGTTTAATAATCTGATAGCAAACATAACGAAGATGAAAGTTTTAAAGTTCGGCGGCACTTCCGTAGGCTCGGCCCAACGCATGAAAGACGTAGCAGACCTGATCAGGAAAACACCTGGTATCGTTGTATTGTCCGCCATGTCGGGAACGACCAACTCACTGGTCGAAATATCTGAATACCTCTACAGGAAAAACCCTGACGGGGCCAATGAGATAATAAACAAACTCGCAATAAAATACTACGAACATGCAGAACAGCTCTTCACCGCCTCCGAATACAGGCAGAGGGCCAAAGAACTGGTCACACGCCATTTTGACTACATACGCACCTTCACCAAAGACCTCTTCACCCTGTTTGAAGAACGGGTGGTGCTGGCGCAGGGCGAACTGCTGTCTACGGCCATGATGAACCTCTGCCTCAACGAGCAGGGCGTCGGCTCCGTCATCCTCCCCGCGCTTGATTACATGCGGACGAACAAAAACGCAGAGCCCGACCCGGTCTATATAAGGGAAAAACTGAACAAACTGCTCGAAGAACATAAGAATGCCGGCATATACATCACCCAGGGGTACATCTGCCGCAACGCTTACGGAGAGATAGACAACCTCCAGCGGGGCGGAAGCGACTATACGGCCTCGCTCATCGGAGCCGCCATACACGCCGAAGAGGTGCAGATATGGACCGACATAGACGGAATGCACAATAACGACCCACGCTTCGTGGCAAACACCTCCCCCGTCAGGCGGCTGCACTTTGAAGAGGCTGCCGAGCTGGCTTACTTCGGGGCCAAGATACTGCACCCTACCTGCATACTGCCCGCCAAGCTCAACAACATCCCCGTCCGACTGCTCAACACCCTGCAACCTGAAGCCCAGGGCACACTTATCTCCAACGCAACGGAAAAAGGACGTATCAAAGCCGTGGCTGCCAAAGACAATATCACCGCCATAAAGATAAAGAGCGGGCGTATGCTGCTGGCGACCGGCTTCCTGCGCAAAGTGTTCGAGATATTTGAAAACTACCAGACGCCCATAGATATGGTCACAACCTCCGAAGTAGGCCTGTCGTGCACGATAGATAACAGCAGGCGGCTGGACGAGATAGTAGACGAACTCAAGAAGTTCGGAACCGTCAGCGTAGACGCCGGCATGGTCATCATCTGCGTAGTGGGAGATATGAAATGGGAGAACGTGGGCTTCGAAGCCAGCATCGTAAACGCGCTCAAAGACATACCCCTGCGCATGATCTCCTACGGTGGGAGCAACTACAACGTCTCGCTGCTCGTCAGATCGGCCGACAAGCAGAGGGCCCTGGAATCGCTGAGCGAATATTTATTTAACAACCGGAAAGACTAAAACAACAGATATGCTGAAAGGAAAGTTCCCGACCGACAAATTCAAATCCCTTGCAACGCCATTTTATTATTATAATATCGAACTGCTCCGTGAAACTCTCAACGTAATAAAAGCGGAGGCCGCGAAGTACAATTACCATATACATTACGCCGTAAAGGCCAACGCCAATCCGCGCATCCTATCAGAGATCGCCCGTAGCGGACTGGGGGCCGACTGTGTGAGCGGAGGTGAAATACAGGCGGCCATAAACGCAGGCTTCAGGCCCGGCGCGATAGTCTTCGCCGGAGTAGGCAAAGCCGACTGGGAGATAGAGCTTGGGCTTGACAGCGACATCTCATGCTTCAACGTAGAATCGACCGCCGAGCTGGAAGTGATCTGCCTGACCGCCGCCGCAAAAGGCAAAACAGCTCCCGTCGCCCTGCGCATCAACCCCGACATAGACCCCCATACGCATGCCAAGATCACAACAGGAATGAAGGAAAACAAGTTCGGCATCAGTCAGAAGCAACTCGGCGCAACGCTCGACCGCCTGGCCGGGATGAGGAACGTCAGGCTGACCGGCATACACTTCCACCTCGGATCGCAGATAACCGACCTCTTCTCGTTCCAGAGCCTCGCCATTCGCGCCAGCGAAATACAGGACGAATTTGACAGGCGGGGCATCTTCCTCGAAAACATCAACTTCGGCGGGGGGCTGGGCATAGACTACTACCACCCCAACCACCTGCCCGTCGCAGCCTTTGAGAACTACTTCGCCGCCGTAGGCCGGCTGCTCAGGCCGCGCACAGGTCAGCAGATACACTTCGAGCCGGGCCGGTCGGTAGTAGGCCAGTGCGGCACGCTCATATCCAAAGTACTGTACGTCAAAGAAGGCGATACGAAACGCTTCGCCGTCCTCGACGCCGGTTTTACCGAACTGATACGCCCGGCCATGTACGACGCCTACCACAGGATTGAAAACATCACGAGCGAAGGCGAAACAGGGCTTTACGATGTAGTAGGCCCCATCTGCGAATCGTCAGACGTATTCGGCCGCGACGTAGAGCTAAACCTCGTACGGCGCGGCGACCTGCTGGCCCTGCGCTCGGCCGGCGCCTACGGCGAAATCATGGCCTCGCAGTACAACTGCCGGCGCCTGCCCGCTTCATATTTCTCAGACACGATATAACCCACACACACACTTCCTGCAGAAACCATTTAATCAATACCAGTATGTACCATCTATCGCAATTTTCTCCACTGGAACTGCTGCTGACAGGGACAGCCGCCGCAACGTTCATCGTACAGGTCCTCTATTACAGGATAACCTACACGCGCCCTTACCGCAAATCCACAGTCAGGCAGAACGCACTGAAGAAGGACCAGGGCGAAGAGCCGCGCCCGCCGCTCTCGGTCATCGTTTATGCCAATAACGAGTCGCACAACCTGAAGGAAAACCTCCCGCTGCTACTCAGCCAGGATTATCCGAAATACGAAATTATAGTAGTCAACGACGGCTCTACGGACGAAAGCGACGACATTCTGAAACTATTCGAAAACGACCACCCCCACCTCTACCACACCTTCGTACCGCAGGAATCGCGCAACCTCAGCCGCCGCAAACTCTCGCTCACAATAGGAGTAAAAGCCGCCAGGTACGACACACTGCTCTTCACACGGGCCTCCTGCCATCCGCTCTCAGACAAGTGGCTCGCCTCGATAGCGCGCAACTACACCACCCCGCAGACATCCATCGTCCTTGGTTTTTGCTCCTACCCGCCGGCCGGAGGCTTTTTCCACAGGCTGGTCTCATACGACAACCTGCTGACAGGCGTACAATACCTCTCGGCCGGACTTGAAGGCCATCCCTACAGCGCCGACGGCAAAAACCTCTCCTACCGCAAAGCCCTCTTTTACGAACACAAAGGTTACAGCCACACCATCGGTCTGCAAGCCGGCGACGACGACCTCTTCGTCAACAGGTTTGCCACCTCCGGCAACACAAAGGTCGAATACGCCCCTGAGAGCATCACCCGGTCCGCCCCCTTCGACTGCTTCGCCGCCTGGCGTGAGATGAAAGCCTCGCGCCTGTCCACCGAGCGCTATTTCAAAGGCAGCCGTCTTTGGTTATACCGCATCGAGAAAGCAAGCGCCGCCCTCTTCCTCCTCTCCTCCGTCGCCTCCATAGTAACAGGCATCATTTACAACCATCTGCCAACCGCCACAGCAGGGTTTTTGCTCTACTTCTTCCTCTATATCATAAAAGCGGTAGTCTGGGAGAAACTGGCGGCGCTCTTACGGCAGCAGACCTTCACCGCCTGGCTGCCCCTCCTTGAGATAGCCCGCCTGTTCACAAGCCTCTACATGCGCGCCTACCGCCTTTTCAACCGCCGCCGCGACTACACATTCAACATCAGCGGCAAATAACCCACCCAACACCGGGTTGGACGATAACCTGCTGCCGGCAGATTGCCGGATGAGATATGCTTATTTTTATCCGTTACTGTCCGCTAAAAACATTATTGTCCTTATAATTAAGGGCTGATATTCAGTAAATGCCGTTAGGTTAAAGTCTGAAATCTGTTTCATATCGATACTGGTCCGGCGCATGGATGATTGCCCGGCATCCGGACAGGGCGTCTGTCTGGTGCCGGGCAATGTATCTGCCGCCCCGCGAGGGTGTTTATGGGCGTATGCGGAAGCTGTATGACACACGCGCTTTGCCATAGTTGTAGTTTACGCCCGCGGAGCCTTCTGAGGCGCCGTAGCTGCCGCCGCCACCGCCTCCTCCGCCACCGCTGCCGCTGTTGCTGCCGGGACCACCGCCTCCGCCTCCGCCATAGCCGCCGCCTCCACCGCCGCCGCAGCCTCCATCTCCATCATAGCTGACGCCGCCAAACCCGCCGTTGCCGCCCTGAGCAACACCGCCTCCGCCGCTATACCCGCCCTGGCCATAGCCATTGCCCCCGCTGCCGCCACCGCCGCCTGTTGGAGAGCCTTCCTGATTACTTCCGCCCCGGCCGCCGCCACCGCCACTAGTCACTCCATCGCCGCCTGGGGATATTCCGCCGCCACCGCCGCCACCGTTGCCACCTTTGCCACCTTTGCTACTGGTGTTTCCCCCGCCACCTCCTCCGCCGGCCACGAGGATGCGCGAGTTAAGCGAGTTGGTGTTGTCCCACGCACCCCCGACGGTGCGGAAGTCCGTAGCCCCTCCGCCTCCGCTATATCCTACTGTTGGGCCAGTTCCGGCATTGTTTGCGCCTGAGGTACCTCCGCCGTTCCAGCTTCCGTTTTTCGACCCAATCTCTCCTGTGTATATATACAGCTTTTCTCCTTTCTTCATCGTACGAGTGCTCTTGGAATATCCGCCTAATCCTCCGGAGCCGCCCGAAACACCATTCTCCGCCCTGCCACTGGTGGCCTGTGCTCCCCAGGCCTCAAGCGTGTAAACGCCGTCGTAGGGAGCGGTGAAGGTCTGTGCCTCGGCCTTGTATGAGAAGTTGACTGTACCGGCGACGATGACACCGACGACAGTGTCTGTGCTCAGGCCGTACAGCCTGCCTGCCTCTATCGGGAGGTCTGCGCCTGTCATTACGGTAAACGCCTTATTGACGCCGCTGCTTTTCAGCTTCGCGCGTATCTTAACCGTCGTACCGGTCGCGCCGGCCTTCAGCACCGTGGGGTAGAGGTAGAAACTTCGGCCGCCGTTGGCAAGGTCGCCGGCATCCAGTGAATAAGTCAGTCCGCCCGACGAAGGGGCCGTTGGTGCAATGTCATTGTCAAACATCCTGCCGGCAGGAGCGGCGTTGGATATATCAACACCGAGGATGGTGCAGTCCGAGTCGTCGATATCCAGCCTCGCCACGCGGCTCTTCATGCTCACCTGTACGGGCGCAGACTGGTTCCCTATATCCTCCACTGTGATGTAAGGTTTGCCGTCAACCTGTGCGTTGGACATAACGAAGGGAGGCGAGAGTTTGCCTGTCGCCGCCTTCGTCAATGCAGACGTCAGGTCTCCCAGTGTGCTGCCTGCCGACAACTGCGGGACGGGATAATTCGCCGGCGTCTGAAGGAGCACAAAGTTGTGCTTTCCCCTGCCGCGCATAGTGATCGAATACTGCCGTCCGCCGCCGGTAGCAGGAGTTCCGCCGATGTAAGGTATGGCGTATCTCTGCTCAAACCTGAGCGAAGGGCTGAATGCATAGATAACCACGACGTCGGATTCCAAGCCACCCTCTGCCGCCGAGGCGGCGGTATAAGTCACTACATTGTCCGCCTGCGGCAGGACGAAGGAAATCTTTCCGTCGCCTGCCGGTTCGTCTCCGTCTGCGTTGCCTGTTTCGACGTAATCGCCTACCTTTGCGCAGGCTGAAATGGCGATCAGCATCGCCACAAGAATAAAACCAAGATATTTCATAGTTAAACAGTTTGAAATTTGTGACAAAGCTACTGCATATCAACAATATGCCTCCATGAAAACCATCCCTGAAGTTCACCTCAGTCACGCTATCCCACCCCGATAATTCACCTTTCCCGACATCAAACAGGTACAAACATTCATCATATCCACCCGTACATATTTCCGCTATCGCCTGCGACGCCTGTTATCTGCTGCTGGCCGGTATTTTAACCCAAATGTCGTTTAGTTAAGGATTCATCTCACGCGGGATAAGTTTCATCCCACGTGGGATAGGTTTGAAGTGACCCCCAAAAGTTGGACGGATTATTAAATTCATTGGTAAAGAGCTCGGTATTGCACCGGACTCTTTCCTTTTAACCTGTTTTTTATTCTTTTATTGTTATAGTAATCTATA
>JAISBL010000034.1 GCA_031266215.1 Tannerellaceae bacterium | reverse complement strand
GCAGTGCATCACCCGAATGCGGCAACGCATCACTCCGGTGCAAGCGTTTGCTCCACACCGGTGCAAGCGTTTGCTCCACACCGGTGCAAGCGTTTGCTCCACACCGGTGCAAGCGTTTGCTCCACACCGGTGCAAGCGTTTGCTCCACACCGGTGCAAGCACTTGCTCCACATCGGTGCAAGCGTTTGCTCCACATCAGTGCAAGCGTTTGCTCCATACCGGTGCAAGCGCTTGCAACACACTGGTGCAAGCACTTGCAACACACTGGTGCAAGCACTTGCAACACACTGGTGCAAGCACTTGCAACACACTGGTGCAAACGCTTGCAACACACTGGTGCAAGCACTTGCAACACACTGGTGCAAGCACTTGCAACACACTGGTGCAAACGATTGCAACACACCGGTGCAAGCACTTGCAACACACTGGTGCAAGCACTTGCAACACACCGGTGCAGGCACTTGCAACACACCGGTGCAGGCACTTGCAACACACTGGTGCAGGCGCTTGCAACAAATGCGCATGTGCGACAATGCCTCCCTCTCTCCCTCTCCCTGTCTTACCTTACATACCAACAGCAGCATGCCTTTTTTCAGGAGGCGTGTCGCTTCTTTTGCTTGTGAAAAAGCATGTTTTATTTATTAATTAAAGGAGTATTTATGAAAAGAAGATTGACTTATCTTTTATTGTGCCTCATCGCAGGCATAGGACTTGCGACCGCTCAGACGGTCAGGGTAACAGGCTCCGTTATCTCTGCCGATGACAACGAACCGGTTATCGGAGCGACAGTTATTGTGAAAGGAACCACCACCGGAACAATTACATCTGTTGACGGCAGTTTTATTCTTCCTGATATTCCCACCGGAAGCACACTGGTATTTTCCTTCATCGGCTACAAAAGCCAGGAGGCGGTAGTGACAGGTGCGAGGATAAATATAAGGATGGAGTCTGCGTCGCAACAACTGGAAGAAGTTGTTGTAATCGCTTACGGTCAGCAGAAGAAGATCACGGTCACCGGTTCGGTGTCCAATATCAACAACGAAGAACTGCTTAAGTCCCCGGCCCCGTCTCTCGGCAACGCAATCGCCGGGAAACTGCCGGGCGTGCAGACGGTGCAATATTCGGGTATACCCGGAGCCGACGACCCGATTATACGGGTCAGGGGCGTAAGTACTTTTAACGGCGCCGAACCGCTTGTGCTGGTCGATGGGGTGGAACGCTCCTTCAGCCAGATAGACGCCAATGAAGTCGCCGATATTACCATACTCAAGGACGCTTCGGCTACCGCAGTGTTCGGAGTGCGGGGGGCCAACAGCGTTATCCTGGTCACAACCAAACGGGGCGAAACGGGGAAGCCCAGCGTGTCGGTGACAGCCTCGGCCGGTATACAGCAGATCACCCGTTTTATCGAACTGACAAATTCCTACACCTACGCTACGGCCTACAACAACGCCCAGTCGGGTGACGGACTTACCAGCCTGAAGTTCTCAGACGAGGCCATCCGGCATTTCAAAGACAGGGACCTGCTCATGCTGTACCCCGACACCGACTGGTTTGATTACCTGCTGGATGACTACGCCTGGCAGAGCCAGCACAATGTTAATGTCTCCGGGGGTAACGAGACGGCGAGGTACTTCGTATCGGTCGGTATGCTCAACCAGGATGGTCTGTTCAAGGACTTCGACTTCGACCCCGAAGCCCGCTTCAAATACCGAAGGTATAATTACCGTGCGAATATAGACCTGACGCTGTCGAAGCTGAGCCAGTTGTCGGTAAATGTAGGCGGCCGTGTGGAGAACCGTAACTTCATCGGAGATGACGAGCGGGAGCTGTTCGGTTACCTGCAGGGCTCAGTGCCCTATTCAGGCAACGGCCTGGACTCCGAAGGCCGCCGTATCGTGTCTGACCCGTCCCTGGTGGGCGAGTATGCCGATTCTGATCTTGGCCGCGTCTACCGGCTGGGTTACGTAAAACAAAGCAAGAACGTACTCAACCTTGACCTGCAATATCAGTTGAAACTTGATTTCATCACCAGAGGCCTCGACTTTAAGATCAAAGGCTCTTACAACTCCGAATACACCCAGGAGAAGAACCGCAAGAACGGATACGGCACCGGCATCCGGTACAGGGCCACGACTGCGCCCGGAGGAGAACTCGACGAGAACGGTAACCCGAAGGTGGTACTCATCAGGCTGGGCGACGAGTGGCCGATCCCTTATACCGAAAACAAATGGGGCGGCCGTAACTGGTATGCCGAAGCCGGACTGAATTATGCACGCTCGTTCGGTAACCATAATGTAGGGGCGCTGGCCCTTTACAACCAGTCCAAAACGTATTATCCCGGCAACGATATATACACCTCCATCCCTTCGGGGTACGTAGGCTTTGTGGGGCGCGTCACTTATAATTACGCCACGAAGTATCTGGCGGACATCAATATGGGGTATAACGGATCGGAGAACTTAGCCTCCGGCTCGCGATACGGGGTATTCCCCTCAGCCGCCCTGGGATGGATACCTTCGTCGGAACGGTTCTGGGAGCCGCTCAACGGCATCGTCTCCTACCTTAAACTGCGCGTTTCGCTCGGTAAGGTGGGTAATGATAAGACAGGCGCCTCGCGTTTCCTGTATCTGCCGGGCGTTTACCAGTGGATGGCCGGCGACGCGGGTAACGGAAGGGCCGACGGCACTGCAAACTTCGGTACCAATAACAGCAACTGGCTGCCGGGCGCAAGGGAAATGTCTACCGGCAACCCTTTTGTGACATGGGAAACGGCTACGAAGCAGAACTACGGCTTCGACATGAACCTGCTGCGCGACAGGTTCAGCATCAACTTCGACTACTTCATCGAAGACCGCAAAAACATACTGGGGTCAAATGAAGCTATCCTCCCGTCCATTCTGGGCATACAGTCCAACTCGGTCAACTACGGCCACATAAAGAACCACGGATACGAGATAGTGCTGAAGTGGGAAGACCGCATACGCGACTTCTACTACTCCGTCTCACCGACCATTACTTTCGCCCGCAGCAAAGTGATAGACCAGATGGAAGTGCCGCAGGAATACCCTCATCTGTCTTCCACCGGATACCCGGTATGGCAGCCTTTCGGGTACGAGTTCTTTGAATTTTACGTGGAGGGCGAAACGGAAAAGCGTTATCAGGAAAAGCACGGAAAGCCCATGCCTGATCAGGGGACGATACTTAAGAACGGCGACTGTGTATATGTAGACCTTACAGGCGACGGGATGATAGACCCCAACGACAGGCATGCGATAGGATATACCGACATACCGGAATATAACGCTTCGCTCAACCTGAGTTTCAGTTACAAGGGCTTTGACCTGTCAATGCTATGGATCGGCGCTACCAATTCAGACCGCAACCTCGGCCAGTATTACCGCCCGCAATGGGGATCGACCAATAACTCGGCGCTGCTGCAATGGGTATACGACAACAGTTGGCGCCCCGACAATACCGCGGCCACTCTTCCGCGCCTGACGTTCGCCAATATGGCCCATAACACCTTCGACTCGCGGGTGTGGCTCGTTGACGCTTCGTACATACGGTTGAAAAACATGGAGGTCGGATATACCTTCCGCAAGGTTCCGGGCGTCCCGCAGATAGGGAGCCTGCGCCTGTATGCTACGGGGTACAACCTGATCACCCTCTCGAAGTTCAAGGCCAACGACCCCGAAAGCCGTGGAGGGGGATGGCCGAATTCTATCGCATATCCGATGACGCGGGTGATCAATCTTGGCGTAAAAGTTAATTTCTAAATATACAGACAATGAAACGAGCATGTAAAAAACTATTTACGCCAAAGGCGGTAAATCGGACGTACTGCGAGCTTCATACCTACATTAATTAAATATTTTACTCGTATGAAAATACTGAAAATAAAGATAAGCCTTTATCTCCTGAGTATAGCGCTCGGAAGCTGCATGTACTACTCCTGCGTGGATGACGTAAAGTTTGGCGACGGCTTTCTGGAAAAAGCTCCGGGCGTAGATGTAGACATAGATACCGTTTTCTCTAAAGCCGAATATTCGAGGTACTTCCTGTGGAACCTGTACAATCACATCAACTGTCCGTTCAACGGGAGCAACCAGTTAAACTCGTGCCCTATCGAATCCCTGTCGGATATATTCCACTCCCACGGCAACTGGTCATGGTGCTACGAGTACTACTACCCCGGCATTGTTACCGAAGATTCGCAGGGAGGCTGGATACGCGACAAGTTTGCTTTTGCCGGCAACAATGACCGGCCGGGAATATGGCCCGCCATACGCAAGGGATGGATACTGATTGAAAACATCGACCGTGTGCCCGATATGAGCGCCGACGAGAAAAGCCAGCTTAAAGGCGAGGCCTATATCATAATGGCCAGCCGTTACCTTGATGCATTCAAGAACTTCGGAGGCCTTCCTCTGGTGAACCATTCCTATGTGGCCGGCGAAGCTTATCTGGAGGGACGTGCAACGACTGAAGGTACCGTTCATTTTATCGACAGCCTCATCCTCTGCGCCCTCGATGAGCCGGGATTGCCCTGGAGGGTAATGGATAACGAGAACTGGGCCGGACGCCTTACAAGGGGCGGAGCCCTGGCCCTGCGGGCCAAACTGTACCTGTTTGCCGCCTCGCCTCTGTTCAACGACGACCAGCCTTATATGCAGTATGACAAAGAGGCTGCCGGGCAGAATATCCTTCATGTATGGAACGGCGGCCGTAAGCAGTCATACTGGGACGACTGCCTCCGGGCCTGCGAAGATTTCTTCAGGGAAAACCAGCAGAACGGCAACTGGTACGCCCTTGTACAGCCGCGCACGCAGGATGAGGCAGGATATTGCCAGGCCTTCCGCGAGGCTTACTGGTACAGGGGGAACAGCGAAAAGATAATAGAAGTGCACAACAGTTATGTCTTTTCTGAGTGGGGTAACCAGAACCTCGGCCCCGGCAACGTGGCCCATCAGGGGTTTCTGAACCCGACGCTGGAGTTCATGGAAATGTTCCCGATGGCCGACGGCCGTAATTATCCGTATAAGGATATTTACGGAACGAATAATCCGGGCAATGCAGACATCTTCGCCGGCCGCGACCCGCGCCTGTACGAGACCATGCTTGTTACCCGCGAACGGTTGCGCGAGAACTATATGGGGCTCGACAGGGTAGAGATATGGAAAGGCGGTAACGTAGAGTATAATACATCTCTCAACGGCTGGCCCATACGCTTTTCCACCGGGGTGGCACTGTTCAAATGGGTTCTTGATTTCTGGACGATGGACAGGGTGCCGGTATCTTACTCATATATGCGGATGGCCGAGATGCACCTGATCTATGCCGAGGCGCTGGCCGAGACGGGCAACCTCTTAAAGGCGTGCGAGGAGGTGAACAGGGTGCGCTCCCGTGTGGGACTGGGCAGGATAGAAACGGCTAACCCCGAATTGCAGCTTACTTCAAACAAGGAAAACCTCATAAGGGAGATCATGCGTGAACGCGCCGTTGAATTCGGGATGGAAGACCAGCGGCTGTACGATATTATCCGGCGCAAGGAAGTTGATAAGTTTACAAGTCCGCTTCACGAGTTGCAGACTTACAGGAAGACCGGCGACGGAGAAAGGGACCTTCGTTCCGACACGCAGTTGCAGCCCGGCGAACCCTGGCCTGATTTCATTTATGATAAAGTGCAGATCACAACCGGAGCGCGCAGATGGTGGGAACCGGGGTTCTGGACTAATAAATGGTTCCTTTCTCCGCTTGCGCGTGCAGAAATAAACAAGGGTTACGGATTGACTCAGAACCCGGGTTGGTAACCGGGATGTATAGATATATTGTTGACTTTATCATTTAGAGTTTATGAATATGAATCATATAATAAGAATTTGTTCGCTTATGCTTTTTGCCGGTACGGTATCTGTCGTTGCGCAGGTGATGCCTGAAGACAAAGCTTTGCAGAAGGTAGACCTGGGATTTGGAGTGGAGCATACCGGGTGGCTCACGACGGCGGCGGCCACCGTCATCTCCGGTGAAGAATTGCAGCAGACGTCGGCTATCAGCCTCGCTGATGCGCTATATGGACGTTTGCCGGGACTGACGGCCCTCAAATCAGGGGGCTTCGCCGGCGACGAAGGATCGGGGGCTTTGCTTAATATCAGGGGGTTCCAGACCTTTTCGGAGATAGGCATCCTTATCCTCGTCGATGGATACGAAAGGCCCATCGACCGCCTGACAGTGGAAGAGGTCGAGAGCGTTACCGTCCTCAAAGACGCTGCCGCCGTAGCTATGCTGGGGCATGAGGGCGTCAACGGCGCCATACTGGTGAAGACCAAACGGGGGACGGCCGGTAAAACCCACATAAAGGCGGGCTATAGCCACAAGATCACTTTTGATCCTGAGTTCGCCGAGACGCTCGGAGGATACGATTATGCGGTGGCTTTGAACAAGGCGCGCGCCAACGACCGCCTGCCTGTTGCTTACACCGGGCAGGAACTGGAGCTTATAAAGGCCGGCACCGACCCGTTCTTCTATCCTGATGTGGACTGGAAAAACCTGGCCTTTAAGA
Organism: Tannerellaceae bacterium; assembly: GCA_031266215.1. Classification (GTDB taxonomy): domain Bacteria; phylum Bacteroidota; class Bacteroidia; order Bacteroidales; family Tannerellaceae; genus DFXE01. Next base: position 7,824 of record JAISBL010000034.1, on the reverse strand, counting down.
ATACCGGATCGGAAAACAACGCCAGCCTCTCTGTTTTCGGAGGCAGTGAAAAGGTGCAGTATTACACCCTTCTGGACTATACCGACAGCCGCGGACTGCTCAACGCGCCCCGGCAGAAGGATTACGATCCTCAACTGAAGTATTCGAAGGCGAACATCCGGTCGAATGTCGATTTCGAACTCTCGCCCACCACCAGGATGTCCGTCAATATTCTGGGCATATTCATCGAAACAAGCCATCCGAGCGATGTAGACGCCGCAGGCGCTACCTGGTATGTATATAAAACCCCGGCAAGCGCATTCCCTTACCGTACGTCTAACGGTATATGGGGCGGCAACGAAGCGTACGGAGATGGCAATGTGGTTGCCAAAATACAGGAGTCGGGTTACACGAAAACCCACCAGCGCCAGCTATGGGCGAACGCCCGCCTGACGCAGGACCTCAGTTTCTGGATCAAGGGATTGAGCTTTGCCGTGGGCGGAGGTTACGACAATGCCTCCAATACCTACGAGCAGCGGAAAAAGGGGCACCAGTACGGTTACGAATATTATACGGGAGCAATAGGCGACAAAGACCATACGGCGGAGGTCGTTATGGGGAACAAACAGGAGAACCTGGAGTTCAGCTACTGGGTTCAGAACCAATGGCGCATCATGCAGTCCTTCGCCGGCTTCTACTATGATACTTCTTTCACGGAAGGGGATAACTTCAGGGCTTCGGTGGTTTACAACGCCAAGAATGAAGTGCTCGACGGACAGAGCAATACCTTTTACCGCGCCAACTGGATAGGTTCTTTCCATTATGATTACGGACGTAAGTACATTGCTGACCTTGTGCTGGCCGCCAACGGCTCCAACCGCAGCTATCCGGCCAAATGGGCTTTCTCTCCCGCCCTGTCGCTGGGATATATCTACGCCGACAGTCCCGGAGGCGTTCTGACTTACGGCAAGCTGCGGGCCTCGGGCGGCGTACAGCACAGCGATTACGTCCCCGTATCGGCTATCTGGCGCGGCAACTGGAGCGATTCCAGCGGCGAGTTTATTTACAGTCCGGGCTTCAGCAGCGCCTGGGGTTCTTTTATCTCCGCTTTCCCTACGACCGACTTCTCTCAGGAAAGGGCCGCCAAAGCCAACCTGGGTACGGATATTCGCCTTTGGAATGCGCTTGACATCACGTTTGACGCATACTACCAGCAGAGGTCGCATATACTGGTTAACGCACGGGAGAAGGATTCATGGGTGGCAGGTATTCCTTCGGCTTATGATGACGTGGGCGGGGTGAACAGTTACGGCGTTGAAGCGGGCCTGCACTTTGCAAAGAAAGTAGCCGGCGATCTGTACCTCAATGCCTCAGCCATGCTGACATGGGGAAAGAACGAGGTGACCTCTTATATCGAAAGTCCCGCTTACAGCAACCTGTCTGTAATAGGCTCCGGGGTGACTGAAGGATGGGGGATGGAAGCTGTCGGCTTCTTCAAAGACCAGGCTGATATAGATAACAGTCCGCGACAGGAGTTTTCGCAGGTCTCGCCCGGTGATATAAAGTATAAAGACCAGAACGGCGACGGCGTGATAAACGAGTTTGACCGTCTGGCGCTGGGGAGCAATATGCTTATCCCCGACCTCAACTTCGCTTTCAGCCTTGGGTTCGAATACAGGGGATTCGGGGCTAATGCATGGTTCCAGGGGACGGGCGATTATATGAAAAGCCTTGCCGGCGTTGACGGGGTATGGGGCGTGATCTCAAATAACAGGAACCTGTCCGTCGATTACTACAACAATTCGTGGGATATTGCCGGGGAATCGGCCCTTTACCCCCGTTTCACGTCGCAGACCGTGCCCAATAACGAGCAGAGCAGCACCGTATGGCTTAAGAGAGTCCATTTCCTTAAGATGCGTAACTGCGAGGTGTATTACAAACTGCCGCAAAAGACCCTGGGAAGCCTTCATCTGGCCGGGGCGAAGGTGTTTGTACAGGGGCAGAACCTGCTGTCTTTCGACAACGTGGACGCTATGGACGCCGAAGTCCTTTCAAACGATTACCCGGTACTGAAGTCGGTGAATCTGGGATTACAAATAACCTTCTAACACCAATCAAAAAGAAGATATGAAACAGAAGAATATATTATTGACGGTTTTGCTGATGTCGGGACTTTCATACGGATGTGTCGATCTGGATTACAACGAGGATGTCATCCGCGATGAAGAATGGGTATACAACAGTCCTTTTAACGGCGTTAAAAACATGGTTTACGATGTATATGCGCAGACGTTCAGCGAATTTAAGTCCAACTACAACGGAGCGCTCAAGGCTTCGGCTACCGATGAGGCTGACTTTGCAAACTCAATATCCGCCGTCCATAAGTACTACAACGGCGGGTGGAGCGCAGCCAACCCCTTCCCCAATACCTGGGTGGTAGCCTATCGCGCCCTTTCGGAGATTCATTACTACATGGAGCATATAGATAAGGTAAACCTTGAGGAATACCGCTACGACAGTAACTACTCAAATGCGTTGCTGCAGTTTGAGCTATTCCCTTACGAACTGCGTTTTCTGAGGGCTTACTTCTATTTCGAACTGGCCAGGACCTACGGCGATGTCCCTTTGGTGACTACTACGCTCACAAACGTTGAGGCCAACGCTGTCGTGCGCACCCCTGTCCAGGAGATATTTAAGTTCATCGTGGATGAGTGCGACGCCATAGCAACATACCTCCCGTATACCTACCTGACGGAACCGTGGCAGGAAACCGGCCGCGCCACCCGTCCGGCAGCAATGGCGCTTAAAGCCCGCGCACTGCTGTACGCAGCTTCCCCCTTGTTCAACACCAATAACGACAAGGAGCTTTGGAGGCAGTCGGCAGCCGCCTCGAAAGAGTTGATAGACAGGGCCGGCGGCTGGGGGATACAGTTGAGCGCCTATAACCAGTTGTGGGGGCACGACGCCTTTAATAATACGGAGATCATCTGGGGATTCGGCCAGTCTGAATCCAATGCTTTTGAGATGGTCAACTATCCTATCGGGGTAGAAGGCGGCAGTTCGGGCAACTGCCCCACACAGTCGCTTGTGGATGCGTATGAATATATAAGTAGCGGACAGACATTCAAGGAGAGGTATCCCGGGGCCGAGATCAACGTCACAAAGAAGAACCCCTACGAAGGGCTCGATCCGCGCTTTGCCCTCACCGTTGTAAGGAACGGTGATTTGTGGCCCTCCAACAGTATCCAGCAACTGGAGGTGCAGAGCTATCTCGGAGGATTTAACGGCGCTCCCAAGTACGGCGCAACAACGACCGGCTATTATCTGAGGAAATACGTGGACGGCAACTGCGTGACGACTTACAACAACCCCACCACCCGCCGCCACACGTGGATATATATGCGTATGGCCGAGGTATATCTCAACTACGCCGAAGCGATGTACCGCTATTACGGCGATGCGGATGCCCGCGGCGGGTTTGGCATGTCGGCCAATGAGGCTGTCAATATGCTGCGTAACCGGCCCGACATAATGATGCCTGAGTTTTCGGGTACGTCAGGCTTCGAAGAAAGGTATATGCGCGAGCGTATGGTTGAACTGGCATTCGAAGATCATCGCTTCTGGGATGTACGCCGGTGGCGGAGGGGCAATGACTTCTTCGCCGGCATAACCGTAGCCGGACTGCGTCTGGAGGGTGGTGATGTAATACTGACAAGGGAAGCCGGCGCAAGGCGGTGGGACGATAAATATTACCTCTATCCCATTCCGCAGTCCGAAATACAGAAGAACGGCAGGCTCAGTCAGAACCCCGGCTGGAACTAACCTGCTATCATTAAAAACAATCCAGAGATTATATACGTATGAGAAACATATATTTATATCCGGCCTCCCTTCTGTTCGTCCTTCTGTCGGGACTGGCGGTCGCCGGATGCGCAGACAGCAATGACGATGCCGCAGGCGTGGGGCTATCCATAAAAGTATACTCCCCGGTAAGGGTGGTCGAAGGCCAGAAGGTCGTCATCACCGGCACGGGGCTTGGAGGCGCCACGAGCGTTGTTTTCCCGGGCGACATTAGCGTCACTTCCATAGAGGCGACCGGCGACAATATGATAAGCGTTATCACCCCGGCAGGTCTTCCCGCCGAAGGGGGCCGGCTGGCGGTACGCGCCGGAGACGAAACGGCTGTAGCCGCCATACCCCTGACGGTGGCCAGTCCCACGTACACGGCAATGACCCCCGGCGGTAAAGTAGGCGGAGGCGACGAGCTTCTGATAGTGGGCAATGATATGGAGTTCTTTGAGAAAGTGATCTTCCCCGGCGACAACGGCGACGTGACGGTTAATGCAATAGACTTTGAGCGAAGGTCTACAAGCCTGCTGCGTATCATCGTGCCAAGGGGAAGCGGTATCCGTGAAGGCCCCGGCCGCATCAGGCTCGCAATGGCTTCGGGTAAGGAAATACTTCTTCCCGAAGTGGAACTCACCGCAGGGCCTTCGGGCCAGTGGGAATGGGTTGAATCTACCGTCTGGGAAGGCGAGCACGACCTTGACGGATGGGGGCAGAACTTCTATATCGAAGTCGCCTGGTTCAGCGAAGCTCCACAGTCCGGCGATATAGTCAAATTCTACTTCAATGTATATGCCTATGACAGTTGGCCGCAGATGATGTTCAATCACGGCGACTGGAGTTCGGTTTACATAGAAGGAATGGAAAACGGCAATGTTGTCAACAAGAACAACTACCTCACCGCCAGGGATGTCACCGAATACGAACTTCCGCCATTGGATGAAGAAGGCCTTCTGCCGTGGTTCACCGGTTCCAAAGGTTCAAACGCCCTTGTCATCAACGGCGAAGGGGTCACCTTCACCAGGGTAGCCCTCCTCAGACAGAAATGGGTAGAGTTCTGAGCGCACGCCTCAGATACTTACTAATACATAAAGGTATACCTTACTAATGCAAAAAGGTATACCTTTACTAATGCATTAAGGTCGTACTTACTGGTGCGGAACATCCGTCAATACCAACAATTAATTACAAACAAATGAAACAGACGCTTTTATTGATACTGATAGCCTCCACGATGCCATTAAATCCCCTGTGGCCGGCAAAACTGTATAACGTGCAGATAGTGGATAAGGAAATCATCCTTGTCACATTCAGAGACGGGGAAATCACCTTCAGGGACGATGCGCGCGGAGCCAGCGCCTACCTCAACGACAATGACGAAACCCAGAACACCCTCGTCACATTCGGCAACCCGCTCAATACCGCAGTCGCAACGCTGGCCTCTGCATGGACAATATCCTCCGGCGACGATGAGGCTTACGGGCGCGGCGGGCTTCAGCCTCTCAACTGCTACCGTAAGTCGAAGATAAACGGCATGGGGCAGTTCGAATGGATAGAAGCCTCAAGGGACTACCGGTACGACTACCCGCAGGACCATGCCATCTACCTCGTCCTGCCCCGGCCGATGAAAGACAACTGCCGCTATACAGTCACGATAAACCCGGCGACGGAGGCCGACAAGACTTCGGCCGAAGTAGTCTTTGACATCTTCAACACACGCTCCGAAGCCATACACACCAACATCGTGGGCTACATGCCCGGCGCAGGACAAAACCCGGCCGACGTATACATCTGGATGGGTGACGGAGGACACAGGGATTACACCGCCTTTGCCGGCAACAAAGTGTACCTCTGCAATACCGCCACAGGGGAAAAGCGCGAAGCCGGACGCCTCGGGCTTTGGAAAGAATCGGGCGCAGACGTCGGGTATTACAACTTCACCATGTCGCCCGTCTGGCGGGCTGACTTCAGCGCCGATGTCGCGCCGGGCGATTACAGGCTGGTAATCGAAGGCATCGGGAGCAGCGACGACTTTCAGGTTATTGCCGGCGTCTACAAAACCCCTTACGACGTCTCGCTCAAAGGATACTACTACATGCGTATCGGCGAAGACTGCATGGAATGTGTGCCCGTACCCCGGCGTCCGCTTTATATCCCCGGCCGGTCGCCTGCCAATACAACCGTTTACATCACCACCATGCAGCCATACCACGCCGAATGGGAAACATTCTCGCATGGCGACCGGTGGGACAATCCCGGCGACTGGATAAGATACCGCGAACAGGGACTGCCGGTAAACGACAAAGCTATAGGAGGACATTCCGACGCCTACGACTGGGACAGGCATCTGGGCCATATATCAAATATCTACGACATGCTCCTGCCTTATTATATCACCCGTGGAGCCCTGTCCGACGATAACTGCGGCATCAGGGAAAGCGGTAACGGGATACCGGATATACTGGACGAAGCCCGCAATGAAGTGGACTTCTGGCTCAACCTGCGCCACGGCGAAGGATACAGCCACGGCCTGACTAACCCCAACAGCCGTAACGAACTGTTCCAGGCGGGCAATACCACGGTAGCAGCATGGGCGAATGCGGCGAACGCAGCCATGCTGGCCGAGTGTTTCCGCATCGCCGGTAACGGCAGCCTGATGGACCGGTATCTCGACTCCGCCGTCATAGCCTTTGAGTACGCACAAAGCCGGCCCGACATGATGCTCGACAGGGGGCAGGATATAGGTGACGGGTACATAAGGGGAAAAGACCTGAGGATGATGGCCGCCGCCTACCTGTATAACCTTACCGGCGATGTAAGGTACGAAGACCGCTTCGCGCTCGACTGCGAAATAAACACCCCTACATCCGTCATCCTCGACAGCAGGAGCAGGAACCAGCTTTGGGCCGTAGCCGCATACCTGTTTACCGACAAGCCCGTGAACCATCCCCGGATACTCGACAACATCAGACAATCCGTCATACACCAGGCATGGGCTAAGGAAGCCGGCCATATGGCCTCCCGTCCGTCAAGGCGCTCGACGCACGTCGATATGGGATACTACCATACCGAACAGAACGTGCACCACACCATACTGGCTCATGCCATAACCGGAGACCCTTCAGAAAAAGCCGCCTTCCTCAGCGCCCTGTTATCCGAAGCCGACTGGGGGCTTGGCCGCAACCCCATGAACATGATACAAATGTCTACCGCCACCACCCCGCTGGCAGACAAGAGGAGCGTGATCAACCTCTACACCGCCGGCCGCAATGACGGAACGCCCGGCATGCATCCCGGGCACACCCCATACATGAACGTAGACGACTGGGGCGGCAACATGACTATGGGACAGCCAAGCCGTATGTACCGGCAGTCATACCCCACGCCATTGACGCCCTCCGGCTCAAACCCCTGGGGGCCTGAGATAAAAAAGATATGGCCGCAGGGCGAACTGTACTTTGAGACGCGCTACATATACGCCCACTCGGAATTTACACCCCAGCAGACGATGCGCGGCAAGATGGCCCTGTACGGCTACCTGCACGCATTGGGCAAAGACCCCGGCGCCGGACAGCCTCCTTCACCGGTCACCCCCATAAGCGCCGGAGGGGCGACGGATAACGGGATACAGTTAAGCAACACCGGCACAGGCATACACATAGCCTGTATAGAACCGCCTGTAAGGGCGGAGATACTGACGTTGGACGGCAGGATAATGTATTCACGGACGATCAACGACACCAGCGCCGACATCCGATCCCCCAAAGGCATCTACATCCTCAAAATCTCCGGCTCAGACGGCCGCCTCCAGTCCGCAAAGTTCGCAGTAAAATAGAGCGCCTCTGTCGCACCGGATAGAACACATCTGTCCAATAAGACCTAACCGCCCGGTCTTATACGGGTGATCGGTTCGGTCGCGTACGACCGAACGCTTAGGTAGCATACGACCGAACACTTAGGTAGCATACGACCGAACACTTAGGTAGCATACGACCGAAC
>JAISBL010000105.1 GCA_031266215.1 Tannerellaceae bacterium | reverse complement strand
ATAGATGAGAAAAGTAAAGCCGTTGGCATACTGATTACAGACAGCACAATGGTAAAATATCACGTTGCATTCCGGCATTTCAAGAATTTTCTGAAAGAGAAGTTGGATACAACAGATATTCTCATAGGTCTGTTCAATACGCAGACGAAATGATTTTAGCTGGCTGTTTGCCTTTTCGTCTTTGACTTCTCCCTTTTTACTTTTCCAATCGTTAGGGTTACAAAAAATACCTGTTGTGATTACGGTTTGTTCGCCATCAACAGTAATGCGGCAAAATATGGCGGTTGTACCGTCTTTTTTTACTTTACCCCGGTTTATGTAGAATAATGTTTTAAATGTAGATCGCATAATGGTAATGTTTATTGATTGTTATAGAACTAATTTTAAATCTTTGGTTGCCTCGATGTATTTGTCCATATCCTCAAAGAGTTTCTTCGGGGTAACACGGGCATAAATTTGTGTGGTTTTTATATCACTATGACCGAGCATTTTTGATACGGTTTCTATGGGAACACCGCCTTCAAGCGTAATCAGGCTGGAAAACGAGTGTCGCCCCATATGATAGGTCAGCGCCCCTGTCATTCCGATTAGCTGGCGTATGCTTTGGAGATTCCATTTCAGAGCGTTATATTCCATTTTAGGGAATAGGGTTTCTCTTGATGGGTTCTTATACTTTTCGATTAGCTCGATGGCTTCGGGAAGCAGCTTTACCCGGCACAGCTTGCCGTTCTTACCGCGTTGGTATTTGAGCCATAAATCGCCCGCATCGTCTTTAGACAGGTTGTCGTTGGTTATGGATATTACATCAACATAGGCAGTCCCGGTATAGCACGCAAAAAGAAACATATCACGGGTGGTAATATGCGACCATCGGTGTTCTTCAAACTGTAAATCTCGTATCTTTTCAAATTCTTCACGGCTTAGGGTGCGTGGTGGATTAACCTTTTGCTTCAGCAAAGGATAGTTTACAAAGTAATGCCTGTCGGAATGCCCCTCTTTAAAGGCAATCCGGCAGATTTTCTTTAATATCGCCAAATAGTGGCGCACGGTTTCCACACCTAAATTTCTTTCAAGAATAAGATAATCCTGAAATTCCCGGATAAACTGTTCATTTAGCTGGCTGAATGCAAGGTCTTTGACGTTGTAGTTTTTGCTGACAAACTCGCCTAATTTTCTCCGGGGGTAGAGGTAATTGGGGATTGTACGGTGGGAAACATCTATTCCGACACGTGCCCTTACCTCTTCAATATGGCGGTCGAAAAGCCGGAACAGCGTCATTTGTGTAGCTATACCACCCTGAAACAGGTTCTTTACATCTGTGGCATCGAACGGTACATTTCGTTCGGTTAGCATGTTGTAAGCCTCGTTGATACTAAGCAACAGCTTATCAATCTTTCCGTTGGTTTCTACTACTTCCTGACTTTTCCCGTTCAAACGGCTGGCTCGCGGATTCCAAAGCGAAAGGGTGCAGGAGAGTTTGCTACTGAACTGTGCGACGGTATCGCCGACAGTTATTCTTCCCATAATCGGGGTCTTTCTCGACTTGTCAAGAACACTCTTTTTCAGGTAGAGTAAAGCCTTCCTTAACATGTGAAGATCGGCGTTTTTCGGGGCGGGCGTCTTTTTCTCCGGGTGAATCCGGGGAAAGACGCCCGCTGCTTTTTGTAGTGCAGTCTTAAAGCCATTAGGGACTTAATGTGAGTAATACGGACAGCCCCACTGGGTATTTTATATTGACGCCGCCCTGCTTTGCAAACCTCATCCCATAATAATATGCCTGCGAGGCCGCTAATTGTTTGATAAAAAAACTTTTGTATTTTTGCTGAACTTAAATTAAAACAATAAATGTTATGACAGATACAAAGCTATTTGTAAATGCGGCAGAAGAAAAGATGAACCACGCTATTGACCATCTTGACGAACAATTGGCCCATATCCGCGCCGGTAAGGCAAACCCCAGGATACTCGACGGTATAAAAGTGCTTTACTACGGCAGTCTGACACCCCTTACCAATGTGGCGACGGTGACTACCCCCGACGCTAAAACTATTCTTATCACACCCTGGGAGAAATCGCTGATAAAGGAAATAGAAAGAGCGATAATGAACTCCGAAGTCGGTATTACACCTGAAAACAACGGAGAGGTGATACGACTGGGAATACCGCCGCTTACCGAGGAACGCAGGCGTACGCTTGCCAAACAGTCTAAACATGAAGCCGAGAATGCCAAGATCAGCGTTCGCAACGCACGCCGCGACGCTATCGAACAGCTTAAGAAAGGTATCAAAGACGGTATCCCCGAAGATGTAGAGAAAGATGCCGAGGCGGAGGTGCAGAAGATACATGACAGGTTCATCAAAAGAGTGGACGACCTGTATGCCGCCAAGGAAAAAGAAATCATGACCGTGTGAAAGGACTGGTAATAAAGAACACCGGTAGCTGGTATACCGTCCGGGTAGACGACGGACGGTGTATCGAGAGTAAAATCAAAGGGAGTTTCCGCCTTCGGGAGATTAAAAGCACCAACCCGGTGGCCGTGGGCGACTGTGTAGAGATTGAGCCCAATCCTGAAGGGACTGCCTTTATAACGGAAATAGAAGAGCGGAGGAATTACATGATACGCAAGGCGTCCAACCTGTCGAAGCAATCCCATATCATCGCCGCAAACATAGACCAGGCCATGCTGATAGTTACCGTCAACTACCCGATTACAACCACAATCTTTATAGACCGTTTCCTGGCGACGGCCGAGGCTTACAGCGTCCCCGTAAAACTGGTGTTTAATAAGACAGACCGCTTTCATGGCGCCGACCGTGAGGCTATGGAGAGGCTGACGGACTTGTACACCGGAATCGGTTATCCCTGCTCCAGGCTTTGCGCCAAAAGCGGTGAAGGAATGGAAGAACTGAAAGCGGAACTGAAAGACAAAATAACCCTCCTTTCGGGACATTCCGGAGTGGGCAAGTCGACCATTATCAACGCCCTTGCGCCGGGGACGGGGTTGAGAACTGGGGACATATCAGAGTATCACAACAAGGGCATGCACACAACGACCTTTTCCGAAATGATACAACTCCCCGGGGGAGGCTATCTTATAGACACGCCGGGGATAAAAGGCTTTGGAACCTTTGATATGGAGGACGCGGAAATATCGCACTATTTCAGGGAGATGTTCGCCTGCTCCGCCGGATGCAGGTTCGGAGACTGCACCCACCGCCACGAGCCAGGCTGCGCCGTAATGAAGGCGGTGAAGGAAGGCTCCCTCAGCGCCTCGCGCTACAAGAGCTATCTCAGTATATTGAAGGACAGGGAAGAGAGTAAATATCGCGAAGAGTACTGACCGTTAAGGATCCCGCCGGTCAGACGGCCGGCAGGCTCAATCCCGTCACCTTGCGGTAGAGGTCGAGGGCGTAGACGTCGGTCATTCCCGAAATATAATCAAGTATGCATTGTATTTTCCCGTATATCGAAGGCGCATGTATGTCGTACTGTCCGGGAATGTGTTGCAGCAGCAGACGGCTGTATGAATGTTCGGGGTTCATCACGGCTTCGGTCAGGATGTCGATAAGCTGGCTGAAGATATGGTAACCGGCAAGCTCGATGTCCAGCACTTCCCTGGCGCAGTAAATCTTACGGTACGCCACTGACGAGCAGGCCTCGTAGGCGCTTCTGACAGGCTCCTTTATTCCTTTTATCAACGAGCCGGTGAAGAGGCCTTCCAGTATGTTTTCCTCCTGTTCCAGAAACACCCGCGAGCATTCGTCTACAAGGCTCCCGACGATGCTTGAGCGCAGGTAGGCGATCTGTTCGTTGGCATCGTTCACCAGCCGCATTACATCGAGGATATGGTCTCGCTGTCCGCCTTCGAAAAAGCCCAGCAGGAGTTCTTTCGTTTCTTCCTCCGTCAGGATACGCAGTTTGTGAGCATCTTCTATATCCATGATCTGGTAGCAAATATCGTCGGCGGCTTCTACCAGATAGACCAGGGGATAGCGTGCGTAACGCCCGCCGCGGTCTTCGATACCAAGCTCAGACGCTATCTGCCGGTATGTAGACTCCTCGGTCTGGAAGAATCCGAATTTGCCGTTGGGCGACAGGGTTGAGGGGTACGGATATTTCACTATCGACGCCAGCGTGCAGTAAGTCAGAGCGAATCCTCCCCGGCGCCGTCCGACGAACTGGTGTGTAAGCAGGCGCATGGTATTGGCGTTACCCTCGAAGCGTACGAAATCCTCCCATCGTCCACCCTCTCTGATTACCTTATCCATAAGCTTTTCGCCGTTTCCTTCCATGAAATAGGCGGAGATAGCCCGTTCGCCCGAATGTCCGAAGGGCGGGTTTCCTATATCGTGCGCCAGGCAGGCGGCTGATACTATGGAACCTATTTCGGTGAAGCCGGCGTTTACATCAGCGTATTTACGCATAAGCCCTTTGGCAACGTTATTACCCAGGGAGCGTCCTACGCAGGAAACCTCCAGACTATGTGTCAGACGGTTGTGTACAAATATGCTCCCGGGAAGGGGGAAGACCTGCGTCTTGTTCTGCAGCCGGCGGAAGGGCGAAGAAAAGATCAGACGGTCATAATCGCGCTGAAAGTCGGTACGCTCGTGCTTCCGCTCGGCATACTCCTCCATACCCAGGCGCTTTCCCGATAGCAACTGAGTCCAGTTCATGCTGTATTTCTTTTGGGGTGAATCATTTTAGACGCCCAAAGATATGTAATGTCATGAATAAATGAATGGCATATTTGGCAAATAGATAAATATGTTCTTCTTTTGCATATTATGTGTGGTTTGTTTCTTTTTTATACCAAAGCTCTTTTAACCGCCTTGACTATATTTATCCCGGTGGTTACTTTTTATAACGAAAGGTACTGGACTTATTCGTTTTGTATCCTTGCGTTGGGGATAATGATCTGGTTTTGCATGCGCAGCTATATGAAGGGCAAAAAGAACAGGGAGGAGTTCCTGACAAGCATAGAGCAGCAGAGGACGCAGCAACTGAAGAACGAACGGCTGGAGGCCGAACTGGAAAACAAGAAGAACGAACTGATGAAGCAATCATCCATACTCACCAGAAAGGGTGTGGTGATGCAGGCGCTACTGGAGGAACTGGAGCATCAGAAAGAGTCTCTCGGCGACCGCTATCCTGCCTCTTTATACATGCGGATGCGCTCCATGATGGAAAAGGTATTGAACGACAACAGCGACCGGGTAGCCTTTGAGACTTATTTCAACAGCGCTCACCAGAACTTCATCGAACGCTTTCGCCGGCAATACACCGGCATTACCACCGGCGACCTGCGCATCTGTTGCCTGCTGCGCATGAACCTGTCGACAAAGGAAATCGCCTCGACGCTTAATATATCCATCCGGGCCGTTGAGCTGAGGAGATACCGGCTGAGAAAACGCATAGGTCTGGAAAGCGACACCAACCTGGCAGACTTCCTCATCAGTTTCTGACGCCCTCAGTTACCGGGGGCGGAGCGTGGCGTGAGAAAGAAATGTTGTACTGTCTTTTGCACTGGTACCGGGAATGAGAATGTATTGTAGTAGCTGTTTATTTTGCGGCGCGATCTTTATATACCACCTTTGTAATAGAAAATTGAGTTAGTCTAAAAATGGCAAAAGATTGTTTGTTATTTGATTTAATTAGTTTTAGGTGGCTCACTTCCCTGACTTAAACGCCAAAACTGGCCTCCCGGTCGTACAGCACTAACTACCGGGAGGCTTTTTTTCATATAAACACGATATGCAGCACCACCAGTTCGGAGACAGTGCCCACGCGGTAAGGAGGCCCGGCTATCCCGATGCCCGACGAGATGTAAAACTGCGTATTCCCTCTGCGGTAATATCCGTAAGGACATTCATATATGAATTTCATCAACAAAGGATAGGGCCATAACTGCCCGTTATGCGTATGTCCGTGAAGCCCCAGGGCCGCGCCGTTCATGACCAGCTCCGAGGGCGATACAGGCTGGTGGTCGAGCACTATCACCGGCTTATCCCTGTCAAGGTCTTTCACCAGCGCATGCAGGGACCTGCGGCGTTTGTTCACAAAATCGTCGCGGCCTGCGAGGTAAAATGAATCGTCTATCAGCACGACGGAGTCGATCAGCAGTACGGCGCCGGTTTTCCTTATCCACTTCTCCTTTGCGTAGCGGTTAGCCCTGTACTCATGATTCCCGTTTATGGCATACACACCCCGGGTCGCCTTCAGTTGCTGCAGGTCGTCCTCGATATGCGCCGCCTCGGCAAAGCGCGACTCGTAGTCCACCAGGTCTCCGGCCAGCACCACCAGATCGGGGTTCTGGGCATTACTGAGCGCAACGTACCGCCGGACCATCTCTTTGCCTATTATCTCGCCGATGTGAAGGTCGCTCATGAGAACGACTGTCATACTGTCACAGGGGTTTCCGGATGTTCCGCGGGGAAGGGTTATATTCACGTGCCTCACCACAGGATTGGCAACCGTGTGAAAGGCATGCGCCAGCAGTAGGCCGGCTCCGGCTGTGAAAAAGAAGAAAAGCCCCAGCTTAGTCTGCTTCCAGTGCGAGACCAGCCACACAGGATACCACGGGAGCAGCCTGTTAACCAGCCGCAGCCCCTCAAGCGCCAGCAACGCCAGTGTGACGTATATCAGGCCAACGTACCACGTCCCGCAGTAATAAAGGATAGCTATCATCAACCAGTCGGGCAACGCCTTGTAGAAGAAGAACCCCGTGAGGTAAACAACCAACTCCACGGCAAAGCAGGCGCCAAACGCAGGACGCCAGCTTTTCTTCCCCTCCAGCGCCTGCCATCCCCGCATGAACACATAAGGGTTTAGCAGTAACTGAGCTACGACAGATTGAAGGAAAACCCGCATATACCTCTCCCCTGCTCTGCCGGTTATTTCTTAGGATAGCCCACCGGGTTATTCATCAGCACCAGGTGGTTAGACGTCAGTTTCAACGCCCTGGCCAGCGCCGCCTTATCCATCGAAGCCCTCGGCACGGTGGCTAGTCCCAGTCCGGCACAGGCGATGTTAATGTTCTGGCACACGATGCCCACATCTACGGCGCCCATCAGCCGGGTGTTATCGTCAGGATTCTTACTGAGCCGCGTCAGGTCGGACACTATCACGAGGCACGCCGGCGCAGTCTTCACAAAATCCTGTCCGGTGCCGGCCACAGACGCACGCAGGTCGCCCGCCACCACCGGGATGAGTGCATGTTCTTTGGCATTGTACAGGTAAGCCCCTTCGGGTAAGATGACGTACACATCGACATCCTGCGCGTTGACGGCCGTCGGGGCGGTACGTTTGCCATCGGAGCGGTTCACGCCGTTAGCAGCCCAGAGGAGGCTGGAGAGATCTTTCGGCTTCAGCCTGTCGGGTGCAAACTCGCGGTCAGACTTACGGTTATTGAACGCTTTCATAAGCGGTTCGCCTCCGGAACGGTCAGGCGCTTCCAGCTTAATCGTACGCAATTCCTGGGCGCTCAGTCCGGCTGCCGCAAGGAATGCTGCAAACAAATAAATCAATTGCTTCTTCATAATACAAACTGTTTAATAATTAATATTCAGATAGTGGATCAGTTCCATCTTATGCGACCTAACCGCTCGGTCGTACGCGACCTAAGTGTTCGGTCGTACGCGACCTAAGTGTTCGGTCGTATGCGACCTAAGTGTTCGGTCGTACGCGACCTAAGTGTTCGGTCGTATGCGACCTAAGTGTTCGGTCGTATGCGACCTAAGTGTTCGGTCGTACGCGACCTAAGTGTTCGGTCGTATGCGACCTAAGTGTTCAGTCGTATGCGGCCTAAGCGTTCGGTCTTATGCGACAGAAGTGTTCTGTCCGGTGCGACAGAGGCGTTCTGTCCGTTGCGACAGAGGCGTTCTGTCCGGTGCGACAGAGGTGTTCGGTCTTATGCGACAGAGGCGTTCTGTCCGTTGCGACAGAGGCGTTCTGTCCGGTGCGACAGAAGCGTTCTAACCTATGCGTTAGAAGTGTTCTAACCTATGCGTTAGAAGTGTTCTAACCTATGCGTTAGAAGTGTTCTAACCTATGCGTTAGAGGTGATCTAACCTATGCGTTAGAAGCTCTCTAATCTCCCGGCCTTATTGGGACTTCCTCCGGATTAATAACAGGAGAGCCACGGAAGCGCGTTGTACGGCGCTCACGTGGCTCTGTCAGATTTATGTCGGCTGGTCGCTCAGGTCACTTAGTCGTGACAACAGTAACGAACCCGGCCGGTGGTAGTTCTACCGATATGCTTCCGTCGGCAGACCTGGAACTTTTTATCTCCTGCATGTTTGCTGTGTTTGTGGTTGCATACGCTTTGACGGACGCAAGGTTGGGCAGCCCTTTTACGGTAGCTGTGCGCCCGGCGCCGTTATTAACTATATGCACGGCGTACTCGTCACGTGAGATATTACCGAAGGCGGCGCAGTTGACCTCTTCCTTACTGCATGTGAAAGGAAGGGCGAATGAAGCTTCAGGCGTAATGGCCAGTTGCTTCAGGTTCCAGAAGCGCTGCGTAGGCCGTAGCGCCCCGTCGGAGCCATATATGCCTGCTCCCCAGAGAAGGGAATAGTCGGATGTAAGCTGCCATTGCAGTATGCTCAACGGCTGGCAGATAGCGGCTATGCGGACGTAGAGGTTGATCTCGTACAGTGCAAACGTCGGTTCAAGGAATATCTGCGGGTAGCGCCACGCCGCAGCGTCGGTGCTGCCTTCGCCTACGATCAGCGGTACGTTGAGCTGACGCGCCGAGCCTGCCCAGCGGTGAAGCGTCTCGTCATCGCATCCGCGCCATGAGTGGAAGGATACGGCGGCGATATACTTGTGCGTAGCCGGGTCGTTGAGGGCGGGAAGGATAAAGTCGAATGTGGTAGCGTCGGAGTTGTCGCCCAGCAATAACTTAGTGGCCAGTCCGCGGGATGCCATGTAGGCTCCCAGACCTTTGATAAAGTCGGCATGCTCCTGCGGCGTATGAAGTACGTTTATACCCAGGTCCGATTCGTTGAAGGAAAAAGCCCAGGCTTCTATACCGTAGGTTTCCTTGATATAAACCAGATAGTCGGTAAGCGACTTGTATATCTGCTGGTTTTTCGCCGGGTCGAGCCTGAGGGCTGCAATCCCACCCCCACGGAACGCACGCGGACCGGGAGCCAGCGCCCACGTGGGCGGGAACCATGCGCTGACGATCACCGGCATCCCCTGGGCGTTAAGGCGCTGAGCCATTTCCATCGCAATCTTCACGCGCGGGTTTAACCCTCCGCCGCGGGCAATGTCTATCGGCTCGGTGTTTTCCTCAGGCTGCCATGTGCCCCAGGGCATCTCTACCCGTGCGAAGGCTACCCTCATGTTATCGAGGCAGTAGTCTATCACCTGCGGGTCGGCCGCCGGGTTCTGAAGGCGGAAGTTACCGCCCAGACCTGCAAAGAGGCGCCCGGGAGCGTTCTTGTTTACCACCACTTCCACAGGAGCGTTGTCAATATCGCCCGATGCGGTGATGGTAAAGTTGAGCCTGCCTTTCTGTCCTTTTCTCAGGTTGCCGCCCAGAAGTTCAACGTATAGGATGGCTTCTCCGCCCTCTTCCCTGTGGAGGAAAGCTGTTACGCCGGAGGTGAAGCTTATCGCTATGTTGCGCCCTGACGAGCCCTGGATAGTGATCTGCCGTCCGGAGGCCTTCCGTGACGTCCCGCTCAGCGAAGCCACTTCCAGCGTGGCGCCGCCTATCCTGACCGTTCCTGTTGCATAACGCGCAGCGGGCAGTTCAATACCATAATATACGCCTTCTACCCTGCGGGCGGTGTCGGAATTATAGGTGAGCGATACGGCGGCTATTCCCTTTCCCATGTCTTCTACCACCTGTTCAAAGTTCACACGTTTTACCGAGCTTTTTACGGTCTGTGCGTTGCCGCTGCGGCTGTATTGCGTGTTTTGCCTTTCGCGTCCGGTAAAGTCCATATCAGTCCAGCCGGATTCCACTACGCGGAAAGAAGACTCAAACTCTATCAGTTGGCCCTCTACGCGTATACCGGTCATATTACCCCAGGCCATCACTTCGGTCTGCGCCGAAGCCGCAGACGGCAATAAGCCCCACGAAGCGGCGGCAAGGCATATACATACGCCTGCCAGCGTCATACTTTTAGCTTGTCTCATGGCAGGCTCAGTTTTTTTGGAATACCTTGTATGAATGAGGCATCAGGGTTACGCGGAACACGTTATTCTTGTTGTCGGGGCGGAAACGCCTTCCGAACATGCCTGCCCCGGTAGTGGTTTCGGGCTGCTTGTCGACCGGCAGGCCGGTGAGAACGTCGGTGATGCGCGTGATGTTGTCTATTGCATTAACGTTGATGGTAACCGGTTCGTCAAGGAACGATTCCACTATGAACATACCATTGTCGTAAACAAACAGGCCCACTTTAGCCGGCGCGTCTATACGTATTTCCAGGTCTTTGCTCAATATCTGGCGGAAGGCGTTGAGAACATTGGCGGGATATTCGTACAGGTTGCCAAAGTCTTCGGGTATCGTAATGACGTACATGTTACCCTTTGAGTATGGCGCACGCAGCACTACGGGGTATCCGCTGGTACCTCCGGTCAGGGGACGTCCGGCGCTGATTGTTTCCCATGCGTCGTTGGTCTGGTAAAGCACCTGCCTGATGAGTATATCCTTATCGGTTTTCCCTGCAAAGCCAAAGTCGTTCACCAGAGCGAATTTATCGGCGCGCAGTTCGGATATTGCGGCAAGCTTTTCGGGTATGGCGCTCAGCAGTCCGCTGGTGATCACTATATCGTTCCCTTTGGTCAACTGGCCTTTGATCTTGTTGATGATGTCGGGGTCGTTCTTGGCCTGTTCAGTCAGGAGCACAACCTTCTGGTCGGTCGGGAACTCAGAGTACTCGTCCATCGGCAGTCCTATCATTCCGAGATAGTTCTGAAGGAAGTCGTCTCCAAGAGAGTGGTACGGCTTATAGGTCTTGATACCGATGGGTTTGCCCAGCTTGTAGATAAACTTATCGATAGATTCAAACGTATACCCGGCCACTCTGGCAAGCGTGGTAGGGGTAACGGTCTGCCCGTTCAGGTTGACGGGTTTCATCATTTCGTCATAGTCGAAGCTGGTTCCCTGTCCCTGCCAGGATGTGCGGTGCTGTTCAGGCCTGAGCGATACGCCTATCAACTGGTTATATGCAAAGAGGGCCATTTCGGGAGCTTTGGCGAAGAACGTCAGCCACAGCTGTTCGGCATACCTGTCCATTCCCATACCTGAGCCTCCGCTATCTACCCATCCGCCCATGTTATGTCCGGGGCGCAGGTTTTCAAAGTAGCGGATGATGTTGTAACCCAAATAATTCTGAAGGTGCTGGGCCGACGAAGGGTCGCGGGTTTCCGTGCCCGTCCATACGCCGTCGAATATCTGCGGCCCGTTCTTCAGGTCAAATCCCAGTCCCTGGAAGTGGTCGTACCAGTTGGGATATTTGATGATGACCTTCACCTTTGGGTTAATCTTCTTTGCAGGCTTGATAACCAGGTTCTGACCGGCCTCGGTCATAAGTTCGTTGCGGTACTGCGTCCAGCTTTTCGTTCCTTTGGCTTTGATCTCGATATCAGACTTGCAACTTGTAAAGAAGAAATCGTCAAGGATAAAGTCATCAAAGTGTTTGGCTGTGTGTTCGGCTATTTCCTGAACTATCTTCCTGTGTTCGGGGTCGGAGTAGCAAAACGTCTCAAAGCTGTTAGCTTCATTGATAGTGTAGGTTATACCACCGCCTACTTCAACGCCTTTACCCTGAAAGAACTTCTTGGCCTGTTCCAGCGTTTCACTTGGCACGATCAGCAGGTCGCGGTGCGTTTCAAGATATATCTTATCAACCTTTACCTGGCTTGATATGATATTCCATGTAGAATCAAGCCAATGCAGGTCTTTCATTTTTTCCACCTCGTATGCACGGGTGTAAACAGAGACTTTAAAGCTTTTGTAGTTTCCGGAAAAAGCGGCTGCGCTTACCAGAAGCAATAAAGAAAGGGCACATAATATACGTTTCATACTGTGTATAAATTTAAATAAGTTAAACAATATCGGAGTTTTGAGTATTAAACAAATCAGGGGAAGCGGGTCATGATCTCGAAACCCATCCGGCTGTTATGATAAGGGCATCTCCACTGGTTTGCCTTGGCAAACTCCGGCACCGGAGAGCCATCTTCGTAGACATTGCCGTACCATTCGCCGTATTCGTGGTCTATCATATACTTTTTCGTCCACTCCCATGCAAGGACAGCGGCATCCAGAAATTTAACATCGCCGCTTATCTGCCAGGCGTTGATAAAGCCAACCACGGCTTCCGCCTGCGGCCACCATTCCAGGCGATGGCGTGTTTCCTGCGGCATACCGGGCCTTACAGGCCTTTCGCCGTAGAATTTTTCACCCCGCAGATAACCCTCCGGCGCCAGTCCTTCCTTTATCTGCACATCAGCCAGGTTGACTGCTATGCGTTTGGTATCTTCCAGTATCTCTTCGTCTCCAAGGACTTCGGCAGCTTCCACCAGAAGCCATGAGAACTCGATGTCGTGCCCGTAGGAGTCGATGCGCATCCGGCTCGGTTCCCAGTCCATCGACAGGTAAAGTATCTCATGCCAGGTGGACTGGTCGAGTATTTTGTGGCACATGATGTCTATCTCGTCTTTAAGTACCTGCTGCAAGCCCGGATCTTTCCACACGCGGTAGAGGTTGGTGAGCGCTTCCAGTACATGCAGATTGGTGTTCATGGTCTTCGAAAGCCCCCTCTCGGTATTTTCCCATTCGCGCGAGCATCCTTCGGTAAATCCCTTCAGCTCCGGGTCCAGTGTATACTCAACCATTTTGTTGTATACGCCGATAGCGGCGTTGAGGCTTTCTTCGTTCCCGGTAGCGCGATAGTGTTCAGACAATCCGTAAACGGCAAAGGCGTTCTGGTACGTGTTTTTCTGTGTCATCAGTGGCGAGCCGTCGGCATTAAGGACGTAGAAAGATCCTCCGTATTCCTTGTCGATAAAGTAATCGATAAAATAGCGCTGTGCGCGGTCGGCCAGCGTTTTGTAATTCTCATCCCCCAGCATGCGGTAGGCGGTAGAGTAAGTCCATAGCAGACGGGCATTGAGGATACCGCCTTTTTCGGCGCTGTCGCGCGGCGTTCCGTTATACAGCAGCGTCCCATAGAATCCTCCGGCAGGGTCAGGCGAGTGGTTCGCCCAGAACGGCAGGATATTTTCGGTCAGGTCTTGCAGGATTTCCTGCTTAATCTGGATTACGGTTTGTTCTTCGGGCGACAACTTCTTCGCACACGATACACAAACGCATAAAACGGCAATCAAAGTGAGTACGTTTTTCATGGGTGGTGTTATTAAATGGTGATACATGTATTATAAGCATGTTTTTTCATTGTGGTATAAACTCGACAGACATTAATTGACTAAAGAATAGGAATTTCTGAAATAAGCTGTGCAAATATAGTCTTTTAGACAAAACACACACAAGAATATCAGCTAAATAATTTAACGTTAGCGCTACCACTGACGGCTGCGCCACGGCTTAACGTTATTTTCTCCGCTCCGCTCACCGCCGCGGGATGGTTGGACCCGTCATCGGACGATAACCCAACCCGGCATTGAACGCTCAGCCAACATGGCGTTGGGAGTTCAGTCAATGCAGGATTGACACCTCAGTCAATACCGGGTTGACATTTCAGTCAATACCGGGTTGACAGTTCAGTCAATGCAGGGTTGAACGCTCAGCCAGCCGGCTTTCGCGCTTGTATAACGCATCAGTGGCGCCGTCCGCCTGGCTCTGGGGGCGCCTCAGGATGCCGCCTTATTCGGCGCTAAGGCCTTTCACAGTCTCGCCGGACGTAACAGTATACGTTTTTTTATACCTTTGCCCCCCATCGAAACAGTATGGTATTCACACAAAAAAAACCAATTATATGAGTTACCTGATAAAACCTGCCGGATACAAGGCGTTACTGAATCTTTCGCAAACTGAGCTGGGGATCAAGAAGATCAAGGACTTTTTCCAGCAGAACCTGTCGTCGGAGCTTCGCCTGAGACGCGTGACAGCGCCTTTGTTCGTACTGAAAGGGACGGGCGTAAACGATGACTTAAACGGCGTCGAACGCGCCGTAAGTTTTCCCATGAGAGACCTCGGCGAGGCGAAAGCCGAGATAGTACATTCCCTCGCCAAGTGGAAACGCCTGACCCTGGCCGATTACGCTATCGAGGAGGGATACGGTATTTATACCGATATGAATGCCATACGGGCCGACGAGGAGCTGGGTAACTGCCACTCCCTGTACGTAGACCAGTGGGACTGGGAGAGGGTGATGGGCGAAGGCGAGCGTACGATCGACTTCCTCAAAGAAATAGTGCAGCGTATATACGGCGCCCTGGTACGGACGGAGTATATGGTGTATGAGATGTTTCCGCAGATCAAACCGGCGCTGCCCCCCAGGATTAAGTTTATACATGCCGAAGATCTTTTGCGGGCTTACCCTTCGCTTACGCCCAAGGAACGCGAAGACGCTGCGGCGAAGGAGTCCGGGGCGGTGTTTATTATAGGTATAGGCGGCGCGCTGAGTAATGGCGAGAAGCACGACGGACGCGCCCCCGACTACGACGACTGGTCTACGATGTCCGGCGGACTGGCGGGGCTTAACGGCGACCTGATTGTGTGGGACAAGACGCTCGGCCATGCGCTGGAACTGTCTTCAATGGGCATCCGCGTCAACAGGGAAGCTCTGCTGCATCAATTGAAGGTGTGCGGCGCTGAAGACCGTAAAGACCTGTACTTTCACCGCCGCCTGCTCGATGGCGAACTGCCGCAGAGCATCGGGGGAGGCATCGGGCAGAGCCGCCTGTGCATGTTTTTCCTCCAGAAGGCGCACATCGGAGAGATACAGGCCAGCATATGGCCCGAACGGATGATAAGGGAAGCCGCCGAGGCGGGAATGCCGCTGATATAGGGAGGGCCGTATGGACGTAAAGATAGAACCGGGGTGGAAGGCGCAACTGGCGCCGGAGTTTGAGAAAGAGTATTTCAGGCTGCTGACCGACTTCGTGAGGCATGAATACGGCTCCGGGACTGTGTATCCGCCGGGGCCTGCGATATTCAGCGCATTCGGGCATTGCCCGTTTGAGCAGGTGAAGGTCGTTATCCTCGGCCAGGACCCTTATCACGAACCGGGGCAGGCGCACGGACTCTGCTTCTCTGTGAGGGATGGCGTTCCGTTTCCTCCCTCACTCGTCAATATCTTCAAAGAAATAGAAAGCGACACCGGTGCACCCGTACCCGTGAGCGGCGACCTCACCAGGTGGGCGCGCCAGGGCGTGCTGCTGCTCAACGCCACGCTGACGGTGAGGGCGCATCAAGCCGGATCGCACCAGAACAAAGGCTGGGAGACGTTTACCGACGCTGTGGTCCACTGCCTTGTCGAATCGCGCGACCATATTGTGTATATCCTCTGGGGGTCATACGCGCAGCGCAAAGGGGCCTTTATCAATCCGGGCCGCAACCTGGTACTCAAATCGGCCCATCCCTCGCCCCTGTCGGCCTACCGGGGGTTCTTCGGGAACAAACATTTCAGCCAGGCCAACGATTATCTTACAGCTTGCGGTAAAACGCCTGTAGAATGGTAAAAAGCGGCGCCCCATCCTCTTCTGTCGCGTGAGGATGGGGCGTCATGCCAAATGCAGGGGATTATCAGTACCAGTCCTGGCCTTCCCTGAAGTTACTCCGCCTGTCATATTTGAGGTCTTTCAGCAGCGAGGAGCTTACTGCTATGGAAAAGGAGTAGGACTTTGCCTGCCCGATGGGCCTGAAGCTGGCCGACATCGTGAAGCAATGCAGGTTGCGCGATATGTTGCAGGTTATGTAGGATATCTTTTTCGCTTCGAAGTCATACGTCCCGTTGAAATTAAACTGCCAGTTCTTTGTCGGCTGTATATTACCGCTAAAGCTGAGTGCGTTTGTCACCCGGTAATCATACTCGCGCTTGTCGTAGTTGAAGTCGCCGTATCCCAGGTTCAGACTATAATTGACTGAGAAACTCCACGGTATGCCGTTTATCCAGTATCCGTCGGCGTCGCTCTCAGCCGAATTAGTCGTTTTGGCCCTCCTCAGGCGGCCGCTTTCGGGCACCAGGCTCCTTATCTCGCCGAACTCGTCAACCGTCGTCTGCGGGTTTTCGTCACCTTCAGGCTCTTCCGCGGACGGTTCTTCGGTGATATCTTCAGCGCCGAAGAGAGACCTCATGTACTTGAAGATACCTTTCTTAAACGTATCGTTGTTGAACGTGTACGAGAAGCTGGTCCCGGTAGACTGAAGGCGGCCAAGCCCTTTGCCTGACGCTATACGCATGACGTTCTGGCGGCGGAAGGTGCGCGTACCGTTCGGCCCTTCGTCCACGCGGTAGGTGTAGGTGTCGAATACGCCGTTCAGGTTCAGCGTATAGCTCTTGCCGAACTTCAGGCGAAGCCCTACGTTCAGGGGACTCCATTTAAAGGAGTCGGCCATGAGGTTGTGGCTCATGCTGAGCGAGAGCTTGTCGATGATGGGTATTTTGGTCTCACCGACGGAATCGCGGCTTGCTACCTTGGCTTCTATGTTATGATCGAGGCTGAAGCTGATGTTACCCTGTTTGCCCCTTCCGGGTATGCCGAACATGCTGCCTTCAAAGGGGGAATAGGTCACGGAACGTTCCTCGCCCCGGTCGTCCATGTAGTTGTACGTCTTGTAGAAACCATAGTTCGGACTGGAGAAGTCGGGCGTGAAGCCTACGCTTACCGACATGTCCATGCGGTGGCGGATCATCTTCACCCACGGGATGAACGGCAGCGGCTGGAAAAAGCCGTACACCGTGGTGGAGGCCGACAGGGCCGTGTTATAGTCGTACACCCGGTAGAAGCCATACGTGGTGTCGGAAGGCGCCATACGGTTGGTCTGCAGGTCATACGTCTGTTCTACCTTGTTGGTATACCATCTCTCGCGGTAGGTGAAGGAGGGGGACAGGTTGATGTAGTTAAACAGGTTGAACGTGGCGCTGACGGGGATCTGGTGCTGCATGGCGTTCTTCCAGTCTTTGATGATGTTCGACTGCATGAAGCGGTATTCCTTTGTCGAGATGCTGTTACGCATGGAGGCCGAGTAGCTCATGGATATTTTTTCATACCAGCGTTCGCTGCCTACCGCCTGTTTGCGCTTGAAGGGGAAGATACGGCTCATGTTTATGGTCAGGTCGGGGAGCGTGACCGAGAGCATCGTATCGCGCGAGACCTGGTTGACGCTCATGGAGGCCGACAGGCTGAAGGGGTTGTTGGGGAAGCGTTGCGTGATGTTCACCGATGAGCTTTTGGTGTTTTGCGTCGAGGTAGGCACGTACAGGCCCTGCATGTTGTTCTTGTCGTATCCGCTTGTGGCGAAGTTGACGCTTGCCGAGAACGTGCGGTAGGGATTGGCCTTGGAGTCCTGTGAATGGCTGACGGCCAGCTTGAGGTCTTTGGTGAGGCTGTAATCGGGCAACCCTTCGTCGCCCAGTCTGGTGACCAGGTACGAGGCGTTGATGCTGCGGTTATACCTATACCGTTTCCTGTTCGTAGAGCGGAGGTTCACTCCCCAGGAGCCTTTGGTGTAGTATTCACCCGTCAGTGCGAGATCGGCGTAATCGTTCAGGGCGAAATAATACCCCCCGTCACGGATGTAAAAGCCACGCGACGACTCTTCGCCGAAGGTTGGGAACAATATCCCCGAAGAGTATTTGTCGGAGAAGGGGAAGAAGGCGAAAGGAAGCCCCAGCGGGTATAGCGGCACGTCTTCGATGACGAGGTAAACAGGCCCGGTGACGATGCGCTTTTTAGGATACACTTTGGCCCGCGTCATCTGGATGTAGAAGTGCGGATGGTCGTGCTCGTCGCAGGTGGTGTACCTGCCGCCGGCCATGTTAAGGATGTCGTTATCCATCTTTTTGGTGAGTGCGGAGGTGACGAAGCCTTCGCCCTGTTGTGTGATGACGTCTGTGATGTATCCTCTCTTTGATGCGAAGTTGTAACGCATGGTCTTCGACTCATACTCCTGTCCGCCGTCCTTGAAGAGCGGGTATCCGAACGCCTCGCCTATGGAGTCCAGTCCGTACCGGGCGTAGACCAGACTGCTGTCGAGGTTCATCTCTATTATCTCCGACTCCAGTTGTATCTGTTCGTACGTCACTTTACCCTGCCCGTACAGGTAAGCCCAGTTGCCCGCCGTCATGATGATGGAGTCGTTGGCAACGTAGTGGACGGGGGCGGTAAGCCCGTTGTTAGCAGGGGGGGGAGTTGTGATGGCTACTGTGTCTGCAGGAAGCTCCGCCGCAGTTACCGATTCCGCTTCCTGTGCCGGCAAAGACATACTGCCGGCGATTAAAATAAGTAGTATATGGAGAATCTTATATTTGATGGGGAACATTTTGTCTGCTATTCTAGGTCTCTGACGCGCAAATGTATAACAAAATACCGAAAGCAGTCAGGTTTTATCACCCTAAAAAGAGTTTACACAAGGCCCTGAAGCGCGCCACCTGCTCGTCTCCATACCTTGAAAGGCCCTGCGTGATCCTGTCTACGGACTTCTCTTTCCCCAGGCGCGTTTTGCTGAAGAACTTATCTGCAAAGCATATAAGCCGTTCTTCTCCGGACACGGGCAGCATGTCTCTCACAGGCAACGGCAGGTTACGGGCGGCGATCTCAACGGCCGACAGTCCGGCTCCGGTATGCCTCTCGCACACCAGTGCGTGAAGCGGGTAACCCTCCCTGCGCACCAGGTCGGCTCCCAGGTATCCGTGGCAGATGTACGCAGCCTTGCCCCGGCAATATATGTCAGGCGCGTCGCAGAGGAATATACCTATGTCGTGCAGCATGGCGGCCTCTTCTATAAAGCCGGTGTCGAGGTTCATCTCCGCATGCATCCGGGCTATTTGCAGGGCTTTGCCTGTCACGTCCTCGCTATGCGCCTTCAGTATACGGTACAGTTCAGTATCCGTGTCATAATATCGTGAGAGAATATCCTGCGCATTCATTGTTCTGTATTGTATGTCAGGGTTCACAGATATATAGTCACTATGCCGCCGTAGGGCGGTAAAACGCTGAAAGCTTCCTCCAGTCCGATGTCGCCGGAATAGAGTTGCGCGCATGTCAGTATACCGCCATGAGCGAAGACGCCAACGTGGCCGGGTGCATCCGGCTTCAGTTCGTCAAAGAAAGCCGAAAGGCGTTCGAGCTGCATCCTGAACGACTCTCCTCCGGGCGCAGCTACATTAAAATAATCGTCGAGCCACTGCTGCATCACCGGGTCTTTGATCTCATCGAAGGGCTGCATCTCCCACCTTCCGAAGTTCAGTTCCTTCAGCCGATCGTCGCGAACTGCGCCGGAATATCCGCAGTAATCAGCCAGCCGGACACAACGGGTGAGCGGACTTGTAAACACCTTGTCGAATCTCTCCCCCTTCAGTCTGTCGGCCACTTCGGCCGCTTCCGTCTCAAATGTATCCCGCAGCGGGACATCAGTCTGCCCATAGCATATACCCTGCCTGACGTCTACAGACGTATGTCGTATAAGTGTTATCTTCATATATACATTATATTTATTAACGCCGGCAAATATACGCCAACAAATCCGTATTCACACACAGCACTGACGGCGCCGCACGTCCGCTATGACTTAAAGCGCATTGACGCTCCCGCCTGGGTTTTATTATTCTGTATGAGAAATGAATTATATCACTCCCAAATATATTCTATAGACGCGCGCGATAAAAACTATTACGTACGTGATGAAAATTGTTACGTGCGTGATGAAAACTATTACGTACGTGATAGAAATTATTACGTGCGTGATGAAAATTATTACGTACGTGATGGAAATTATCACGTACGTGATTAAAGTTATTACGTACGTGATAGAAATTATTACGCACGTGATGAAAGCTATTACGTACGTAATGAAAGTTATCACGTACGTAATAGAAATTATCACGTACGTGATAAAATAAAAGAATTGTGAAAAATAATAGGATTGCTTTGTGTTTTTTTCATATTTGTACGTGAGAACATCAGATAATAAAGTGTATAGTTGATTAATATACAGATATATGAGCATTTCGAAAGTAATAGTATCCGGCGCAGGTAAATTGAATTGAAGTACAGGTAAAAAATTCAGTTGCATATACAATCCTGTTACACAGACTGTGAATCGCCAGTCTGAATGGGCGGTACCAGGATACCCGGCTGACCGGCTGACAGACGATCGCAGCCGGCTACAGGCACTGAAATACAGACGCAGGACGGCAGAAGTATCGAAGTCTGACAGGTAACTGCCGTAAGACACTGCTTAAATCAGCCTCCGGCCTGTGCCTTATGCGGGTAAAACAGCGGGCGGAAAGAAATTGACACTCACATACAGGAAACAGAACGCCTGCGCGGCTGGTCAGACCGCCTTCAGGCTTAGCTCAGCTATAAAAAGTCGTTTTCCACGAAACGGGTAAGGTCATACATTCCACTGTTGCTATTGCCCGTACCGGTCGATGGCCGGCGGATACGGTTATTGTTTTCGGCGACTATAAATGTGCTCTCTCCCGGAGTTTATAAAACAGTCAGCCGCATGTACGGCTTACCTCTAAAATAAAGGAAGCGCCCTTAATATTTTCCTGCTTTAAAATTTAAGCAGGCGATAATGATGAAAAAATAAAATCAAAATAGTGATGTTTTGCTCAGTTTTTTTTACCTTTGGGGCGTTCATTACAACTTATGAAAACTAACCTAATTGCAATCCCCCTCTCATTCATGGAGCGTCTGTATGCCGGACGCGGTCTTGTAATTCCTAATCTGTTAAATTATTTTCCACAAAATATATCAATATGAATACGACTAAAAGTTCTAAAAATTCGCGGAAGGGGCTCCTCCCTGGGGTCGCAGTCATGTGTACGTCCGCCGTCTCAGGTTTGAGGGCGTACGGTGTGCATGCTGCATCTGCTATGGGCGAACTGCAACAACAGACAGATACGTACCCACGTCTTCTGGGCGTGTGGTCTATATTTTAAGTCGTCTCATTCACTTCATTGATAATAAGTAATTTACAGGAAAAATAAACGGCTTATTTGTTTTTAGTAACAGACTACTGACGTATTACTGACAAAATGAGTGTAAACGTGTAGCAAAAAGTGAGGTTTTTGCTAAGTTTTGCGTTTGTTTTTATTTGTATTATTTTGGACTGATAACGGTTATTTTCTTCTCTTGGGCTTATTTCTGTTTGGCGTAGATATTACCGGATGCTTATCTTTTCTGTTTCGTCAAAATTCATAATCCTGTTTTTTTATTATTTCTGTCTGCCGGGCGCCCGGTTACTTCATTAATTGGGAAGCAATCAAAGGACGCGCCGGATATGCGGTGAAACTTTCCACCCCGGATATACAACCGGTTGTTTCCCGTTAAAGGTTTCGCGGTATATTGTTTGCCGGCAGCATAGCAGCATTGAAGATTGCGTATTGCCCTGTACGCATCCTGAGTACAGGGCAATACGCAATCTTCAATGCTGCTGTATCGTATTCTCTTTCTGTCGGATATATATATCCTTTACAGGACTTTCGCAGCTTCATCTATTACATTCGTGTTGAAGCTGTCCAAATAAGTGTTGGTTGTAGTCAGATCACTGTGTCCCAATATCTGCGATATGACTTCCCTTGGAATTTGATTGTCCTGCAACGTCATTGCCATTGTGTGACGACTAACATAGCTTGTCAGTTTCATGTCTGTTATTCCCAAAGTCGCCGCCAGATTTTTCAGATTCTTATTGTTCCGGCTAAACCGGCTGCGGATGTGATTATATAACTGCTGTCCCTGATAACATTCCCTTGAAACGATTGGCAGTAAATAATCTTCAATCAAAATCGTATTTTCCCTGAACCAGTCTAAAAGCTCCCGGATCGTGTCTGTGACTTTAATCTGTACAGGTTTTACTTTCTTCGCCTCCTTAGTCTTATGACGTTTGTAAACAATATAGTCTCCACTATTATAGCGGATTATATTGTTTTTAGACAGCAGGGCTGCATCTACAAACGAAATGCCATAGCAATAGTAAGTAAACAGAAACAATCGGCGTGTCATTTCCAAAGTAGCGCTTTCCATGAGGGTTGATTTTAATTTCTCCATATGGTCATTCGGCAGGTACCGTTTGGAGGTTTCTTCTTCCAATGATGCAATGTTAAACCCTCCTTTGCCGAAAGGATAAGTGCTCTCGGAGGCTTCTTTGTCCTGCATTGCCTTGTTTATACAGGCTCTGAGGGCCTTGAAATAAAACTTCCGGGTATTGCCGGAGCAACCGCGTTTTTGCAGGTATACATCGAATGCTTTTACATATTTGATGTCTATCTCGGGGAAAACTTTCATCTCAAACTTATTATCAAAGAGTTCAAGCATGTGTAGTGTCCGGGAGTAACATTCGGCATTTCCAAAGTGATTAGTCTCTTTTAGAGTCGTTATCAGGGAATTAAAATAGTCTTTAACATTGCCCTTACTTGAATAATAAAAAAATTCCATCTCAAATTGATTAGGTGTCCAGTTTATTTTATTACGTTCGAAATCCGAAATAATTTTTAAAATCTCTGATTTTCTCTGTGTCAGCCAGTCGTTCAGAACAATCCTGTCCGGATGCAGACCTGAAAATCTCTTATCTGTAATAAATCTTTCCGCTCTGTTATCCCATTGATGTGGTTCAGCATAAAGACCCAAAGCTATTACTTTTCTTTTATTGTCTTTCCTGACTACTAACCATACAGCGTATCCATCCTTATAGCGATACTTATCTCCTTCCCACATCTTAAACGAAATATGTTTCATATCAAAGTTATTTTACTGACGTTTTGCAAGTATAGGCAATTATTTTGAGATACAAACAATACAATATCAGATATTTAAACGCATATAAACTACTGACGTTTTACTGACGTTTTTGAAGGGAAAAGGTGCAAAAACAGGAAATTCAGGGGAAATAAAATTACCTGCAAACCGACTATACGTCTAATATACAGTTAAATACAAATCAATGCAGACTTAAAGTATATTTTCCGGAGACGTGTATTACCGGGGTACTGCCCAATCGCGGCGACGGGAGTATCTCCGCCGGGTGATTACGTATTGCCTGCCGGCGCCGAAGCTGTCTTTCACACCGCAGGCCTCTTTCTTTTCCCGCCCTGTAAAAGCGAAACCCGCGGCTGTCATCACGACGACACGGGCTTCTTCTAAACAAATAGGAGTTCAGGGAATAATTATGAATGAAATGAATCTATTTTTAAACGGTCTCTTTCTTAAAACTCACGTTAATTTATGATGACCCGACCCTGACACGCAGATGCGGGTTGACCGGGACCTGGAAGGGATCAATCGTTATAGTATAGGTGCTGGGTACGCCGGAGCAACCGTTATGCGACGGAGTGACGGTGATCGTCGCTGTGCCTGACTTAGCTGCCGTGAACTGGGGCTGGTTGCCCGTACCCGAGGCGGCAAGACCGATATCCGGGTTGCTGTTTGTCCACGAAAAAGTAGCGCCGGATGTAGGCGAAGAAAACGTAACGGTTGAAATGATCGAGCCGAAGTAACCTGTCTTGTCGGCAATATCATTGACCGTCAGGCTGAAATCAATCGTGATCTCTATCAGGACAGAGGTGCCGAACGTGACGCAGGAACCGCTCGTGACGTTACGGCGGAAATAGGTGTTTACCGTCAGCGCATCGGGTGAATATGCGGCGTTCTTTGCACCGTTGATATCAGTCCACGTTGAGTTGTCGGTACTTCTCTGCCACTGGTATGTATAGTTGCCGGTTCCCCCGCCGGGGGCGGCGGTCTGGGTAAGCGTAGCAGGTGTTTTACCGCTGCATATAGACTGCGCCTCACCGATGGCGCCGGCCGTCAGGACCGGATAGACCGTTATCAGGACAGAGGCGCCGGACATCGTGCCGTAGGTGCCGCTGGTGACGTTACGGCGGAAATAGGTGCTTGCCGTCAGCGCACCGGGTGAATATGTGGCGCTCTTTGCACCGTTGATATCAGACCACGATGAGTCGTCCGCACTGCTCTGCCATTGGTACGTATAGCTGCCGGTTCCTCCTCCTCCGCTTGGGGCGGTGGTCTGGGTAAGCGTAGCAGGCGTAGCACCATAACATATAAACTGCGCTACACCGATAGCGCCGGCCGTTAAGTTGGTGGCTCTTATATTCACCGAAGCGGGCGTGCCGATGGTAGCAAATGCGCGGTTGGTACTGTTCAGGGTAATGACCATGGTTGAGCTACCCGTCGCGGAAGCCGCTGACGTCACGGTGAAGCTGGCGCTGTTTGATCCGGCCGGTATGACAACAGTCGCCGGAAGGTCGCTAAAGTCGCCCGTAGCGCCGGAGTAACTGAGGTTGACCGTCACAGCCTGAGCGGCGATGACAGTGCCGGGATACTTAACCGTAAAGGTTTGCGAGGCGCCGGGGGTTATAGTGACGGCGGTATTATCGGATAGCTCCACGGTAGTGGCTACCGTCAGGGTGGCCGGCGTCCCAATAGGAATCGTATGGGCGGTATTCGTAACAGTGCCGGCGTCAATCACCCATTGTCCGGCCCTGGCGACGGTGACGGGGACGGTTACAGTGGCGCTTCCCGAAGCCCCGATTGAGGCGTTGGTCAACGCATAGTACTGGTTGCCGGCAGTCCAGGAGTGCGTAGGCGAAGTAAAACCACTGGAGCTTCCGGTTGCCCGGACAGGCAGGCCGGAGAGGCTCACCCTGAACGCAATACCGCTAATCGTAGAGGTATTATAACTCTTGTACGCCAGATTGAGGCTGATGTCATTAGCGCCGATTGTTGCGGTAAGATTTTTCGATCCGTTCCATGTATAGTCCAGTTCTCCCTCCAGCGAGTCCGTAAAGGTCAGCCCCGTCCGGATAGTGGTTTCCTGTCCCGGAGGGATGTTATCGTAACCTACACCCACACCATTGTCGATCCCTTCGGCATTATAAGGCCCAAACGCAAGCTGATACTCAGTAGTGCTCCCAGTTGTAGACGTCGAACCGTTTCCTGCAACACGATTTACTAAACCATAACTATAAGCGCCTGCAGTATAGCTGGATTGTGCCCTGTCGAACTGTCGCCCCATTGTAAAAAAACCGATTAAG
Source organism: Tannerellaceae bacterium (assembly GCA_031266215.1). Classification (GTDB taxonomy): domain Bacteria; phylum Bacteroidota; class Bacteroidia; order Bacteroidales; family Tannerellaceae; genus DFXE01. The sequence goes on along the minus strand of JAISBL010000105.1, from coordinate 4,763 downwards.
CCTCCATTACTCGTATCATTTCTACCGCCAACCAAATGTAAACCCTGTACTTCGGCTTTAGTAGCGTGCTTGTATATAAGGGAAGGATAATTATTTAAACTGAATGCATCCGGTAATGTAAAAGCGTATCCCCTATCGCTCAGATTTAAACGTGCATCAAAGCCGTAAGCAAAAATGATGGGAGTTCCGGCGGGAATATTGCGCATATCCAGAACGGCATCCTGAATAAGGTATTCCGGATTGGTCGTATTGTATGTAAGAGTAAGCGTGACGGAGAACGCATAGCTGCTGTTATACGTTCCGTTGAACTTTTTGGTTACATATTGCTGTTGCACGGCGTTATTAGTCACAGAGCTTATATCTTCTATTGTAAAACCAGTATCAGCCTGAAAAACTGTAGACCCTATTTTGATGGAAAACAAAGGGGCGGTGGTAAAAAACTGCTTGCTCAGGCTGCCGTTAATGTATCTGTTGACCATATAGCGACCTCCGGCGCTTATCACAATCTGCAATTGATTGGTTCCCCCGCCCAGTGTGTACGCATAATCTGCTGCAAACAAAGATGCAGGGAGGAAACAGACGGAAGACAGCAGTGTAAGAAATAAACAGAACCGTTTCATGGCATGTTAAAGCTTAGTGTTCAACTTAAAAGTCAGTGAAAGCTGACCGCCCTTTCCTGTATAGCTCAGGTACAGCCTTTCTCCTGCCGGGCTATAGTCAAAGGTTTGAGAAGGGGAGGTTGCCGGTTCCCCGTTTGCGGCGCTGCATATACCCTTAACATCACCATTAACCGCCGGATTTTGCAATATATATTGCACCTGATATTTTGGAGAAACGCCGGAAGTTTTCGGTTCCGCCGGATCAAACTCCCACACGCCCAGAAGAAGTGCTGCCTGGATACGCCTTCCTATTAACGTTTTTTCATTACCTGTCGCAGATTTCAGTTAAAAAAAAACCGGACATTTACATTGTTGCAGCGCTAGTTGTAGTACGATTAAATTACGCTTTATGTAGTTTTTATTCGGCGTTGATTTTTCTAATTAAGGGCCGGGGATTACCTCCCGGCCCTCGCTATTGATCCCCGGCAGGGACGGCAACTTTAGTACCTGAGTTCGATGTAAGAAAAGCAACCGCCCCTCTCGTCGTCATCAGCAGTGGCAACGAGGGGGGGATCAGGCTAATACTTAAGAAGATAATTCACTAATGCCTGAGAAGGCGCTTCATCAGGATTTTAGAAGGTCCTTCATAAGGGCTTAAGAAGGAGCTTCACAGGGCCTTAAGAAGGTCCTTCTAAAAACTACGGGTAAAAATCCGGATTCGGGATAAGGAGGTGCTACTGTATAACGCGCCAGTGGCGCTGTTCGCGTGAGTGTTTCCCGTATGTCGAAACTAAGGTTTAGGGTGTGTGCATATCCCCGCTATTGTGAATTTTCAAAGTGAGGAAATGATGATCGAAATACAGGCAAATTACAGCCGGATAAAAAATGAAACTCAAAGGATAAATATGATGTTGGTATTCATGAATCCGTTTCCGGCAAGAAGGAAAAGACATGAAATGAGACTGTAAATTAATGGATTATCCGGCGTTTTGTGAAATGATGAATGCAGGGTTCAGGCTTTCACTTATGTAGCGCGGCAAGTTGCCGCCTTAATTCCTCTATCGCCCGGTCTTTTTCCTCCAGGGCTTTCACCTGTTCAACAATGGTTTCACCCTGTTCCGCAAGGGCCTCGTCCTTTTCTTTCAAGGCTTTCACCTGTTCCGTAATGGTTTCACTCTGTTCCGCAAGAGCTTCGTCTTTTTCTTTCAAAGCTTTCCTCTGTTCCGCAATGGTTCTTTCATTGTCCTGAAGCTCTTTCAGGTAGTCGTCCTCCATCTCCATCTCTATCTGCATATCCTCGCTCTCGGATGCCATACGGAGGCGGCGGATGATGGGGCGGTACTTATCGGGAAAGTCCTCTTCGTCTACATTCAGGATGTGGTGGTTCCTTGTCCGGTTTTCCTGGTCAAAGATGCTCAGCAGCTTCTCCAGATCAGTGCGGCGATGGCGCTTCAACTGCTCGGTCTGTACTATCCACGAACGGTGGTGAAGACTGTCCGTAAACTCATTGGGGCCGCTCAGCGCTTTACCGGTCGTAACGTCCTTTATCATGGGATCGACGCTGATGACCACGCTGCCGGGGAAGCCTATGTCATAGCCCAACAGGAAGATACAGTATATCTGGCGGGCCTTCCGGCTGTCGCCTTCTCCGTACGAATTGTCGGGATTCTGGTAATGCTGGCCTACGTAACGGCGGAAACGCATGATGTCGGATGCCAGCTTGGCCTTCTGCAACTCTATAAGTACCGTCTTGCAGCCTCCTTCGGATGTGGCGATGCGGGCCGAAAAGTCAAAACGGCAGACCGTCAGGTTTATTCCTGAGCTTTCAGTACTTTCATCCCGGCCGGCGTCCTTTGGGGACTGTACGCGGACGGTATGCTCCTGGGAGGCAAAATCAAGCTCCAGTACTTCCTCGCCGATAATGGCCGAAAGAAAAGCCTTTGCTACACGGTTGTCTTCTATCATAAACTTGAAGACTACATCGTATATGGGATTCGCTATATGCATAAACGTTTTGCTTTTTTTAGTTATCGGTTACAAAGTTAAGAAGAAACGGATTCTAAATCTATATGCCTCCCGATATTTACCTGTTGCAGGAAATATTGATCGTGCGAAACGGCAATGAGCGTCCCTCGATAGCTGTTGATGGCGGATGTAAGTATTTCCATGTTCTGAATGTCTATGTTGTTTGACGGCTCGTCCAGAACAATAATATCGGGTGAGCTGACTGTTATAGTAAGGCAGCAAAGCAATAGACGCATCCGTTCGCCGCCGCTCAATACAGCGCAGGGTTTATCCCAGAACTCTTTTGAGAACAGGAAGCGGTTAAGGCGGGTCTTTATCTCATGCTCCTGCAAGGCTGAGTCGTTGAATGTCTGCGCCTGTTCGTACACCGGCAGGCCGGTATTGAGCAGCGAGTATTCCTGGTCTATATATATACTTTTGCCGCCGGCGCGGATGATCGTGCCGCAGGTTGGCTCCACATCTCCCAGTATCAGCCTGAGCAGGGTGGTTTTCCCCGAGCCGTTGCCGCCTTTGATCTCTACCCTCTCGCCGCTGGTTATCCGGAAATAAAGAGGGTTTTTCCATATCGCTTCCCTGCCGTCGTAAGCGAAGTTCACAGCCTCGGCCCTGACTAAAACCTTTCCTTTATGTAATGAGGAGTTGTCGAAGCAGAACTTTATCCTGTCGCGGTCGGGGATCTCTTTGCGTAAATCGTTAAGCTCCTGTTCAATGGTATTTATCCTGCCGGCGTGAACACCTTTCAGCCGTGCTGAGCTTTTCTCGGCATCGTTTTGCATCTTGTCGATCAATGACCGGGGAGTTCCTTCTTTTTTCTGCTGGTTATTCCCTCGCGCATTTTGCCTTTGCTGCCGCTCCATTACCTCGCGCCCGGTTTCCTTCGCCTTGCGCAGTGATTTCTGTTTCTCTTCAAGGGTATTGGTAAAAGCTGTGCTTTCGAGTGTCTTCTGCGCTTTATAAAACTCGTAGTTACCGCCGTAAACCGCAATCCCGTGTTTGCTTAGTTCACACATTTTTTCAAGCTGATTGAGCAGCGTGCGGTCGTGACTGACCACAATCACCGTGCAGCGGGTTTCGCTTATGAACCGGTATAGCGTATTGCGGCCGGCCATATCCAGATGGTTGGTTGGCTCATCCAAAAGCACGATCCCGGGACTGTGTACTCTGATCCCGGCAAGGAAAACCTTTGTTTTCTGCCCACCGCTAAGGGTGTTCATTTTTACATCGAACGCAAGGGAGTGTAATCCCCAATAAGATAATGCCTCGCGGGAGCGCTCTTCGACAGTCCAATCGTCATTAAGGGCCGACAGGCTGGCTTCGGAGACATTGCCTGACAGTATCTCAGACAAGGCCGCCAGTTTGCCGGCAACGCCCAGCGCCTGGGCGATGTTCAGATCGTCTGACTGTCCGGCGATCTGAGGGACGTAGTAGGGTCTGGACGACGTCGTTATTGTTCCGGTGCTATGTCGAAGCTCTCCGGCGATTATCTTCAACAGTGTGGATTTGCCTGCGCCGTTGTTGGCTATCAGGGCTATTTTCTCTTGTGAACCGACCGACAGGCTGATGTTGTCGAACAATAATTCCTTATCGGAATGTATGTAACTGATGTTATATAAGGTAAGCATAATTTCTTTCTCTAAGGAGTGAATACAAATATGAACGCATCCGGGACGGGCGTTACGAAACTTCAACAGTTCCTGGTCTCTGTATCTTGAAAGAAATTATATTTTCATTGGGGTGAGTTTTAAATCCGGCTGCAATGATACGAATATTATCGCGGCCGGCAAAACTCCATGAACATGCCGTCAGGGTAAACGAATCCAATATTTATTGTTAACAGGTGTGGTATGGTTCTATCACCTGACTGTCAATGGCGGCGCGTAAGGATACTCTTGTGTGTCGCAAGCGCCTGCAATGGCGTGCAGGCAGCCGGTAACATAATGTACATCAGTGATATGGCGGGGAACGGTCAGGCGCAACGGCGGTCGGCGCAGGCGATCGCGGAAATATGCGCGGGTTGGTTTGGTGAATGTTTGTACCGGTTTGAGGCCGGGAAAGGTGAACTATTGGGGCGGGAATGGCGTGGTAACGGTGAACTTTAGGGATGGATTTGTCGGCGATAAGTCGTTGATGTACAGTACC
>JAISBL010000090.1 GCA_031266215.1 Tannerellaceae bacterium | reverse complement strand
CGTCCTGACCGCCTCGCCCGACAGGAAGCGCGTCGTCTGCTCCAGTTGTGTCCGAAGCTCTGCATGTTTTCTCCTTACCCAGTCGCGTGATGCCATATCATTAATCTTTAAAAGTTTATAGTCCTTCGGTAATGTTATCCCACTTATTATCAATAATGACTGCAATATTAATATTAATATCACAATAACTACTATTCAGATCAGTAAAATTAATATTAGTATTATACATTATAACTATTAATATCATGAATCTAAATATTAATATTATAGATATAAATACTAATATTATTAATCTAAATATTAATTATCATGAAAGTAAATATTAATATCACCAATATAAATATTTATATGGCTTATCTAAATATTAATATCATTAATATTACTATTAATCTCACTGATATTAATAGTAATTATCATTAATATAAATATTAATATGTATGATCTTAATATTTATATCACTTATCAGAATATTAATTTTACTGATATAAATATTAATATCACTCATCTAAATATTAATATCCGCCCCGGACATATGTAAAACACACGCAGACATGCGGCAATCAGACCGGTACACACGTATTATGGCTGCAAACCGGTGCATAAGGGCGACGGACATATGTATAATGTCTCCAGTTTTATGTATAACCGCCTCTTTTGTATGTCTGAATTATGATAGCAGACGTAACCTGCGTATATCTTTAATGATTTCCCCCGTGCGCTTAAGAGTGAGCATACCGGTCACAGCGCCGGCGCGCCGGGCTAAACGCCCGGCCGGCCCGGACACGAAAGAGGGGCGGACGATCATATCATCCACCCCTTTGTTTCGATTTGTCGGTTTTCTGTAAAAGCCGCCGCGCCGGGCGATCACAGGCTTTTATTATAAAGACATGGTATATTCAATGTTACAGCCCAATGCATTCATGATGCGATAGAAGGTAGAAACCTTAGGCTCCGTCTGCCCGCTTTCCACACGCGAAATGTACGACCGGTTAGAGCCGATGCGACTGGCAAGCTCAGCCTGGCTGATCCCGGCTTTCTTTCTGGCATCTTCAATTATCTGCCCGGTATAGAAGGCATAAGCCTTTTCTTCAGCTTCGATACGTGAGGGCGTACCCTCCTTGCCGAAACGCTCATCTATCAGAGCGTCTACATCGAAAAAGTCATTGTTTGCTTTTGTTTCCATAATATTCCTCCTTTAATTTTAAAGCCTTCCTGATTTCATCATCAGGCGTTCTCTTCGATTTCTTCTTGAATCCATTAAAAAGGATCACTGCCATACCTTCGTCAAAGATGAAGAATATGCGGTATATATTACCGCCGTACTCTATGCGAAGTTCATACAGGCCGTCTTTAATTATCTTAATAAATCTGACCGGCAGTCTGTCCTGAGTTTTTAGCAAAGCCAGTACATATAATGTCTTTTCCTGTGACCGGCTATCCAGACTGTCGAAAAAGTCCATGAAATAATGTTTGTATGCTGTAATTCTGCGTTTCATGCGACAAACATACCATTAGTTGCTCAACTAAGCAACACGGCGCTGATGTATTTTTGCTCAACCCCTCCGCCCGTCTCTATTGTTCCTGTGAACGCATAGGCAGTGGCAGACGCGGTATACCGGGCGAAGCGCCGGGCATATTCAATTATCCGACCCATACTGAAGGCATAAGCGCCAACCGGGAAGGTCAGTCGCGCCGCGCAGGCAGGTATGCAGCCGTGGGCTCCGGCTGCCGACATGACGGGCGCGCCCTGACGGGTGGGATGAATGTACGGTAAAAGTGTTACTTTTGCGAAATCAATAACCTACATTAATATATATCTAATTAATGCAATCGAGATGTCTGACGAGACCTTACTGATACTCGTGCTGTCGGAGCACCGGATTTTCGGATGGATGTTATCCGCCTTCGAAGCGCGCATGGCAACGTATGGCGACGGTTTGAGGGTGCTTGGCGCTGCGACGGTGGAGAGCGCTAAAGAACGCGGCGCGCCCAAAGAGGTGATCGATATGCTGACGGTACTGGAGGGTATCTCTGACCATGCGCTGCAGAGGGACTTCTCGAAACAGAAATCACAGCTCGCTTTCTTCAGGGAGGTGACGCAGGAGGTGATGGAGCGCTTCATACGCCCGCGTATAGAACGGTCTAACCTTAAGGCGATGAGGATGGCCACAGACTGTAATATACCGGTCTTCATAAGGAAATTCCAGACAATGGATACGTTCTTTAAAAATTCGCAGCTAAGGATAGTGCCTTCGCCGGCGACATGCCGGTTCAACTTCGTCAGGGATAAATCCGGCGGACTGAGGTATTTCATCTCACTCACCAGCGAAGGGCGCGATATGTCGCTGATGCAGAAGCCGGGCGTTATACTGTCTGACAAGCCCTGCATCATCCTGACCGGGAACGAGATGCTTATGGTGGCCGATATAGAGGCCAAAAAACTGAAACCTTTCTTCGATAAGAGCCATATCATCATACCGGGCGGCGAAACGGTGTCTGTGTACCTGAAAAACTTTGTGATAAAGACAATGCAGCACCACGATGTCAGGATAAGCGGTATAGAGGTGACGAAAATCGAGCCCGCGCGCCAGGCCTTCCTGACGCTGGAGAGAGATTTCGCCCAGGAAATGATGCTTGTGCTCAGCTTTGTCTACGATGATGACACACGGATATTCCCGGGCAACAAAAAGAAAAAGATAATAGAGCTGGTGGAAGAAGGTGAGATGCCGGCTATCCGCTGGTACGAAAGGGATACGAGGTGGGAGAAGTCCCTGTCTGACTACCTCATGGATGAGGGCCTGACGATGAAGGACGAATGCCGCTTTTACGCCGGCCCTGATGATGATGGTTGCCTGGCAGACTGGCTGAACAGGAAGGAGGATGAAGGCGGGGGCAGCCTCTTCAGGGAGTTTATCGTAGAAGATCATATGGAGCGACGGCTGCACCTGGGCGAGGCTGCCATAGTGCTTGATTTCGATACCGACATCGACTGGTTCGAACTCAAAGCTGAAGTTGTGGTGGGCAAATACCGCCTGCCGTTCCAGTCCTTCGTCAGGCATATCATGGAGAAACGAAGCGAATACATCCTGCCCGACGGTACGGTCTTCTTACTCCCGTCAAAGTGGTTCGAGAAGTACTACGGACTCCTGCGTTACAGTTGCGAGAAAGACGGGCGCCTGCGGCTGGGCAGGAAGTATGCCTCGCTGCTTGACAGGGCTCTGGACAAGGATGTGCCGGTCATAAAACGTCAGTCGGTAGCCGAGCTGCTCCGCACCACACTCTCACGTCCGCCCCTGCCGCAGTTGTGCGTCACGCTCAGGGAGTACCAGAAGGAAGGTTTCTACTGGCTGGAGCACCTTCATAAACACCGCTTCGGCGGATGTCTCGCGGATGACATGGGGCTGGGGAAGACGTTGCAGGTCATCTCCCTGCTGAAGCATATCTACTCCGCAGAGAGCGGAAGCTCGCTGCCGGCTTCGCTGGTCGTGACCCCGACGTCGCTGCTGCATAACTGGAGTAACGAGGTCACACGTTTCGCGCCCGACCTCAAAGTCCTCGTCTACGCCGGCGAAAAGAGGGTGAAAGACGAGGCGTTCGACGGTTTCAATGTGGTGATCACTTCATACGGACTGCTGCGCAACGACATCGACCACCTGCAGGAGCACTTATTCCAGGTGGTCATACTCGACGAAAGCCAGTTCGTAAAAAACCCGTCTTCGCAGGCCTACCGGGCGGCCATGCGCCTGTCGTCGCTCCACAGGCTGACGCTGACCGGTACGCCGCTTGAGAATTCGCTCGAAGACCTCTGGACGCAGTTCAACTTCATCAACGAGGGACTGCTCGGAGATATGCAATCCTTCAAAAGAGACTTCCTCAGGCCCATCGCAGCAGAAGGCGGCAATGAGGGAAGCGTGGGCCTCCTGAAGACAATCATCAGCCCCTTCCTCCTGAGACGGACGAAGGAAGAGGTTACTCCCGAACTGCCTCCGCTGATACAGGAGACCGTCTTCTGCGACATGACGGAGATGCAGGCGGATGTATATGAAAAGGAGAAAAACCGCATCCGCAACGAGATAATAGCAGCTAAGGAACATCCGGACGGACTGGCGTCGACCAACTTCGCGACCCTGGCCGGCCTGACCCGGCTGAGGCAGCTCTCAAACCACCCTGTCCTTGTGGATGCGGAATACGAGGGCGATTCGGGTAAGATGAACCAGGTGCTGCTCTCATTTGAGACGCTGAAAGAAAGCCGTCACAAGGTGCTGGTCTTCTCTTCATACGTGAAATACCTGAACCTCATAGCGTCGAGGTTCGATGCGGAGGGCTGGAAGTACGCTATCCTTACCGGACAGACGATCAACAGGGAGGAGGAGATACGACGGTTCACCGAGTCTGACGATATCTCCTGCTTCTTCATCTCCCTCAAAGCCGGGTCCACGGGCCTCAACCTGACGGCGGCCGACTATGTCTTCATCCTCGACCCGTGGTGGAACCCGGCGGCCGAGATACAGGCCATGAGCCGGGCGCACCGCATAGGGCAGGAGAAAAGCGTCATCGCATGCCGGTTTATCTCGACCGGTACGATAGAGGAGAAGATACAACTCCTCCAGGCTTCCAAGGCCGCCCTGTACGAGACGTTTATAAGCAACAACAATCCCCTTCCGCAGTTCACTATGGCGGAGGTGGAAGAGTTACTCGACTAATCACTTACTACAATGAATAAACTATTCTTACTGCAGCGCTTCGCTGTAATGGCCCTTACACTGTACTCCCTGCCGGCCGCCGCCCGGGTCGCTCACGACTCTGTCTATGTCGCCGCTCCCGGCACGCCTGATGTATCGGTCACGCTTCCCGACGTATCCACCACGCTCTCCGATGTACCGGCCACGCTTCCCGACGTCTCCGCCCCCGCAGAACACGCCCGTGTCGTCGCTGTGCCGGTCGTGGTAGAAGGGGATACCCTCTTCTATATATACTCAGGCGAAGGCGGACGCAGTGCGGCCCGCCGTGCTGCCAACGCTTCCGAACTGATCATGCAGGCGGGCAAAAACCTCAGCTTCGGAGGCGATACGCTTCATATAGAAGAAGGGCATGACCTTACCGATATTATGTATGGCGAGAAGGCGCTGCTCAGCATTACCGACCATGACGCCGAGTCGGCCGGCGTATCGCGCTCCGATCTGGCCGTAGAGTACCTGATAGCCATAGCGGATAAGACGGATGAGCTGAAAAAGACGTACGGCATACTCCAGATGGCCCGTCGCGTGGGGCTGTTCCTGCTGGTGGTGGCGGTGCAGGTAGCGCTTATAGTCATAACCGGCCATTTCTTCCGTAAGCTGCGGCGTAAGATCATACGGCTCAGGCAGACAAAGCTCAGGCCTGTCGTCATACGCGACTATGAGTTCCTGAACACCCGCCGGCAGAGCATAGTTATACTCTTCCTCGCAAAGGTGCTCAAGTGGATGCTCATCCTTGCACAGTTGCTCATCAGCGTGCCTGTGATGTTTTCAATCTTCCCGCAGACCAAGTCGATAGCCATCACACTGTTCACGTATGCCTTCGAACCTGTGAAGATGATCCTCCGCTCTGTTGCGGGATACATCCCCAATCTTTTCATGATCGCCATCATATACCTCTGCATCCGCGGCGGAGTAAGGGGCATACATTACATAGCCTGCGAGATAGAAAGCGGCAAGCTGAAGATAAACGGTTTTTATCCCGACTGGGCCCAGCCTACGTTCAACATCATCCGCTTCATGCTGTACGCCTTTATGGTAGCCATGATATACCAGTACCTGCCCGGCTCCGGGTCGGATATATTCAAAGGTATATCCGTGTTCGTTGGGTTGATCGTCTCGCTTGGCTCAACGACGGTTATAGGTAACATAATAGCCGGGCTGGTCATCACCTATATGCGCCCCTTTAAGATCGGAGACCGCATAAAACTGAACGAAACCGAGGGGCATGTGATAGAGAAGACTCCCCTTGTCACCCGTCTGCGCACGCCAAAGAACGAGATAGTAACCATACCCAACTCGTTCATCATGTCGGCGCATACTACCAACTTCAGCGCTTCGGCGAGGGCTTACGGACTTATAATCCATACCGACGTGGGCTTTGGCTACGGAGTGCCGCGCCTGCAGGTGCAGCAACTGCTCATACAGGCGGCCCTTAAAGTGCAGGGCGTACGCCGGGATCCGAAACCTTTCGTGCTTGAAAAGACCCTGGCCGACTCGTACCCTGTTTACCAGATCAACGCTTATGTGAATGATGTAGACCGGTTGCAAAAGATATACTCCGACCTCAACCAGCACATACACGATATGGCTCAGGATGCCGGACTGGAGATGCTCCTGCCGCACTACTACGCCCAGCGCGACGGCAATCCCATAGTCATGCCTCCCGAATACACCGGGGCGAAACATGAATAATAGTTTGTTACACTCTATATAAAACGATACACAGTATGAAACAAAGATTAAGAAGCGCCGACAGCACCCAGGGGAGGCTGATGGCCGGAGCAAGGGCCCTCTGGAGGGCCAACGGGATGAAGGAAGAGCAGATCGGCCGGCCCGTCATTGCAATCGTCAACTCATTTACGCAGTTCGTCCCCGGACATGTTCACCTCCACGACGTGGGGCAGATGGTGAAGGCGGAGATAGAGAAGCTGGGATGCTTTGCCGCCGAGTTCAACACCATAGCCATAGACGACGGCATAGCTATGGGGCATGAGGGAATGTTATATTCGCTCCCCTCGCGCGACCTTATAGCCGACAGCGTAGAGTATATGGTGAACGCCCACCGGGCCGACGCCATGATATGTATCAGTAACTGCGACAAGATCACGCCCGGCATGCTCATGGCGGCCATGCGCCTGAACATCCCGGCCGTCTTTGTCTCCGGCGGACCTATGGAGGCGGGAGAGCTTGGCGGCCGGCGGCTCGACCTCATAGATGCGATGATACAGGCGGCCGACGAGTCGGTGAGCGACGAAGATATCGCACGCGTGGAACGCGCCGCCTGTCCGGGCTGCGGCAGTTGCTCAGGGATGTTCACGGCCAACTCCATGAACTGCCTGACAGAGGCTATCGGACTTTCGCTGCCTGGTAACGGAACCATCCTCGCCACGCACGCACGCCGCACGGCCCTGTTCATGCAGGCCGCCCGGCTGATAGTCGAAAACACTTATAAGTACTACCGCGACGGTGACGAGTCTGTGCTGCCGCGCAGTATAGCAACGCGCTCAGCCTTCCTCAACTCCATGTCGCTCGATATTGCCATGGGGGGCTCCACCAATACCGTCCTCCACCTGCTGGCCGTAGCGCATGAGGCAGGCGTAGACTTCAGCATGAAAGACATTGACGCCCTCTCGCGCAAAATACCAGTCCTCTGCAAGGTGGCCCCCAATACGCAGGCTTATCACATTCAGGACGTCAACCGCGCCGGCGGGGTAGTCTCCATCCTTGGCCAGCTTCTGGAAGGCGGACTGGTAGACGGGTCAGTCAAACGTGTGGACGGGCTTTCGCTATCCGCCTTCGCCAGCCAATACTGCATAACTTCCCCCCAGTGCACCGGCGAGGCTGTGAGTATATACAGCAGTGCGCCCGGAGGTGGGTTTAACATCGCAATGGGTTCGCAGGAGACGTACTTCGAGACGTTGGATACCGACCGCTCCGCCGGTTGCATCCGCGATATAGAGCATGCTTATGTGAAAGATGGCGGACTGGCGGTATTGTACGGTAACATAGCCTCCGGCGGTTGCGTGGTGAAGACGGCGGGCGTAGACGAGAGCCTCTTCCGCTTCTCCGGGCCGGCCAGGGTGTTCCATTCTCAGGAAGCGGCCTGCGAAGGTATATTAGGCGGAGCGGTCTCTGCCGGCGACGTGGTGGTCATCATATACGAAGGGCCCCGTGGCGGGCCGGGTATGCAGGAGATGCTTTACCCTACCTCGTATATCAAGAGCCGCCGGCTCGGAAAGGCTTGCGCGCTGATCACCGACGGGCGGTTCAGCGGCGGGACCTCAGGCCTCTCGATAGGGCATATCTCTCCCGAAGCGGCGGCGGGCGGAGCGATCGGACTGGTACGTGACGGCGACGTCATAGACATAGACATCCCCCGGCGCCGTATAAACGTCAGTGTGAGCGACACCGATCTGGAAGCCCGTCGCCGGGAAGAAGAGGGCCGGGGCAACGAAGCCTTCACTCCCAACCGCCGGAGAACGGTGGGCAAAGCCCTGAGGGCGTATGCCGGGATGGTGTCGTCGGCCGACCGCGGCGCTGTGAGGATAGTGGATTAAGGCTTGTGGGCGCTGCTGAATGCAAGCGCGTACATGCGCATCTGCTTCAACATGGCAAGGAGGCCGTTTGAGCGCGTGGGCGAGAGATGCTCCCTCAGCCCTATCTTCTCAATAAAGTAGAGGTCGGCCTCAAGTATCTCCTTAGGCGTATGGCCTGAGAGGACGCTGATCAGGAGTGACGCTATCCCCTTTACGAGGACAGCGTCACTCTCGGCTATGAAGCTGATCTTCCCCTCTTCATAAACGGCATGCAGCCAGACGCGGCTCTGGCAGCCTTCTATCAGGTTACTTTCCGTTTTATATTTTTCTTCGAGCGGGGAGAGCGAATTGCCGAGATCTATCAGCAGGGCATAGCGGTCCATCCAGTCGGTGAAGACTTCAAATTCCTCAATGACCGCATCCTGCAGTTCGTTTATTGTCTGAGCCATGTTCTATTACTTAATTCAGGGGTTTGCAGATTACTCCCATAACAGTCTGGCCGACTGCCTTAAGAGTTTCGCGGCTGATATTGTCAAGCGTATCGTCGTGAGTGTGCCAGTAGTCGCCAAAGCCGCGGATATTATCATTGTTATAGTTTATTATATCGATGCATGGGATATTACGCCCGGCGATAACGTACTGGTGGTCGTCGGTGATATACCCGCCCTTTGCGTTCAGGAAGTATTTGCCGAAACCCAGGTTACGCGCCTCGCCCCACACTTTGTCTATGATGGATGAAGCCCTTTTTACCGACGTCTCTTCCTTGTAGAACGTAGCGTCTTTTGCTCCCACCATATCGAGCAGTATGCCATAGGCCGCCCTGTAGTTGGGCGTATGCGGATTCCTTGCCCAGAACTGCGAACCTAAGCACCACCATGTGTCAGGCGTATAGCTCCGGTTCTCGAACGAAGGCGGGCCGTAGTCTTCGGCGTCAAAGAATATAATATCAATTCCTGCTGGTGTCTGGGCGTTTAACTGCCGTGCGATCTCCAGAAGGACGCCTACGCCGCTGGCCCCGTCATCAGCTCCGTCGATAGGAGTGCGGCGCGTATCCGGGTCGGCGTCGTTGTCGGCGTACGGGCGCGAGTCCCAATGCGCAAAAAGCAGCACCCGCCTGGGGTTGGATATATCATAAGAAGCGATGATGTTACGGGCCTGCAGGCGGTCGCCGTTATAGGCTGTAAGGGTCGTCTCCTGCACATACACCTCCGCGCCGAAGCGTTTAAGCTCGCTTATCAGATAATCGCCGCAGGCTTTATGCGCCGGCGAGTTGGGGACGCGAGGTCCGAAAGCCACCTGGTTCTCTATATACATATACGCACTGTCGGCGTTGAACTCAGGGACTGCCGCAATACTTTCCTCCTGCTGAACGGGGGGGGTGCTTTTATTTGCACATGATGCGAACGCGCATACCATGACGGCCATAAAGATCTTAAGTGTATCCATAATTTGTTATTCGTAAGTGGCGCAAAGATAATAAAATAACACCGGCTCCGATGCAGTAAAACCCGGCGTCGCCCCCCTCTCGCCGTCATCTCTGCGAACAAATCCAAAGCGCCACGGCAGTGGTGACGGTGCAGGTCTGGGCCGGCGCTAAAAAAGCACGGAACGCCCGCAACATCGCGGTGCGTTCCGTGCTTTTTAATGTCACTGCTTTATATTCTATCGGGCTATCCGGTAGCTTACCTTGATGCTTTGTCTGCCGGCGGTTACTATGTAGAGGCCGGGTGAGGGGAGCGAGAGGGTCTGTGCGCCGTTGGCCGCACGGTCGGCGTATATCTGACGGCCCTGCATGTCGTAGACGTAGAAACGTTCGCCGGGAGTCAGTCCGCTGACGTGCAGCATACCGCCGCCTGCATAGGCCCGCAGGGTGTTGGCAGCGGGTGCGCCGAGTGTCGAAGTAGAATTAATCTCTCTGAAGTCACGCCATACACTCGCCCGCTGGTATTTGTCTTTTGTCCCGGCCGGAACAATCAGTTCGATCATGTTCAGATCAATGTCATCGAATACTGCGGGCGAGACAGCGAGCGGTTCAGCCCACTTCACTTCAAACGATTGCAGCCCCGTGCAGCTCTCAAAGGCATAATCGCCGATAGACGTAACGCTTTCCGAAATCGTAACTGATGTCAGGCCTGTGCAACGATCGAAAGCGTACTCGTCGATGCTTGTCACGCCGTCGGGGATAGTAACGGAAGTCAGACCGCTGCAACCATAGAAAGCGTTCTCGCCGATGTTTTTCACGCCCTCAGGAATAGTAACGGAAGTCAGGACGTTGCAATAGAAGAAAGCAGACTCGCCAATGGAAGTTACCGATCCCGGAATGACATATCTGTTATCGGCCTTCCCTTCCGGATACTGAAGGATCGTTGCTTTATTTTTATCAAACAATACTCCGGCTTCACTGCTGTAAGACGGATTACCGGAAGCGACCGTAATTCCGGTCAGGCCGGTGCAACCGCCAAACGCGCGCCTGCCAATACTCCTCACACTCTCAGGAATAGTAACGGAGGTCAGTCCACGGCAAGAAAGGAAAGCCTCATTACCGATACTTGTTACGTTTTCTGGAATTATAACGGAGGTCAGTCCGCTGCAACCATAGAAAGCCTCCGAACCGATACTTGTCACACTTTCAGGAATTGTAACGGATGCCAGGCTGCTGCAACCCCAGAAAAACCAGTTCCCTATACTTGTCACGCCATCAGGAATTGTAACGGATACCAGACTGCTGCACATATAGAAAACCGCGCCTCCGGTATTTGTCACACTTTCCGGAATTGTAATGGAAGTCAGGCTGCTGCAATCTCCGAAAGCTCTCTCGGCTATACTTGTCACGCCGTCGGCAATTGTAACGGATGTCAGGCCGGAACAATAAGTGAAAGCAAACTCGCCTATACCCGTCACCGTATACGTTACATCTCCATTCATAACGGTTGACGGGATTGTAATATCCCCGCTTATACTGCTGTTTTCGGCATAAACGGTTGCCGTATTGTTGCCGGCGTTTACGTAATAACGTAATCCATCGACCGTAAAGTAGGTCTGCGCCTGCATCGCAGTTGCGGCAAGCAGCAGGGCGGTAAAAAGCAGTAATACTCTCTTACGGAAAGTGGTCTGAAGCATAAAAGCTCTTTTGTTCATGGGTGTAGCTGTTTTCATGTTATTAATATTTGCTTGTTATTTATTGTGAATGTTTTTGCAACAGTAAAGTATCTCTTAACGAAATATCCAAATACAATCGAGGCTGCACGGATTTTTGGGACAGCCTCAATTGCTTTTTATTTGCCTGTTACAGCTTTAGGTATACTACTGACGAACCTGCTTTCGTGCGTTCCTCTTGTGTCATTGAGAAAGCCTCTGCGGTTAAATCTGGTAATGAAAATATATTGATCAATGCCGATGTAACCCCTGAATATGCGTGATTCTCCGCCTATCTGAACAAAAACAGTGTAATTGCCTCCTGTATTTCCTGCGTAATGATCCAGGTAAACCTCGTATGTCCCCTCCGGCGCATCTTCCCAGTAAATATTCTCAGGCCCGTAAGCCACCGTATTATCAAAATCCAGAAAACCTCCTGTCAGAGAATACTTATCACCAAAATATATCCTGTGCCCTGAAGGTTCTATGACATGCAGATCTACATCCGCAACAAAATCCCAGGTCAGCGTCACCTTGATCTCTCCGAAACCTGAGATCAAAGCGCCTTCAGCTATACTTATATTCTCGCGGGCATCGTCAAAAGCCAAATCTCCTACCTGAGTCATATTCGATACCAGACCAACAAGGCAGGCCGGGACTGCTGTTAAATTTGCACAGGCTGCCATATTAGCATAATGCCCTATAACTGCGCTGCCCACGCTTACAGGCGTCGGAATGTCGTCTGTAAACAAATCAACAATATTGACAATAGCTCCGCTGCAGGAGACCACTGTTAAAGCGATACCAAAACCTGTCGGAGCGCTGAACGCCGACAGGCCGCACCCGACAGCGCCTACCACTGCATTTACCCATTTTATGGGAGAACGTGAGAGATTAAATGCGCGGGTTCCTACAAAGCCTGATAGTTCATCCAAATACTCCGACCAGTTAATATTGGATTCTACTTCCTTTAAGAATGACAGTTCTTCCCGGCCGGAAAGAATTGCTACATCAAACTTGTTTTCATTGAAATTGGCAAATACAAACGTATAATCCCCGGCAATTAAGCTATGAGGCAGGCCTTCTTCGTTGAATTTCATGATAGTCTTGATGGCTTTTTCATCATCCTGCTCATTTCCATCCCATATCCTTATCTCATCGGGAATGTTGTTATCCCTGAACTTGTACAGGAAAGCTAACCCTTCCTGTCCTAAAACAGCGCAGTCCCATTCGCCTAATTCATCACATTTGTCAATAAGGATATAGTCTTCCAATACCTCTTCTTCTTCTTTCGCACCGCCGCCTCCCGAATGATGGTCTTTTTCACACCCGGCGAGCATTGAGACGATTAACAGGGCTATGATACGTAATGAAACAAATAATTTCGTTTTCATAACAGTAGTCTTTTTATGCAGTTAAGCCCCATATATCAGAATACCCAGCCTAAACGGATAGCCGGCTTAAATGCCGTTCCGAAAGAAGTTCTGCTCTGACTGTCTTTAAGCTCTACTGTTTCGGTAACTCCGCTGTTTGTAGTCTCCATCATCGCATTTTTCCACGTATTAGACCTGAAGGAAAGCCCTATTTCCGCTCCTGCGTACAGCTTTTGAGCAAAATAATAGTTAAACCCGCCGAAGACGCCCAAACCTATTGTATTGAAACTCAAATCGCCATCTTCGGTTACATTTTTCATAACCACCTTGTAATTATTACCCTCTTCTGTGAGAGTCGTAGACGTGGTAGCAAATATTACTTCCGCACCAAGGTAAGGCGTCATTTTACTTGTTCCTTCCATATTGACAATAATACCCGGAGAAATCGATATTTGCGAGGATTTCATTGACAGCTCTTCCCAACCGTCTCCTGTCTGTCCATTGTCGCTGATATCCGAATTTGCATTGATGCCTAATCCCAGGCGTACACTTATCTGATCGGTGACAGTGTAAATCGCCTTTATTTGTCCTTCCTGAAGATTGATGTTGTTACCATCAATTGCAAAAGGAGAAAATCCTGCTTCCAGAGCGAAGCTTCCTGCTTCAGGTTTAACGCTGTTTCCCTGCGCGTTAACTGCGGTTACGCAAACCATAACGGCTGCAAATACAATTAAATAACTTTTCATTTTCATTTGATTTTATTTGTTAGTGAATTAATAATTATGATGCAGGCTACTTCCTGCACCGGTAATACAACAATTCTGTAATAGATAGTTTACACATTCGACACTGGCGCTATTCGGCAGACGGCGGAGCGGCCTGCAGGTTTTCTATCTCCTGACGGTGGCTCTCTACTGCGCGGATACGGGCTTCAAATTCTTCGTAGTGCTGGCGGTCTAGGGCGGCTACCAGGTCTTCGGTGGCGAGTGGCATCGAGAAGGTCGGCTCAGCGCCGAAGCGCGACTCGTCGTCCACGTGCCTGAGGAAGGACGCCTTTATCATGAACTGCTTACCGTGAGAGCCTTCGGGCATACGTATATCGTTGTGAAGGTGAGATGTCATCTTGTCGTATACCACTGTTTTACCGTCGGACGACGTTATTACTATCCGGGCAATACTAACGCCTGTCGGCCATCCGTGTACTACCTGTGCGGCGTTTTCGCCGGCAGCCTGGTCTATCACTACGCGGATGAAGTCGGCGCTCACTATCGTCACCTTTACTTCGGGAACCACGTCGGTAGCTTCTACCCGTTCATGGCGTCCTCCGTTTTCGCCTGGCAGCAGGAAGCCGAGCGAGTGAATGTCATCGTCAGTCATGGCCCCTGACGGGCGTTCGCCGTACGCCCACAGTCTTATCTGGTCGAGGCAGAGGCCTACGGTCGACTTGAGCAGTGTGTTGCGCTGCTGGCGCTCAAATTGCGAGGCTGATATTGTGCGGCATTTTTTTACCAGCACATCCAGTTGATCGTAGTCGCTTGCTAGTTGCCCGCTTATGTACATGGGAACCGGCCATGAGGGATGTGCGTCAAATTGCTTTACAATGTTGTCAATGTTGCTGAACTGGTCTTCAATACTTCCGTGCCAGCGCCTTACGGCTGCAAGGAGGGCTTCATTTAAATTACTTAAAGTACTCATAATAAAAAAGTTAAAAAGTTAATACTATATTTATTGGTGTTAGAATCGTAAAAAAGCATGTACGTGTTTTTTTTCATCACCTACGCGTTTAACTTCATTACGTACGTGTTTTTTCCTCATCACCTGCGTTTTTTCTTCCACCGCGTACGTGCTATTATTCATCATGTACGTACCAGGTTTCATCACGTACGTGTTTTGTGGTTCATCACGTACGTATCATGGTTCATAGCGTACGTATCCGGTTTCAGCACATACGTGCCTGACTTCATCACGTATGTGTTTTTTTTCATCACGTACGTTGTCCGGACGGGTTTTGCGCTGTGTGTAAGAGTTGTATCTAACATTGGTCGCAGTATGGATAGCCTGAGCTGATAAAATAATTAATGGATTAATATTATTGATTAAAAAAGAAGCCCGCCCGCAGAAGATGAATATCTTCCAACGGACGGGTTATATGTTGTTCAGTAAAAGAAAACAGAGAAAGAAGACCTGTCCCCGCTTGCTTTATTGATTGATTTTTACTAAGAACGCACGCGCACGTGTGTGTGTGTGTGTGTGTCAGGAACCGGATAGCTATTGACTAACCGTAAAGGGCCGGGAACACAGATAGTTGTCATTGTGATTTAAGTGGGGTTAAAATTAACGGATGCAAACATAATTATTTTTTTTGTAAAAGCTGCTCGCCACGCAGGGTAAAAATAACATTTCGTCCGTAAAATACGCCTCGCGCTGCCGCCGACAAAGATGACGGCGGGGAGCAGGGGTTGCCGGGTCAGTCGGGTTCCAGCAGGTCAAAGGCTGCTTTCATTGATAGCAGCTCTTCTTTTATATTTTTCAGTTTGTACACTATTTCTTCCTGGCGGACGGCTGCGTCTTTGTTGTTCTTTAATTTTTCCCTGGCGCCGGCTAATGTCAGTTTCTGCTCCTTCACCAGGTGGTGTATAAGACGTATGACTTCAATATCTTCCTTCTTATAGAAGCGCACGCCTTTAGCGTTCGTGCGCGGGCGTATGATGTCAAATTCTTTTTCCCAGAAGCGTAGTGTTGATTCCCTGAGGCTGAACATATCAGCCACTTCGCCGATAGCGAAATACAGCTTTGTGTCTTTGCTTTTCTTCAATACCATAAAGGCCTGCCAATGGGGGGTTAATCCATCACATTGCCGTGGTTTTCGGCGAGCTGTATCATCTGATCGTATTCCTCCGGCGTGAGATCCATGAAATAGTACTTTGACGGGTCGTTATGCTTCCCCCTTATAATGACTTCGTAATGCAGGTGCGGGCCTGTGGACAGCCCGGTGTCTCCTACGTATCCGATGGTCTCTCCCCGCGTCACTTTCTGGCCTACGCGTGCGTTCATTTTGCTCATATGTCCATACAGGGTCTGGTATCCGAACCCGTGGTCTATGGTGATGCAGTTGCCGTAGTTTTGCTTCCAGCCGGCAAAAACAATCACTCCGTTACCGGTGGCGTAGATGTCTGTACCTGTGGGGGCGGAGAAGTCCATTCCCGAATGGAACTTAGGTATGCGGTAGATGGGATGTATGCGCATGCCGTATCCTGAGGCCATGCGCTTGAGGTCTTTGTTTGCGACGGGTTGTATGGCGGGGATGCATTTTAGCCTTTCTTCCTGCGTCTTCCCGATGTTAACCAGTTCTTCCAGCGAGTTGGATTGTACGTAAAGCTGTCTTTTCAGCATGTCCATCTTCTGAGTGGTAGCCACAACGAGGTCGGGGTTGGTGAGGGTCATAAGGTACTCGTAACGGTTGGCGCCTCCGACGCCGGCTTTACGTATGGCTTCGGGGATTGATTCTACCTGGAAGATAGCGCGGTACAGGTTCTCATCGCGCTGCTGTACGTCGTTCAATACCGAAAAGGCTTCGTTAAGCCTCAGTGAAAGCACTTCGTACTGGGTCTGGAGCAGCCGGTTTTCTTTGCGCAACTGCGCTTCCATAGGCGAGTCGAAAAAACGTGTGAAGGTGAGGTATATGACTATGGCTACTATAACTCCCATACTCAGGTGTCGTACTACGGTGAATATCCTGTCTTTAACAGACGGGTATACGCGTTCGTAACTAAGAGTATTGGGGTCGTATATATAGTATGATTTTCGCGATATGAAAAGTCCCATCGAATATTTTTATTAAGCAAACCGACGCAAAAATAATAAAATGCCGTACTTTTGCAAACTGTTTTTCAGATTATTAACGAGAACTATACACTGAATTATATGCTGACAGCTAAAGAAACCCGTGAATCGTTTAAGGCTTTTTTCGCCTCAAGACAACACCAGATTGTACCCTCCGCCCCTATGGTTATAAAAGGGGACCCTACCCTGATGTTTACCAATGCAGGCATGAATCAGTTCAAAGACGTTATACTGGGCAATGCCGCCGTTAAATATGCGCGTGTGGCCGATTCGCAGAAATGCCTCAGAGTGAGCGGCAAACATAACGACCTTGAAGAGGTGGGGCATGACACTTACCACCATACCATGTTTGAGATGCTTGGCAACTGGTCTTTTGGCGATTATTTCAAAAAGGAAGCTATCGACTGGGCATGGGAATACCTGACAGGAGTCTTGCAGCTTGCCCCTGACCGCCTGTACGCCACGGTATTTGAAGGAAGTCCGGCCGAAGGGCTTGAACGCGATACGGAAGCGGCCGGCTACTGGGCGAACCTGCTCCCGGAGACGCATATCCTCAACGGGAATAAGAAAGATAATTTCTGGGAAATGGGCGATACAGGCCCATGCGGCCCCTGCTCGGAGATACATATAGACATTCGCCCCGAAGAAGAACGCCGGCGTGTGAGCGGCGCCGGGATGGTGAATAAAGATCATCCGCAGGTTATAGAAATATGGAACCTGGTGTTTATGCAGTATAACAGGAAGGCCGACGGTTCGCTGTCCCCACTGCCTGCCAAAGTGATAGATACCGGCATGGGGTTTGAACGCCTTTGTATGGCTATCCAGGGTAAGACGTCGAACTACGACACCGATGTATTCCAGCCTATAATCAGGCAGATAGGCGTTTTCACAGGCTTTACCTATGGCGAAGACAGGCAGAGGGACGTGGCGATGCGCGTCATAGCCGACCATATACGCACTATCGCTTTCTCAATTACCGACGGACAGTTGCCTTCGAATGCGAAAGCTGGGTACGTGATACGCCGGATATTGCGGAGGGCCGTCCGCTACGGATATACATTCCTGGAACGCCGGGAGTCCTTTATGTATCGCCTCCTTCCGGTACTTATAGATACTATGGGAGAGTCTTACCCTGAGCTGGCGGAACAAAAGACGCTGATAGAAAAAGTTATAAAAGAGGAAGAAGAATCTTTCCTCCGCACCCTGGAGACAGGCATCCGCCTGCTTGATAAGAAAACGGCAGAGGCAAAGTCAGCCGGCAAAGAAGTTCTTAGCGGGATAGATGCTTTTACCCTTTATGACACTTTCGGATTTCCCTTGGACCTGACCGAACTGATACTGCGCGAATACGACATGACCGTCGATGTTGAGGAGTTTAACGTAGAAATGCAGAAACAGAAAGAGCGTGCGCGCAATGCCGCCGCCGTAGAAACAGGCGACTGGGTGGTACTGAAGGAAGGCGACAGCCGGTTCACCGGTTATGACTTCTCTGAGTCGGAGGCCGTCATACTCCGCTACCGTAAAATAAAACAGAAGAACAAAGAGCTATATCAGATAGTACTTGACCAGACGCCGTTCTACGCCGAAAAGGGCGGACAGGTAGGCGATACTGGATGGCTGGTATCCGACTGCGGGACGATAGCCGTTATCGACACCAGGAGCGAGAACAACCTCGCCGTACACCTGACAGAGAAGCTGCCGGCCGACCTGACGGCTACCTTCATCGCCAGGATAGACAAAGAAAAACGCCTCCAGTGTGAGTGTAACCACACCGGGACGCATCTGCTTCACGAAGCTCTGCGCGAAACTCTGGGCGCGCACGTGGAACAACGCGGGTCGTATGTGTCGCCGGAATCTCTCCGGTTCGACTTTTCGCACTTTCAGAAACTGACAGACGAAGAGCTGCGCAAAGTAGAACGGCTGGTCGGAGAAAAGATCCGCTCCGACTTCAAACTGGAAGAGCATCGCTCAATGCCGGTGGCGGAAGCAAAGAAAATGGGCGCAATGGCGCTGTTCGGCGAGAAATACGGCGAAGAGGTGAGGGTGGTGAAGTATGGCGGTTCGGTTGAACTATGCGGAGGCACGCATCTCCCTTCGACCGGAATGATCGGAACGTTGCGTATCATATCCGAAAGTTCCGTAGCGGCAGGGGTGCGCCGTATTGAAGCCACAACGGCCGGATATGCTGAAAACTACTTCTTCATACAGCAGGACATCATTCGCGAACTGCGCTCACTGGTTAATAATGTACCCAACCTGATACAGACAATACGCAAGTCGATAGACGAAAACGCAGACATGAAAAAGCAGTTGGAAGCCTATGCCAGAGAGAGGGCCGTACAACTGAAAAAGGAGATCATGGCTCATGCCGTGGAGCGTAACGGGATAAAAGTGATCCGGTACACAGGCAACGGGAATGTGGATTTTATGAAAGACGTGGCCTTTCAGATCAAAAGCGAATCAAAGGAACGGTTCGCATTTATTGCCGGTTTGTCCGATTGTTCAAAATGCACCCTGATGGTAATGCTCAGCGACGGCTTGGTGGACGAAGGGTACAATGCCTCCGGACTGGTAAAAGACGCCGCACGCCACATACAGGGAGGAGGAGGAGGTCAGCCTCATTTTGCCACTGCCGGAGGGAAGTGTATAGACGGACTTCCCGCAGCTATCGAGGCAGTGCTTGAATCTTTAGGCCTGAATTAAGCATGCCTGCACATAAAATAGTTATATCCGATGATTTAAAGACAGACCTGGAGCGTTTCCTGTCTGACTTTAAACACGACAGGCTGTTTGTTCTGGCCGACACCAACACAAGGGAAAAATGCTATCCGCTTCTTCAGGATATTCCCCGCCTGCAGTCCGGGCGCCTTATAACAATTCCGCCCGGCGACAGCCATAAGAACCCTGAACAATTATCGGCTATATGGCAGATACTTTCAGACGAAGGAGCTTCGCGCAACTCTTTGCTGATAAACATAGGCGGCGGTATGATAACCGACCTTGGCGGTTTTGCCGGGGCGACGTTCAAGCGGGGTATTCACACGCTGAACATCCCCACAACCCTGATGGCGTCAGTAGATGCCGCCGTGGGCGGCAAAACGGGCGTCAATTTCAACGGGCTGAAGAACGAGATAGGCGCTTTCCATGCTCCGGCCTGCGTGTTTATAGATTGCCGTTTCCTCCGCACGCTGGATCGAGACAACATCCTCTCAGGATATGCCGAGATGATTAAACACGCGCTTATCAGTTCCGGTGAGGTTTACGCCAATGTGTTGTCATTAGACCTTGACAAGCCGATGGACAGCGGCATCCTGAACGCAATGGTCGCCCAATCGGTCGCTATAAAGGAGCGCATTGTAGAAGAAGACCCACATGAAAAGGGAATACGTAAAGCGTTGAACCTTGGACATACCATAGGACACGCCATTGAGAGCCTGTCGTTTAAAGGCGCCACCCCTCTCTTACACGGCCATGCTGTAGCTATCGGCATCGTTTGCGAATTGTATCTTTCGTACAAACAATGCGGTTTCCCTTCCGACAGGCTCACACAGGTTGTTCATTACATAAAAGAATATTATCCTCCCTTCTTCTTCCACTGCAAGGCGTATGACTATCTATACGAACGGATGACGCATGACAAGAAAAATGAGGGTGGCGTCATCTCTTTCACTCTGCTGTCCGGTATCGGCGAAATACGCATCAACCAGTCTGTGAGCAAAGAACGCATATTCGACTCCCTGGATTTTTATCGCGAATCTTTTGGAATATAGATCAAAACGCATATATTTGCAGCGCTAAAAAAAAATCGGGGTGTAGCTCAGCCAGGTTTAGAGTACGCGTCTGGGGGGCGTGTGGTCGGACGTTCGAATCGTCTCACCCCGACTGATTATCAAAGCATTGATTGCCGCTATTCAAGTGAAGAGGCTTTCAATGCTTTTTTGTTATACTGTATTCCGAATGCCATAAGAAAGGTTTTTTTTGTACATCCCGGGAGCCAATAGATGAATTTGGTGCAAAAGCACTGCACGTGAATTATGGCATTCTTAAAACGGGCACAGGGATGCAATACTTTTGATGCACACTCAATCTGTGACGCCGGTAGTTTTTTCAGGCTATCGACTGCATTCTCTATGGAATATTACGTTACATTTGCCGCCGGTTTTGACCTGGTATTATCATCATTACTTTATTAAAAAGATCATGCATCATTACACACACACGCTACAAAATGGACTGAGGCTGATACATCTGGCTTCCGACTCGCCGGTGTCTTACTGTGGCTTTGCCGTACATGCCGGCGCGAGAGATGAGGAAGAAGGCGAATATGGATTGGCGCATCTCGTGGAACATATGTTGTTCAAAGGGACACAGAGACGCAGGGCCTGGCACATTCTTAACCGTATGGAGAATGTCGGGGGTGAGCTTAACGCTTACACTACAAAGGAAGAGACGATGGTCTATTCTGTTTTTATGGAAGAGCATCTGAGACGGGCGCTGGAATTGCTGACGGATATATTGTTTCACTCGCGCTTCCCGCAACATGAGATAAAGAAGGAGGCGGACGTTATTCTTGACGAGATTAATACGTATAAGGATACTCCTTCGGAGCTTATCTTCGACGAGTTTGAGAATATGCTTTTCGCCGGTCACGCGCTGGGGCATAACGTGCTGGGTGACGAGGATTCGCTAAAGAACTTCAGGTCCGAGTCGTGCCGCATGTTCATGAAACGTTTTTACGCGCCGTCTAACATGGTCTTTTTCTCTATGGGGAGAACCAGGCCCGAAAAGATATTCCGCATGGTGGCTTCTACAGTCATTTACGATGGGCAGACGTCGCCGCCGACATTATCACCGCGCTTTAGCGTGGCGCCTGACAACGTGCTTCAGCAGGCTAAGCGGGTAAGGCGCGATACGTATCAGACGCATGTCATTATGGGTGGCCGGTCTTACAGCATGCATGATGACGACAGGAAGCGGATAGCTCTTTTCCTTCTCAATAACCTCCTTGGAGGCCCCGGCATGAACAGCCGGCTGAATATGTCGCTACGCGAGAAGCATGGTCTGGTGTATGGCGTGGAGTCGGGAATCTCATCGTATACCGATACCGGCTTTGCTTCCGTTTATTTTGGGACGGACCCCAAGAATACGGATAAAGCCATGAAGTTGGTCAATAATGAACTTAGCAGGCTGTGCGGCTCCAAAATACTGAATTCGCAACTCGCCGCTGCCAGGAAGCAGACGGCCGGCCAGCTTGGCGTGTCCGTCGATAACAAGGAAAGCTTATTTCTGGGCCTTGGCAAGCAGTTCCTGCACCATAACCGCTATGATACTCCGGATGAGATATGCAGGAAGATAGAAAACGTCACGGCCGAAAATATAATGGAAGTTGCCAACGAGGTGCTCTCTCCCTCTCTGTGGTCAAGCCTTATTTATGAGCAATAGCCGTTCCAGTTTCATGAAGGCCGTACGCACGGCATGATTGGAGAGTGAGAAATACCATATTGCCGGGACGAAACAGAACAGGAAACGTTTGGCTGAGTAAAGCATGACGCTATCTATCGTGTCCCACTTATAATCTATCTGGTATAGCAGAGCCAGGTAGAATGCCGACGACAGCGCGAGGGCCAGCAGCAGGTAGAGGCTGTCGCGCTTCTTAACCACAAACCACAGGTTGGCGATAAAAGCGATAATGAAGATGTTGAAAGTCCATCCGTAGTGCAGGGTGTCCCTGTACAGCGTCCATATATATTTAAGTATAATGCCGGCCTTCTCAGCGTCCCAAAAAGGGTGGGTGATGGCGATGCTTTCCGAGTAAAGACTGTTAGCCTCCTTGTAAAGCGTCCAGCAGAGTAGCGGGACAAGGGCGAAAAGGGAGGGTGGCAACAGACTCCGGTACTGTTTAGTACGTAAAGCGTCAATCAGAAGTAACAGCCCGACGGCTCCGGTAAATACAATCCCCTCGGTACGGCACAGGATGTTCGCCCCTAAAAGGGCTCCGCAGACAAGCAGGTCTTTCTTTTCCCTTTCCCTGAACCATAGCGCCATATAGATAATACTCAGGGATGCGAAGGCGGCATGGATAACATTGGTCATAGACAGGGAGGAGAAAGACAACATCTCAGGCGTCATCAGCATGAAGAAAGTAGCCACAGCCGCTCCGGTATTACCTGCGGCGCGCCGGGTGGCCCCGTAAAAAGCAAAGAGGAAGAACAAATACATCAGTCCGTTCACAATCTTTGACGTCTCGGCCCCCAGTGCATACACGTAAGTATAGCACAGTTGCACCAGCGGCGCGTAAGTGATATAACTTGCCGGGCCGTTGATGCCCTGAATGTAAGCGCCGTCGAAGATGCTTATCCCTTTGAGCGTATGCTCCATTGCAGCGATGTAGCCAATGGTTTCGAAGCCGGCCAGGGCATCCCTGTCACTCGGTGGGAAATAGAGGCATTTGGAAAGGTTCATGTATTCTATATAGGCCGTGGCTGCGATAAATATGAGCCACACCATGTTCAGGTCTTTGAAAGATGAGAGCGTGACGGACGTCCGGAGGGACTCGACCGCATCTTTGCGATAGCGATAAACAAAGGCGCACAGGCCTGCCAGTAAAAGGGTTTCGCCCGTCAGGAGCGACGCCGGCGTCAGCGGTATTCCGGCCTGGTCGATGAAGAGCATCAGGAAGGTCTCGAGGGCCATCCCAAGGAGGAAAGACAATCCCGCCTTTTCGATCAGGGTGAACTTTACCGAGAGGCAGTGTACAAATACGAATCCTGCCGCAATAGTCAGGAGGATGCCTAGGTGTAGCATGTCGTTAGCGTTTTATGGATATTACAGTAAATTCCGTCGTCGGGATTTCGGCTTCCGTTTCGTAATTCAGCCGTTCGTAGCCGCGTCCGTTCACTATCGCCACATGGGTTATATCATTGGTGTAGCGGTTGGTCCCCATTTCGGACGGGAGTACAAGCTTCCGGGGGTACAGGAAGCGCAGCGCCCAGATTTTGTTGGAGATGTTCTGTTTGAAAGGGCTTTCTACTCCCGGAGGGAAGAAGTCTTCGTGCGAGGGGTAAAGGATAACGGCGTCTTCGGGCGTTGAGTTCTTAACGTACAAAAGGTAGGAATAGTCGGTTCCAAGTTTAAACTCGTTCCTTTGTTCTATCGTCGCGTCGGGGTTTGCTTTGATCAGCTCCATGTTTCCCTTCAGCATCATGTTATACACCCAGTTATATCCACCCTGTACGTCTACGCATTCGAAAAGCAGGAATCCCGCCACGGCGGCGGCGCATACGTTTTTCACAAGCCAGGGAAGGTAGCTGTTGCTTTGTGGCTTTTTCTTTGTTTCCGGCCGGAAGGGGTGATTATGGGTTTTGCCGGCTTTCTTTTTCTCCATGTAGTTGTTATTTGATGAATCTGTATTTCAGTAACACCCAGATGGCTTTTACGCCATCGTGCCATTTTATCTTCTTGCCCTCTACTATGGTGCGCGGATAATAGCATATCGGCAGTTCGTCTATCTTATATCCCAGCCTCGCGACTTTGGCCGTCACTTCGGGGCAGAATTCAAAGCCGGTGCATTGCAGTGAAAGGGACTTCAGGAGACCGGTCTCAAGCATCTTATAGCAGGTAGGCTCGTCGGTCAGGCGCTGTCCGTACAGTATGTTGGTACACAGGGACACCAGTCTCCCGCCCAGGTAAAAGCCATAGTAGGAGTGTTTATTCGCCGGGTTAAGGAAACGTGATCCGTAAACTACTTTCCTGCCGTTTGATATAAGGTAGTTCAGCAGCATGTTGAGGTCTTGCGGCTCGTATTCAAGGTCGGCGTCCTGTATGACGACGTAGTCGCCCGTAGCCGACTGTAGTCCTGTCCGTATAGCCATGCCTTTGCCTGAGTTGACGTCGTGCCTGAGGTACCTGATGCACGCATCCGGATGCCTGGCGATCACTTCTTTGGCAATATCTTCGCTCCTGTCCGACGAACAGTCGTTGACGATGATAATTTCCTTCGCTGTCCCGTTTGCCGGCTGCAGGCTTATCACCTTCTCAAGAAGGCGTTCCAGTGTGGATTCTTCGTTGTATACGGGGATGATGACAGATAATAGTATGATGTTGTTTTCCATGTCCGTTTTATAAGCGCCTCAAAAGTACTAAAAAATTCCATCTGTACTTTCCGGCGAAATAAGCCCCGGCAAAGATGCTCATGACAACCAGTAACGCCATGTCTTTGTATGGATTGATGCGCACTACCTCCAGTACGGCGTCGGTCTGTAATACTGATGATCCGGAGGTGGCGAACAGCGAGAGGAATATATTGTTAGCCGTATGGATGCCGATGGCCAGCTCGATGCCGTCGTCCAGTATGGAGACCAGACCGAAGAACAATCCGAAATAAACGTACTGGGGCATGGTGGCCCAGAACCCAAACTCTTTCACTTCGGGGTTGAATACGTGCATCAGTCCGAAAATAAGCGAAGGGAAGATAAGCGACGCCCAGCGTCTTTTTGTCCACGCTGCAAATCCCTGCGTGAGATAACCGCGGAACAAAAACTCTTCGCTCGTAGTCTGGAAAGGCATAAAGACAAGCGAAACAAACACCAGCGGGATGAAACGCCAGAGGTCGAACTGCAAGACATAATCTTCACGGTTTATCAGATAATCCGCCAGGTACATCATCGACATCAACGCAAACCACACCCAGACTCCCGTCAGGCAGCGGCCGAAACGTATCTTCTTAGTCCCGTTGATAACTTCCGAAAAGCTTCTCTTATGCAACGCCTTCACAAGCGGAACAGTGAGGAGCAGCGTAACCACGGTGGAAAACAGCATAAGGGCCAGTGTCAGGTTCTTTGACAGGCCGCCAACGGGCAAGCCTGCCACATTGCCCTGAACAATGGACTCCATCCCCTCACCGGCCGGGAATGAATTTATCCATACTGCAACTACCAGTGGAATACTTCCTATGGCCGGCCACAGGAACAAGGCGCACGCGCAGACAAGCACGTACTTCCACCATTGATTCATTTGATCGAGCGAGCGTTCCAGAAATCTCATATTCTGATGATTTAAAATATATTTTGAAGGCAAAAGTAAGAATTTGACCTCACGATGCAACCCTGCGCCGGGTTTTATCGTTGTATACTGTGTATATGA
Source organism: Tannerellaceae bacterium (assembly GCA_031266215.1). Classification (GTDB taxonomy): domain Bacteria; phylum Bacteroidota; class Bacteroidia; order Bacteroidales; family Tannerellaceae; genus DFXE01. Next base: position 1,335 of record JAISBL010000090.1, on the reverse strand, counting down.
AACGAGCATGTAAAAACTATTTACGCCAAAGGCGATAAATAAAACGTACTGCGAGTTCCATACCTGCATTGAACTAAATATTTTATTCGTATGAAACTTTTAATATTAATAATACAATGAAAACAAAACTATTTGTCCTTTTGACAGGATTACTTACGCTGGCGGCGGGCCTGCATGCCGCCCAGAAGGTGAAGGGTAACGGTAATGTGATAACACGCACCATCAGCATTACCGATTATGACGAGATATCGATTGCGGGTAACATGACCTTTGAGTATGAGCAATCCGACGCTGCTCCTTTCCTTAGTATAACGACGGATGAGAACATCTTCCAATACCTCCGCGCCGAAGTAAAAGGCCACAAGCTGTCCATTGGCCCGGAGCATGAAGGGAACCGCTTTCAGAGCACTTATAGCTACAACCTGGAACCTACCGTGTACAAGGTAAAATCAAACTCGCGCGACCTGAAAAAACTTAGTAAGGCCGGCTCCGGACATTTCATGGTACTTAGCCCGCTCAATGTCGCCCGGCTGCATTTCAGCCTTGCCGGCAGCGGAATACTGGAGTTGACAAAAGACCTTACGTGTGAGGAAGCGACGGTCGATTTAGCCGGCTCCGGCCGTGTGAATGTAAACGGCGCGCTTAATGCCGCCCGGCTGAATCTCAACCTTGCAGGCAGCGGAAGGATAGAGTTGGCAAAAGATCTTACGTGCGAGGAGGTGAAAGTCCGTTTATCCGGCAGCGGAAGGGCCAAAATTGGCGGAAGCGCCCAAAAAGCCTCTTACGCCATGTCGGGTAGCGGGAGGATAGAAGCCTTCGGGTGCAAAACCGATCGTGCGAACGTAACGTTGAGTGGCTCCGGAAGGGTCGAACTGTTTACAAACGAGGAACTGGTTGCAAGTTCGAGTGGCAGCGGGAATATCCTGTACCGTGGCAAGCCTTCTTCAATAAAGAAATCCACGTCAGGCTCAGGCTCCGTCAGACAGGACGACTGACCGGGCGGAGAGAAGCTTCCCCGGTGACGGCAATGTCATGGAGGTATTAAAAGAGTTGAGAGTATAAAGTTCCCCTACCTTATACTCTCAACTCTTTTTAGCTGCCGGACTTAGAGCCTGTTTAAATTTTAAAGCAGTAAAGTATTATAGTATTATAGTTAGATATTATCACGTACGAAACAGGAACAATTACGTACGTGATGAAAGTTATTACGTACGTAATAGAAATTATTACATACGTGATGAAAACTATTACGTACGTAATGAAAGTTATTGCGTACGTTATAAAAACTATCACGTGCGTGATGAAAGTTATTGCGTACGTGACGAAAGCTATCAC